>NZ_CP038439.1:1068125-1413750 GCF_004683865.2 Paracoccus liaowanqingii | reverse complement strand
TCAGCCGCCCCTCCTCGTAGCGTGTCGGCAGATGGCGCGGCGCCTGCAGCGCGACGGGGGCTCCGTCGACGTCCAGAAACAGACGCCCGTCGAACCCCTCCTCCCAATCGGCATCGAAGCCCTGCAGGGCGGCCTGTTCGTCGGGGGTCAGGATACCGTCGCCATCGGGGTCGAGGCCCAGATCCTCGATGATCAGCAGCGAATAGAAATCGTCATAGGCCCATTCGACGGTCACCTGCGTCAGCGCCCCGGCCGGGTCGTAGTCTAGCGCCAGCCCGGCGTCGATGAAGACATGCGGATGGGCCAGCGCCGCGCCGGGCAGCGCCGACAGCAGGGCGGCGGTCAAAATCTTGGCAGGCAGGATCTTGGTGGGCAGGGTCATCGCGGACATGGGCGGCACCTTGGCAATCTTGGCCCGTCCAGTTACCCCCGTCGCCGCGGGCTTGCAAATCACCGCCGCGCCAGAGGTCGCAGGGGCGGAACCCCCGCGCCGGGGCAGCGGTTGCGCCCCGCGCGGCACGGACGGGATGAGACGATGGGCATGGGACGACGGATCGGGCTGGCCTTGGGGATCGCCGTGGCGGGGCTGGCGATGGCCGGTTGCGGCCGTGCCGTCGACGCGAGGGCCAGCGCGCGCGAGGCCGGGTTCGAGGCGCAGTTCCCCCCCACCGGCCAGCTGCTGGACGTGGGAGGCACCACCGTCCACGCCCATGTCGCGGGCGCGGGGCCCGACTTGGTCCTGCTGCACGGGGCCAGCGGCAATACCCGCGATTTCACCTTTGATCTGGTGGACCGGCTGTCGGACCGCTACCGCGTCATCGCCTTCGACCGGCCCGGCCTCGGCTGGACCGATCCCATCGGCGCGCAGACCGCCAATCCCATCGCGCAGGCCGAGTTGCTGCGCGCCGCTGCAGACCAGCTGGGCGTGCGCGACCCGATCGTGCTGGGCCACAGCTATGGCGGCGCCGTGGCGCTGGCCTGGGCGCAGCGGGCGCCCTCGGACACGGCGGCGCTGGTGATCGTCTCGGGGGCGACGATGCCGTGGCCGGGCGATCTGACGGGCTGGTACGCCTTCATCGGCACGCCCTTGGGCGACCGGGTGGGTCCGCCCCTGCTGACCGCGCTGGCGCCCCTGGCGCTTGGCGATGCGATCATGGAGGGGATCTTCGCCCCCCAGCCCGTGCCGCCGGGCTATGCCGAGTATATCGGCGTGGGGCTGGCCGTGCGGCGCGGCAACTATCGCGCGAATGCGGCGCAGATCAGCGGGCTGCGCCCCTATCTGCGCGTCATGGCGCCCGAATATCCGCGCCTGACCCTGCCGGTCGAGATCCTGCATGGCGACCGCGACGAGATCGTGCCCGCCTTCGTCCATGCCGAGCCGCTGGCCCGCGCCCTGCCCGATGCGGCGCTGACCATCCTGCCCGGCCAGGGCCACATGCCCCAGCACGGCGACCCGCAGGCCATCGTCGACGCCATCGACCGCGCCGCCGCACGCGCGGGCCTGCGCCCGGGGGTCCCGCGCTGACGACCCAAGCTGAGGGGTTGCGCATCGCGCCCCCGCGCCGCAGGCTGCACAAAACGAGGAAATCCCCATGCTGATCCTTCACGGCGTCACCCGTTCCCGCGCCTCGCGCGTCATCTGGCTGTGTCACGAGCTGGACCTGCCCTTCCGGCAGGTGCCGGTGATCCAGGCCTATCGGCTGGCCGATGCCGAGGCCGAGGACGCGCCCCTGAACACCCGCAGCCTCGATT
The DNA here is from genome assembly GCF_004683865.2 of Paracoccus liaowanqingii. Lineage (NCBI taxonomy): Bacteria > Pseudomonadati > Pseudomonadota > Alphaproteobacteria > Rhodobacterales > Paracoccaceae > Paracoccus > Paracoccus liaowanqingii. Next base: position 1,411,998 of record NZ_CP038439.1, on the reverse strand, counting down.
TCCTGGCGCTGTCGCCCGCGGGCGCGATCCCGGTGATCGAGGACGAGGGGCTGGTCCTGACGGAATCGCTGGCCTGCACGCTGCATCTGGCGCGCAAGCATGGCGGCCCCACCGGCCCCCAGGACTATGCCGAGGATGCGCTGATGGGCCAGTGGTCGTTCTATGGCGCCACCGCGATCGAGCCCGACGCCCTGACCGTGCTCTACCTGCACGACCGCACGCTGTCGGAACCCGAGGATGCGGGGCTGGTGGCCGAGGCCGCCGAACGGCTGGTCCGCCCCCTGAAGGTGCTGGAGGATCATCTGGCCACCCATGCCTATCTGATCGGCGGGCGCTTCACCGTGGCCGACCTGAACATGGCCGAGATCGTGCGCTATGCCCAGAACTACGGCCCGCTGATGGAACCCTTCCCCGCGATCCGAGCCTGGCTGTCGGCCTGTCAGGATCGCCCGGCCTTCCAGGCGATGTGGGCCGCGCGCCTAGCCGAGCCCGAATAGCAGGCGCGACCCATGGGGGCTGGGCGCCCGGGGGCCACAACCCCTTGCCGCCCGCCCCCGCCGCATGAGATAAGCGCCGCGATCCTTATCAGCGAGCGACCCCCGATGGCCGACGACCTTCTTTCCGGCAACGCCGCCAGCGACGCCTATTCCGCATCCTCGATCGAGGTGCTGGAGGGGCTGGAGCCCGTCCGCAAGCGCCCCGGCATGTATATCGGCGGCACCGACGAACGCGCGCTGCACCATCTGGTGGCCGAGATCCTGGACAACTCGATGGACGAGGCGGTGGCGGGCCATGCCAGCCGCATCGAGGTCGAGCTGCTGGCCGATTACAGCGTCGTGGTGCGCGACAACGGCCGCGGCATCCCCGTCGACCCGCATCCCAAGTTCCCCGGCAAATCCGCGCTGGAGGTGATCCTGTGCACGCTGCATGCGGGGGGCAAGTTCTCGGGCGACACCTACCAGACCTCGGGCGGGTTGCACGGGGTCGGCGCCTCGGTCGTCAACGCGCTGTCGGATCTGATGGTCGTGCAGGTCGCGCGCAACAAGGAACTCTACGAGCAGCGCTTCTCGCGCGGCATCCCGCAGGGGCCGGTGGCGAAGATCGGCGCGGCGCCTAACCGGCGCGGCACCACGGTGACCTTCCATGCCGACGAGGAGATCTTCGGCCATCACCGCTTCAAGCCCGCGCGGCTGATCAAGATGGTCAAGTCCAAGGCCTATCTGTTCTCGGGCGTCGAGATCCGCTGGAAGTCCGAGATCGACGATGGCGAGACCCCGCGCGAGGCCACGTTCCGCTTTCCCGGCGGTCTGGCCGATTATCTGGCCGAGGTCCTGGCGGGTGCCAGCACCTATTCCGACCGCCCCTTCGCGGGCGGCGTCGATTTCCGCGAGAAGTTCGGCGTGCCGGGCAAGGTCGATTGGGCGATCACCTGGACCCCCGCCCGCGACGGCTTCATCCAGTCCTATTGCAATACCGTCCCCACCCCCGAGGGCGGCACGCACGAGCTGGGCTTCTGGACCGCCATCCTCAAGGGCGTGCGCGCCTATGGCGAGCGGGTGAACAACAAGAAGGCCGCGCAGATCACCCGCGAGGATCTGGGCGTGGGCGGCTGCGCGCTGGTCAGCTGCTTCATCCGCGAGCCCGAATTCGTGGGCCAGACCAAGGACCGGCTGGCCACGACCGAGGCCGCGCGGCTGGTCGAGGGCGCGGTGCGCGACCATTTCGACAACTGGCTGGCCGCCGACACGAAATCGGCGGGCGCGATCCTGGATTTCCTGATCCTGCGCGCCGAGGAACGCCTCAAGCGTCGTCAGGAAAAGGAGACCGCCCGCAAGACCGCCACCAAGAAGCTGCGCCTTCCCGGCAAGCTGGTCGATTGCAGCGCCACCAACCGCGAGGGGACCGAGCTGTTCATCGTCGAGGGCGACTCGGCCGGCGGCAGCGCCAAGATGGCCCGCGACCGCACCAACCAGGCGCTGCTGCCGCTGCGCGGCAAGATCCTGAACGTGCTGGGCGCGGCGTCCTCCAAGATGGGCGCCAACCAGGAGATCAACGATCTCTGCCAGGCGCTTGGCGTCAGCATGGGCACGCGCTTCAACGTGGACGACCTGCGTTATGACAAGATCATCATCATGACGGACGCCGATGTCGACGGCGCGCATATCGCGTCGCTGCTGATGACCTTCTTCTTCACCCAGATGCGCCCGATGATCGACAAGGGGCATCTGTACCTGGCCTGCCCGCCGCTCTACCGCCTGACGCAGGGCGCGCACCGCATCTACGTCTCGGACGATGCCGAGAAGGAAAGGATGATGCTGAAGGGCCTGGGCGGGCGCGGCAAGATCGACGTGCAGCGCTTCAAGGGTCTGGGCGAGATGGACGCCAAGGACCTCAAGGACACGACGATGAACCCCAGGACGCGCAAGCTGATCCGGGTCAGCATCGACGACGACGAGGGCGGCGAGACCGGCGACCTGGTCGAGCGCCTGATGGGCAAGAAGCCCGAGCTGCGCTATGAATACATCCAGGAAAACGCGCGCTTCGTGGAAGAGCTGGACGTCTGATCCGGATGCCCGCCACGCTTGGCCTGTACCTGCTGGCGGCCTTGGCCGAGATCGCGGGCTGCTTTGCCTTCTGGGCCTGGCTGCGGCTTGGCCGCTCGGTGCTGTGGCTGGTGCCGGGGATCGCGGCGCTGGCGTTGTTCGCCTGGCTGCTGACGCGGGTCGAGGCGGATTTCGCGGGCCGCGCCTATGCGGCCTATGGCGGGATCTATGTCGCGGCCTCGGTGGGCTGGCTGTGGATGACCGAGGGGCAGATGCCCACGCGCCTCGATCTGCTGGGCGCGGGGCTGTGCATCGCGGGGACGCTGGTGATCGTGGCGGGCGCGCGGGCCTGAGGCGCGGCGCCCGGACCGCCGGCGCCTAGATCCATTTCGCCAAGGGCGGCAGGCTCATCAGCACGGCATCGGCATTGTGGCCAGTTTCCAGGCCGAACTTGGTGCCCCGGTCGTAGACGAGGTTGTATTCGGCATAGAGGCCGCGGTGGATCAGCTGGGTGTCGCGGTCGGCCTCGGTGAAGGCTTGGGTCATGCGCGCCTCGGCCAAGGGCAGGAAGGCGGGCAGGAAGGCCTCGCCCACGGCGCGGGTGAAGGCGAAGTCGGCCTGCCAGTCGCCGGTGTTCAGGTCGTCATAGAAGATCCCGCCCACGCCCCGCGCGCGGCCGCGATGGGGGATGAAGAAATACTCGTCCGCCCAGGCCTTGAAGCGGTCGTAGTAATCGGCGCCGTGGGGCGCGCAGGCGTCCTGCAGGGTGTCGTGGAAATGCGCGGTGTCCTTTGGGTATTCCAGGCAGGGGTTCAGGTCGGTGCCGCCGCCGAACCACCAGGCGCCGGGCGTCCAGAACATGCGCGTGTTCATGTGGACCGCCGGGGCATGGGGGTTCTGCATATGCGCCACCAAGCTGACGCCCGAGGCCCAGAAGCGCGGATCCTCGGCCATGCCCGCCACGCCGCGCGCGGCCATGGCGGCCTGGGCGCGGGGCGCGAGGGTGCCGTGGACCTGCGACCAGTTCACGCCGACCTTCTCGAAGACCCGGCCGCCGCGCATGACCGACATCAGCCCGCCGCCGCCGTCATTCTCGCGGGTGGTGGGGGTGACCTCGAACCGGCCCGGGGCGGCGGGGCCTGCGGCGCGGTCCTCCAGCGCCTCGAAGGCCGCCACGATGCGGTCGCGCAGGGTGTGGAACCAGGTCGCGGCGTCGTGGCGTTGGTCGTCCATGGCATCGGTCATCGGTGATCCGCCTCATTCGTGATTTGCAAACCCGCTTGCGTCGGCGCTAGCATCGCCCGACCCCTTAAAGAGAGCCGTCATGCGCCGCAACACCGCCCTTGCCATCTGCCTGGCCCTGCCCTTGGCGCTGGCCGCCTGCGGCACCCCCCAGGAACGCTGCATCGACCGCAATACCAGCGAGTACCGGACGATCAGCGCGCTTCTGGCCGAGGTCGAGGGGAACCTGGCCCGCGGCTATTCGTGGCAGGAGCGGCAGGTGGTCCGCACCCGGTTCGAGCAGTGCCGCCGCGTCTATCGCGACCGGAACGGCCAGCAGCACGTGTCGACCTATGGCTGCTGGCGCGACTATGTGGACAGCGAACGGTACCGGGTGCCGATCGATCCGGCCGCGGAGACGCGCAAGCGCGACGGGCTGGAGGCGCGGCAGGCGGCCCTGACGCGCGGGGCGCGGGCGGCGGTCTCGGCCTGCCGGGAGGCGTTTCCCGAGGAGGCGTAGCTTGGTCCGGGGGCGTCGCAGGGGGCGGTGCCCCCCATCGCGTGCCGCGATGTCCCCCGGGATATTTTTGCCAAGATGAAGGGTGGGGTCAGAGGATCTGGGCGGTGACCGGGTCGGCCAGGCTGCGGCCGCCGTCGACGGTGACGATCTGGCCGGTCACGAAGCGGGCGCCGTCGCTGCAGAGGTAATGTACCGTCTCGGCCAGCTCGTCGGCGGCCGCGATGCGGCCCAGGGGCGTGCCCGCGATGATCAGGGCGCGGGTGTCGGGATTGTCCTTCAGCGCGCATTGCAACTCGTGCGACATGACGCTGCTGAAGCTGACGCCGTTCACGCGGATGCGGTGCGGGGCCAGCGCCAGGGCCAGGCCGCGCGTCGCCTGTTCCTGCGCGGCGCAGGCGATGGAATAGCCCAGCATCGAGGGGACCGGGCGCCGCGCCGCCAAGGTCGAGATGTTGACGATCGCGCCGGTCTGGCTGGCAGTGCCCTCGCCCTCGGCCTGACGGATCATGCGCTTGGCCACCATCTGCGACAGACGCAGCCCGGCCAGCATGTTCTGGCGCAGCATCTCCTCGAGCGCATCCATGTCGGTGTCCAGGGGATCGCTGCCCCGGACGAAGCGATGCGCGTTGACCAGGATGTCGACCCGGTCGAAGGCGTCCAGCGTCGCCGAGAGCAGATTCGCCATGGCCAGCTTTTCGGCCATGTTGCCCACGAAGCGGCGCACCTGCGTCTGGCCGTCCTCGTAATCCGAGACGACCGAGTTCAGCGCCGCCTCGTCGCCATCGGCGAACATGACCGAGGCGCCGCGGTCTGCCAGGTGCCGGGCGATGGCCAGCCCCACGCCGCGCGCGGCGCCGGTCACGATGGCGGTCTTGCCTTGGATCGAGAGGGTCATCGCCGCCCCGCCTTGCGGGTCGTGGCACTGCCCTTGCCGGCGGCGCTGGCCTCGATCACCTTGAAGCGGGTGTCACCGGCGATCTCGTGGACCTGGCCGAAATGCTGGGCCAGCACCTGCTCGTAGGGCAGGTGGCGGTTGGCGACCATCCACAGCTTGCCCGCCCCGGTCAGCAGCCGCGCGGCGGTGGCGATGAAGGCGGCGCCGAGGCGCGGGTCTGCCTCGCGCCCCGCGTGGAAGGGCGGGTTCATGATGACGCCGTTCACCGGCTCCTTCAGCGTGAAGTCGCGGGCGTCGGCCCAGTGGAAGCGCGCGCGCGGGTCCGTGACATTCCGCCGCGCCGAGGTCAGGGCGGCGTGGTCGGCCTCGACCAGATGCAGCTCGGTGACGCCCGCGCGCGCCAGGGCCTGCGCCGACAGCCAGCCCCAGCCCGCGCCCAGATCGACGATCCGCGTGGGCAGCTTGGGCGGCAGGTGATCGGCCAGCATCCGCGAGCCGGGATCCACATGGTCGGCCGAGAAGACCCCGGGCAGCGTCACGAAGCCGGGCGCGACCTCGCGGGCGCGGGCCTGCCACGCCTCGGGCAGGCCCTCGGGCGGCAGCGTCAGGCGGAAGATCTTGCCATGCGCCTTGCTGATGACATCGGTCACCGGGGCCAGGGCGCGCAGCTCCTTGAGGATCGCGTCGGCGCCGTCGGTCTTCTGCCCGTCGACCCAGAGGGGGGCGCCGGGGGCCAGATGGGCGGCGGCCAGCGCCAAGCGGGCCCGGGCGGCCTCCTTGGCACGCGGCAGGCGCACGATGGCGGCGTCGAAGGTGCCGTCGGCCGAGGGCGCCACGCGGAAGCCGCGCGCGGCCAGGCCGTCATGGTCGGCGACATGGCCCTGCACGATGGTCAGGTGCTGCAGGAGAAGCGGGGACAGATCCTCGGCGGCGGTCGCGCCGATGAACAGGACCTCGCCCCCGGGATGGCCATCCGGAAAGGCCAGATCCAGTCGTGATTGGGTCACAGGGTTACTCTTTTTCCATGGTGCATTGCAGGGGATGCTGCTGGCGGCGGGCCAGTTCCATCACCTGGGCGACCTTCGTCTCGGCCACCTCGTGAGAGAAGACGCCCACCACCGCCACGCCTCGGCGATGCACGGTCAGCATGATCTCGATGGCCTGGGCGTGGGTCATGTTGAACAGGCGTTCCAGCACATGGACGACGAACTCCATCGGCGTGAAGTCGTCGTTCAGCAGCAGGACCTTGTACATGGGCGGGCGTTGGGACTTGGAGCGCGGCTTGACCGCCAGGTCGGACTGGTCGTCGGGCTTGTCGGGTGCGGTCATCCAGTGCGTCATCGGCGGGGGTATTCCTGAATGCTGCGGGCCTGAAGATGGCCGGTACCGGCCCTCGGGGTGAAATATAGCGCAAACCGCCCCGGATGAAAGCCCCCCGCGCGGAAGGCCGCAGTTCCCGCGGAAGATGAATTTAGATGGAATGCACGGTTCCAAGGAAAAAACTCCCGTGCTATTCTGAGTTCATTAACGACGGGTGTGCGACAAACGACGCGCCCGCTTGAGGCAGAGAGACAGTGACAGTGAACAGATTTCCCCAAGTCTTCCGGCTGCTGCGTCAGGCCGTGCTGGCTACCCTGCTGCTGTCGCTTCCGGCAGCCGCAGCGCCCTTCGCGGCCTATGTGATGGATGCCCGGACGGGCCAGCCCATCTATCGCCAGAACGCCGACACCCGGCTGCATCCCGCGTCGCTCACCAAGATGATGACGCTCTACATGGCCTTCTCGGCGATCGAGCGGGGGCAGGTGCGGCTGGACTCGCGCTTCACCATCTCCAGCAAGGCCGCCAACGAGCCGCCTTCGAAGCTGGGCCTGCGCGCGGGCCAGCAGATCGAATTGCGCTATCTGATCCGCGCCGCGGCGATCAAGTCGGGCAACGATGCCGCCACCGCCCTGGGCGAGGGGCTGGCGGGATCCGAGCAGGCCTTCACCCAGCAGATGACGCAGATGGCGCGCGCCCTCGGCATGAACAACACCCAGTTCCGCAACGCCCACGGGCTGACGCAGGAGGGGCATTTCTCGACCGCCCATGACATGAGCATCCTGGGCCGCCACCTGTTCTACGATTTTCCCCAGTATTACAACCTGTTCTCGCGCCGGACGGCGGATGCGGGCATCGCGCAGGTGACCGCGACGAACCGTCGCTTCCTGGACGACTATCCCGGCGCGGACGGGATCAAGACCGGCTATACCCGGGCGGCGGGCTTCAACCTGACCGCCTCGGCGCAGCGCGGCAACAAGCGGCTGATCGCCACGGTCTTCGGCGGCACCTCGACCGCGCAGCGCAACCAGGTGATGGCGGAACTGCTGGACAACAGCTTCCCCCGTGTTCCCGACCGCGTGCGCGAGGTCAAGCCGCAGCGCCCGCGCATGCTGGTCCAGGCGACGACCCGTCGCGCCCAGGTTGCACCCAGCCCCGCCGCGACCCAGCCCGAGCCGCAGCGCATGGTGCTGCAGGCCTCGCCGCCGCCCTCGGTCCGTCCGGCCGCCGCGGCGGCGCTGGTCGCGGCCGCGCCCGCAGCCCCCGTGCCGTCGGCGGTGGACCTGACCGAGGCGCTGCGCCGTGCAGGCGCCACGGCCCCTGCCCCCACCGCCCCGGGCATTGCGCTGGCCGCCAGTTCGCGTCCCCGCGCCCGGCCCGGCAGCGCGCCGGCCAGCCCCGCCGCCATCGAGGAGGCGATCGCGACCGCCGTGGCCTCCGATGCGGCCCCGGCGGCCTCGGCCAGCCTTGCGGCCCCGGTGTTGGCCGCATCGAACCGCCCCGCACCCTCGCCCCGCCGCAGTGCCAGCACGGCCGCCGTGGCCGAGCCCCAGCAGGTCGCCGCAGCGCCCGAGCCTGCCGCCCCGCAGCCGCAGGCAGCCCCGGGCAGCCTGTCGCTGGACAGCTCCAACGCCCCCCGCCCCCGGTCCGAGACGGTGATTCTGGCGGCGATGGGCGAAGGCGATCTGGGCGGTCCCGAGGCGCTGGAGGTCGTGCGACGCCCGACCGACAGCGGCCGCCACTGGGGCGTCTCGCTTGGCCTGACCACCTCGCAGGTCGAGGCCGACCGGATGCTGCTGGGCCTGGCCCTGCAGGACGGCAACCTCTTCGGGTCCGCCAGTCGCCATGTGGCGAACACGAACCGGGGCTTCGAGCCGCGATTCGGCAACCTGTCCAAGGGCCATGCGGAACTGGCCTGCGAACGGATGCGCAGCCGCTCGCGCCCCTGCACGGTCGTCGGGAACTGATCCACAGGTCTCTCGCCTTGCGCCTCGCCCTTGGAAAAGGGCGGGGCGTTTTCATGTCCGGGGATCAGGGGCACCCGATGGCGCATTGATGCGACGGCGACATGAAAAAGCGTGGCGACCGGCCGGGCGCCACGCTTGAGTCGTCGGGTCGGAAGGCGAGTCTTGCGGGCGGCTGACGAAATCGCCTAACCCGACTGCCCGAAGGACCGCAGCCGCCGGTCAGCCGCTGAACAGGAAGTGCAGCACGTCGCCGTCCTTGACCTCGTAGGTCTTGCCCTCGACGCGCAGCTTGCCGGCCTCGCGGGCGCCGGCCTCGCCCTTGCCCGCGACGTAATCGTCATAGGCGATGGTTTCCGACCGGATGAAGCCCTTCTCGAAATCGCCATGGATCACGCCTGCCGCCTGCGGGGCCAGCGTGCCCTTGGTGATGGTCCAGGCGCGGGCCTCTTTCGGCCCCACGGTGAAATAGGTCTGCAGGCCCAACAGCTGGTATCCCGCGCGGATCAGGCGATCCAGGCCGGGCTCCTCCAGCCCCATCTCGCCCAGGAACATCTGCGCCTCCTCGGCGTCCAGCTGGCTGATCTCTTCCTCGATCCGGGCCGAGATCACCACATGGCCCGCGCCCTGCGCCTCGGCCATCTCGCGGACCTTCTCGGACATGGCGTTGCCGTGCGCGGCCTCGTCCTCGGCCACGTTGCACACGAAGAGGACCGGTTTCGCGGTCAGCAGCTGCAGCATCTCCCATGCGCGGCGGTCGTCCTCGGCCACCGCGATGGTGCGGGCGGGGCGGCCCTCGTTCAGCGCGGCCAGCGCCTGCTGCAGCAGCCGCTGCTGGTCGGCGGCATCCTTGTCGCCGCCCTTCAGCTTGCGCGCGAGATTGGCCAGCCGCCGCTCGATCGATTCCATGTCCGAGATCATCAGCTCGGTCTCGATCACCTCCGCGTCGGCCAGGGCATCGACGCGGCCCTCGACATGGGTGATGTCGCCATCCTCGAAGCAGCGCAGCACATGGGCGATGGCATCGACCTCGCGGATCGTGGCCAGGAACTGGTTGCCCAAGCCCTCGCCCTTGCTGGCGCCCTTCACCAGACCGGCGATGTCGACGAAGGTGATCCGCGTCGGAATGATCTGCTTACTGCCCGCGATCTGCGCCAGCGTGTCCAGCCGCGCATCGGGGACGGCGACCTCGCCCACATTCGGCTCGATCGTGCAGAAGGGGAAGTTCGCGGCCTGCGCGGCGGCGGTCCGTGTCAGTGCGTTGAACAGCGTGGACTTGCCGACATTCGGCAGCCCGACGATCCCCATGCGAAAGCCCATGACAGCACCCTTTCCCAAACGATTTCCGTGCCGCTGTTACGCGTCCTGCGCGGCCAAGTCCAGCCGTGGCCCGATTGCACCCAACGCCCATGCGGGCTAGTGCTGGGACCGAAGAAGACGGGGACGGACATGACCAGAATCGACGACAGGTTTGCAGAGCTGAAGGCGCAGGGGCGCAAGGCCTTCGTGGCCTACATGATGGCGTCGGACCCCGATGACGCCACGGCGCTGCAGATCATGCGCGGCCTGCCCGAGGCGGGCGTCGACATCATCGAGCTGGGCATGCCCTTCACCGACCCGATGGCGGACGGATCGACCATCCAGGCGGCGGGCCAGCGGGCGCTGGCGCAGGGCGGCAGCGTCAGCCGCACGCTGGAGATGCTGCGCGCGTTCCGGCGCGAGGACACGACCACCCCCGTCGTGCTGATGGGGTATTACAACCCGATCTATGCGCGCCCGGGCGGGGTCACCCAGTTCCTGACCGACGCGGTCGAGGCGGGCGTCGACGGGCTGATCGTCGTCGACCTGCCCCCCGAGGAAGATGCCGAGCTGTGCGTGCCCGCCACCGCCGCCGGGCTGAACTTCATCCGGCTGGCGACGCCCACCACCGATGACCGCCGCCTGCCCGCCGTGGTGAAGAACACCACCGGCTTCGTCTATTACGTCAGCGTCACCGGCATCACCGGCGCCGCCGCCGCGAATGCCGCCGATGTCGCCCCAGAGGTGACGCGCATCCGCGCCGCCGCCGGACTGCCGGTCGTGGTGGGCTTCGGCATCTCGACCCCCGAGGCCGCGCAGGCCATCGCCTCGGTCGCGGATGGCTGCGTGGTGGGCAGCGCCATCGTCAAGCTGATCGGCGAGGGCCGCCCTGTCCCCGAGATCCTGAGCTTCGTCCGCGACCTGGCCGCGGGGGCCCATCGCGGGTGAGCCTGAGCTTCGATCATGTGGCCATCGCCGCCCGCAGCCTGTCCGAGGGCGCGGACTGGCTGCGGGCGCGCCTTGGGCTGGACCTGCAGCCCGGCGGGCGGCATCCGGGCCTCGGCACCCACAACATGCTGCTGTCGCTTGGTCCCGGCGAATATCTGGAACTGATCGCGCCGGACCCGGACAGCCCCGACCGCCCGCGCTGGTTCGGCCTGGACGGGTTCGACGGCCCGCCCTGCGTGGCGGGCTGGGTGGCGCGGGCCGATCCGCTGACCGCCCCGCCGGGGACCGACATCGCCACCGCCACGCGGGGCGATCTGTCCTGGCGCATCACCCTGCCCCGCGCGGGCCAGATGCCGCGCGACGGGGCGCAGCCCATGCTGATCGATTGGGGCACGGGGCCCCACCCGTCCGACCGCCTGCCCGATCACGGGATGCGGCTGGCCCGCCTGACCCTGCCGCTGGACTGCCTGGACCTCTCCGACCGCCGCCTGATGCTGACCGGCGCGGGCACGCCCCTGACGCTGACCCTGACGCGCGACGGGACGCAGGTCACGCTGTGATCCTGCGCGACGCCGCCCCGTCCGACGTGCCGCAGATCGCCGCGATCTGGAACCCCATCGTGCGCGACACCGCCATCACCTTCTGGCCGACCGAGCGGACCGAGGCGGACATCGCCGCCCTGATCGCCCAAAGGCAGGCCGGCGGTCACGCTTTTCTGGTGGCCGAGACGGACGGGGTCGTGGGCTTTGGCACCTACACGCAGTTCCGCGGCGGGGCGGGCTATGCGCGTAGCCAGGAACACACGATCTATCTGGCGCCCGGCCAGCGCGGCCTGGGCCTGGGCCGCACCCTGCTGTGCGGGTTGGAGGATCACGCCCGCGCGCGCGGCCATCGCGTGCTGATCGGCGGGATCACCGGGTCCAACCTGGGCTCGATCGCCTTCCATGCGGCGATGGGATATGCCCAATGGGGCCGCATTCCGGCGGCGGGCTGGAAATTCGGGCAGTTCCACGATCTTGTGCTGATGGGCCGCGACCTGACCGCGATGCGCGACACCCCGCCCCTATCGCCGGACGCTGTCAGCGGCTAGACTGACCTCATGGATTGTTGCGCGACACCCCTGGCCTGCACGGGCCCCTGCCCGGCCCTTCCGCCGCCCCGCAGCTTCTGGCAGCGGATGTCCGACCGCATCGTGGCCTTCCTGTGGACGAACCGCCCCGCGACGCCGCCCGAACGCTCGGTCGCCTTCACCATCGCGGTGATCGCGCTTGGCGCCAAGCTGGCCAAGGTCGACGGCACCGTCGCACGGTCCGAGGTGGCGGCCTTTCGCCGCGTCTTCATCATCCCCCGGTCCGAGGAGAAGAACGCCGCCCGCGTCTTCGATCTGGCACGCCAGGATGTGGCGGGCTTCGATGCCTGGGCGCGCAAGATGGCCTCGATGTTCACGCCGGGCGATCCGGTGCTGCTGGACGTGATCGAGGGGCTGTTCGTCATCGCCGTGGCCGACGGGCCGCTGCACGAGGCCGAGATCGCCTTCCTGGACGAGGTCGGGCGCATCTTCGGCCTGGCCCCCGCCCAGATCGACGCCATCCGCCGCCGCCATGACAGCGGCGCGGGCTGCCCCCCCTGCGAGGTGCTGGGCGTGGAACCCGACACGCCGCTGCCCGAGGTCAAGCGCCGCTGGCGCCAGCTGCTGCGCGAGAATCACCCCGACCATGCCATTGGACGCGGCCTGCCGCCCGAGGCGATCCGTCTGGCCGAGGCCAGGACCCGCCGCCTGAACGAGGCCTGGGACAGCTATCGCACGCGCTATCGCCCCGGTCCGCAGATGGGCGCCGCCTGAGACTTGCAGCGGCGCCCGATCCCGCCCATCTTCGGGACATGAGACATGCATTCGCCCCCCTCGCCCTGACCCTTGCGCTGGCCTTCGGCCCCGCGCAGGCCCAGGACGACCCGACCCCCGCCCCCGAGGAACCGGGCCTGTTCGAACGCGGCCTGGACGGCGTGTTCGGGGACCTGTTCGGCGGCGAGACGCCCGAGGCCGAGGGGCTGGCCAACGACCTGACCGGCGCGCTGCGCCGGATGGGGCCGGTGCTGCAGGATCTGGCCGCACAGGTCGACGACATCCGCAACTATCAGGCGCCCGAGCGGCTGCCCAACGGCGACATCCTGATCCGCCGCCGCGACGATGCCCCGCCGCCGCCGCCCCTGGGCGAGACGCCGCGCCCCGATCCCGACAGCGCCGACCCGGTCGATCCCGACCAGCCGCAGATCGCGCTCTAGGCGGGCAGGTTCGCGTCCTCGACCAGGCCGCGATGGCGCCGGGCCTCGGCCCAGGCTTCCTCGAAGCGGGTGATGCCCTTGGCCTCCAGCGCCGGGATCAGCTTGAGGAAGGCCTCCGCCGTGGCGATGGTGTCGCCCATGGCGGTGTGGCGCGCCTCGGGCGGGATCTCGATGCCGAGCCGCGCGGTCAGCGCGTCCAGCGTATGGACCGCCGACTGCCCCCAGACCATCGCGGACAGGGCCACCGTGTCCAGCACCCGGTTGTCGAAATGCGCGCCCGTCTGCGCGCGTGCCCGGCGCAGGAAGCCCATGTCGAAGGGCGCGTTATGGGCGATCAGCACGCTGTCGTCGCAGAAATGCCGGAAGGCCGTCAGTGCCGCCGTCAGGTCGGGGGCGCCCTGCACCATCGCGTCGGTGATGCCGTGGATCGCGGTCGAGCCGGGCGGGATCGGGCGGCCCGGATCGACCAGCGTGTCGAACCGCTCACCCGTCAGCCGGCCCCGCGCCAGCCGCAGTCCGGCGATCTGCACGATGGCGTCGTGGTCGTTCAGGCCCGTCGTCTCGGTGTCGAAGACCACGCAGGTCAAGTCCGCCAGGCGCGACGAGGCCACGCCTCGCGCCGCCAGCGCGAAATCATAGGTCACGCCGGACCCGTCCACCGCGCCTTGGGCCAGGGGCAGCGGCATGACCAGCGCGCTGCCGGGGCCCGTCGTCTCGGGCCAGATGCCGGTGCCGTGGCGGGCAAGGATCTCGGTGCCCGTCAGGTCGGGCTGGCCGGGATCGGGGGCATCGGTCAGCCAGGCCTCCAGCAGGTCGATGGGCACGGGGGCGCCGGTCCATTCCAGCGCCAGCCGCATCTGGTCCGCCTGGTCGGGATGGACGGCCAGGACCGGCGCATGGCCCCGGTCGCGCAGCCGCGCGTCCAGCGCCAGCAGCAGCGCGTTCAGCCCCGCCGCCTCGGCGCGGAAGGCCAGGCGCGGCAGGGGGGCGGCGGAGGTCAGCCCGGCGGCCAGCTCGTCCAGGCCCGCCATCTGGGCCGGCGCAACGCTGGCCAGGATCTGCGACAGGGTGCGGGTGGTCAGGGCCAGGCCCTGCCCCTCGGCGCGGATGGCCTGCGCCAGCGCGGGCGGGATCGGACCGTCCAGCGCGTCCAACATCGGCACCAGCGTCGCCGCATGGCGGCGCAGCGCTTCCAGCGTGGCGCGCGGCGCGGGCCGGTCCACGGCGGCGTCGCGCAGGATCAGAAGCAAGCCCCCCTCGCCCATGCTGTCGATAGGGCGCAGCCGTCCCGACAGGCGCAGCCCCGCCATGGTGAGACAGGTCAGGTCGGTCGCCCCTGCGCCCGCCGCCAGCCGCACCTGTGCCGCGCGCAGCGCGCCGGGGGTCAGCAGGCGGTCCATCATCCCGTCCAGCGCCAGCCCCGGCAGCAGCCGCGCCGCGCTGGCGTTGTAGAAGACCACCCGCCCCCGCGCATCGGCCATGACCGCGCCCGCCCCGAAATCCGCCAGGATCGATTCGAGGCTGGCCTTCTCGCGCGCCAGTTCCGCCGCATGGGTCTGCAGGGCGGCGTCCAGCGCCTGATCCGACCGCTGCCGCGCCAGCGCCGCGTCATGGGCGGCGGGGCCCAGATCGGCCAGATAGCGGGATTGCGCCAGATCGGGCACCCGCCCGGTGCGCAGCGCGCCCGCCAGCGTCTCGATGGGCCGGGCGATGTTCTGGTCGAACAGATACCACAGCCCGGTCACGATGCCGGTCAGCCCGAAGCCCGCCAGCAGCGCCCCCTGGATCGCGGCATCCGTTCCGCCCGACCCCGCGCGCCACAAAGCCAGCCCCGCGACCGTCAGCGCCGCCCCGAGCGTGCCCGCGAACATCAGCAGGATCCGCCCCCGCAACGAGCCGCGGACCGCCCCGCCCGATGCGGGGGGTCCGGCATCCGGGGCGGGGGCGGGCGCGGTCATGACGTGGCGGGTCCCGGCGCCAGCAGCCGCGCCATCTCGGCGCGCAGCTCGGCCAGCTCGAAGGGTTTGGCAATGAAGCCGTCGGCGCCAAGCGCCAGGCCCTTGCGGCGTTCGACGACCGATCCGCGCGCGGTCATCATCAGCACCCGCACATCCGCCAGCGCCGGATCGGCGCGCACGTCCTGCACGATCTGATAGCCCGAGACCTCGGGCAGCATCACGTCCAGCAGGACCAGATCGGGATGCATCTGCCGGATGCGGTCGACCGCGCCCTTGCCGGTGGCGATGCGGTCGTGGCGGTGCCCGTCGCGGGTCAGCAGGAAATCCAGCGCGGTCGCGATGTTGTCCTCGTCCTCGACGATCAGGATGTCAGCCATCGGAGGCCTCCCCCGGGCAGACGGCGGCAAAGGCCGCGTCGTCGCCCGCCGGCATCCAGTCGCCGCGCGCAGGCCGGATGCGGTCGCCCGCGCAGTCGAAATCCTGCGGCACGATGATCGTCTGGCCGCGCCGTTCGACCAGCATGATCGGCGCGCTGCGGGTGCCGCCCGCCTCGTCGGTGATCTGCGCGGGGTCGAGGGCCGCGAAGCGCACCTCGACCGGGGCCAGATAGGTCCAGGGCGCCCAGGGCTGGCTGTCGCGCCCGACGGCCAGCACCTCGGCCCCCTGCGGCAGGGTCGCCACCGCGCGGTCGAACCACGCATAGTCGTTCCAGACCGAATAGGCGACCATCGCCAGCCCGATCCCCCCGGTCAGCAGCCAGGGCGGCGGGTTCAGCCCCGCCTTGCGCGCCGCATGCATCCCCGCATACAGCACCGCTGCCGCGCCGACCGCGACCGCGATCACCCCCAGCAGATCCGCTCCGATCCCCGTCATCCCAGCATCCCCTTGCCATGTCCCACCGCCGACTGCATGCCGCGCACCACCACGAAGGCGTCGCGCAGATGACTGCGTTCGAAATCCGACAGATCCGCCGGCGAGAGGTAATTGTCGGGCTTGCGCCCCGCGCGCACCAGATGCGCCTGGTTTTCCAGACGCACGGTCTGGATCATGTCATAGGCCGCGATCAGGTCCCGCGCACCCGTTCCCGAGATGACGCCCCGCGCCTCGGCATCTTCCAGCCGGGCGCGCGTGTTGACCGACCCGATCCGGCCCTGCAGCGCATAGCAGCGGCCCAGATCGGTGATCGGCACCACGCCGTTGTGCTTCATGTCGATATGGTGGCGATGCTCGCCCGACCGGATCGTGGCAAAGCCGCCGATCAGGCCCAGGGGCGGGCGGTGCTTGAGCGAATTGGCGATCATGTGCGCCACGAAGATCGAGTTCCTCGACGCGGCCTCCAGCGTCTCGCGCTGCAGCATGTCCAGCAGCGCACCCTCGCCGCCGATGGCGCGCAGGTCGAACATGACGGATGCCAGCATCTGCGCCTCGGGGCTGGGATGGGCGATCCAGTCGCGGAAATAGGCCCGCCAGACCGGGGCGGGCTGGCGCCAGCGCGGGTTGCTGGCCATCATGTCGCCGGGGCAGTGGACATAGCCGCAGGCATCCAGCCCGTCGCAGACGCGGGCCGCCAGGTCGCGGAACCAGGGATGGGCGGGATCGGCGCCGGGCGCCAGGATCAGGCAGTTGTCCTGATCGCTGACGCCGGTCTGTTCCTGCCGCCCCTGGCTGCCGCAGGCGGCCCAGAGCCAGGGCGCGGGCGCGGGCCCCAGATCGGCCACGGCCAGATCCAGCAGGCGGCGGGTGACCGCATCGGCGATGTCGGTGATCATCCGGGTGACGATCTCGTGGCGCTGCCGGGCGCGGACCAGCTGCACCAGCAGTTCGGGGATGCGGGCGGTCACGCGGGCCATGTCGGCGGTGTCGCGCGCCAGCGCCACCTCGCGGATCAGCCCCGCGGCCGAGATCGCCTGCACCCGCGTCAGGTCGGTCTGGCTGACCATGCCGGTGAAGCGGCCGTCCTCGACCACCGGCAGGTGGCTGATCTTGCGTTCCAGCATGATGTTCAGCACGTCATAGCCAAGGGCCGTAGGCGCCAGCGTCACCGGGTCGGGCGTCATCACCTCGCGCACCGGCTGGCGCATGTCGCGGCCCTCGGCCACGACGCGGTTGGACATGTCGCGGATGGTGACCAGGCCGATCAGGCGCCCACCCTCGGTGATCCCCAGGCTGCTGATGCGGGCGTCGCGCATCATCTGGGCGGCGGTGATGATCGGCGTCTCGGGCGGGCAGCTGACCGGCTTGCCCGACAGCAGCTCGCCCACCTTCAGCCGGGCCACGTCGCTGCCGCGATCCACCGGCCCCCGGCCCCGGTCGAAGAAGCGCGCGATGGCGCGGTGTTCCGAGATCAGGCGGATCACCTCGGCCCGGGGCAGCATCAGGATCTGCGCCTCGTCCAGCGCCCGGGCCGAGGTCACGGCCACCCCGTCGCGCAGCAAGCCGCGTTCGCCGAAGGAATTGCGCGGACCCAGCTGCGAGACGCTGTCGCCGTTGCGGTCGGTGACCGCCACATGGCCGCTTTCGATCAGGTACAGCCCCGGCAGCCGGTCGCCGAATTCATAGACCGGATCGCCGGGGGCAAAGCTCCTGCGGCTGAAGGAACCGGCGACCCGCGCCAGCTCGTCCCGCTTCAGGCTGTCATAGGGATGCACGGTGGCGATGAAACCTGCGGTGCGGTCGGACATCCGGGGGACAACTTTCGGATTGGAGGATGCCGCGCCCCCGGGATGGGGGACGCGGCGGTGATGGTCAGTGCGCGACGGCGTCGCCGGCACCGCGCGGGACGCGGATCGATTCGACCAGCTCCTGCACATGGGCCGGGGGACGCTGGCTGACCGCCGAGACACCGAAGGCCACGGCGAAGTTGATCATCGCGCCGATGGTGCCGAAGGAGGCCGGCGAGATGCCGAACAGCCAGGCGTCGGGGGTGTCGGGCAGGATGTTGGTCCCGGCGACGAAGAAGAACCCCTTGTAGGCGAAGATGTAGAGGATGGTCGTCAGCATCCCCGCGATCATGCCCGCGATGGCGCCTTCCTTGCCGACCCGCTTCGAGAAGATGCCCATCATCAGCACCGGGAAGATCGAGCTGGCGGCCAGGCCGAAGGCCAAGGCCACGGTCTGCGCCGCGAAGCCCGGCGGGTTCAGACCCAGGATCGTGGCCACCAGGATCGAGGCGGCCATCGAGATGCGGGCGGCCATCAGCTCGCCCTTTTCGCTGATGCCGGGGCGCAGCGTGCCCTTGATCAGGTCGTGGGACACGGCGCCCGAGATGGCCAGCAGCAGACCCGCCGCGGTGGACAGGGCGGCGGCCAGGCCGCCGGCGGCGACGATGGCGATGACCCAGCCCGGCAGGTTGGCGATCTCGGGGTTGGCCAGCACCATGATGTCGTTGTTCACGGTGGTCAGCTCGTTCCCGGCCAGACCCTGCGCCGCTGCCATCTCGACCGCGGGACCCGCGGTGGCGGCGTCGTTGTAGTACTGGATCAGGCCGTCGCCGTTCTTGTCTTCCCAGTTCAGCAGGCCGGTGATCTGCCAGTTGCGCATCCATTCCAGCTCGGGGCTGGTCTCGATGGCGTCCAGCGAGACGGCCGGCTGGCTGTAGGTGTCGCCGGTCAGGGCGCCCGGCCACATGGTGGCGGTCAAGTTGAAGCGCGCCATGGATCCGACCGCCGGGGCGACCGTGTAGAGCAGCGCGATGAAGACCAGCGCCCAGCCCGCCGACTTGCGCGCATCCGAGACCTTGGGCACGGTGAAGAAGCGGATGATGACATGCGGCAGGCCCGCGGTGCCGATCATCAGCGCCATGGTGAACAGCACCATGTCCAGGGTCGAGTTGTGGTGCCCGGTGTATTCGCGGAAGCCCAGGTCGGTGACCAGCAGGTCCAGCTTGGAGAGGAACTCCATGCCAGAGGCTTCATGCGTGCCGAAGAGGCCCAGGGGCGGCAGGAAATTGCCCGTCAGCTGCAGCGAGATGAAGATCGCCGGGATGGTGTAGGCGATGATCAGCACGACATACTGCGCGACCTGCGTGTAGGTGATGCCCTTCATCCCGCCGAGAACGGCGTAGGAGAAGACCAGCGCCGCACCGATCCAGAGGCCGGTCGAGTTCGACACTTCCAGATAGCGCGAGAAGGTGACGCCCACGCCGGTCATCTGCCCGATCACGTAGGTGATCGAGACGATCAGCAGGCAGATCACGCCGATGATGCGCGCGGTCGGAGAATAGAAGCGGTCGCCGATGAATTCCGGCACGGTGAACTTGCCGAACTTGCGCAGGTAGGGCGCCAGCAGCAGGGCCAGCAGCACGTAGCCGCCCGTCCAGCCCATCAGGTAGGTCGAGTTGTCATAGCCCGTGAAGGCGATGAGGCCGGCCATCGAGATGAAGGACGCCGCCGACATCCAGTCGGCGGCCGTCGCCATGCCGTTCACGACCGGGCTGACGCCGCGGTTGGCGGCATAGAACTCGGCGGTGGACTTGGCGCGGCAATAGATGGCGATGCCGATGTACACCGCGAAGGATGCGCCCACGACAAGAAGGTTCAGGGTAAACTGGCTCATGGCTGTTTCCTCACTCGTCCACGCCGTGTTCGGCATCCAGGCGGTTCATGCGCCAGGTGTAGAAGAAGATCAGCGCGATGAAGCACAGGATCGATCCCTGCTGGGCGAACCAGAAGCCCAGATCCGTCCCGCCCACCGGGATGGACGACAGCAGCGGCCGCAGGATGATGCCGAAGCCATAGGACACCAGCGCCCAGATCGCGATGCACACGTAGATGATGCGAAGATTGGCCTGCCAATACGCATTCGAGGATTGTCTGTCACTCATGTCCTTGGGTCCCTCCCTGTTCAGACATCTTGGTCGATCCGCCTTGTGTCAGTCCGCGCCCGCCCCGGCGGAGGGTCGGGCGGCATTGCGGGGGCCCCAAGGCCGGGCCCCCGGCCAAGCGTCAGCCGCGGTTCATGCGGTTGGCGATCAGTTCGTCCACGACCTCGGGCTCGGCCAGGGTCGAGGTGTCGCCCAGGGTGCCGTGGTCGTTTTCCGCGATCTTGCGCAGGATGCGGCGCATGATCTTGCCCGAGCGCGTCTTGGGCAGGCCCGGCGCCCACTGGATCAGGTCCGGCTTGGCGATGGGGCCGATCTCGGTGCGGACCCATTTCTCAAGGTCCTTGCGCAGGTCGTCACTGGGCTCGACGCCGTTCATCAGGGTGACATAAGCATAGATGCCCTGCCCCTTCATGGCATGCGGATAGCCCACCACCGCCGCCTCGGCGACCTTCTCGTGGGCGACCAGGGCCGATTCGACCTCGGCGGTGCCCATGCGGTGGCCGCTGACGTTGATGACGTCGTCGACGCGGCCGGTGATCCAGTAATAGCCATCCTCGTCGCGGCGGCAGCCGTCCCCGGTGAAGTAGTATCCCGGGTATTGCTGGAAATACGCCTCCTCGAAGCGGGGGTGATCCTCCCACAGGGTGCGCATCTGGCCGGGCCAGCTGTCGGCGATGCACAGCACGCCCTCGGCCGGATCGCCCTGCTGCACCTCGGCGGTGGCGGCGTCCAGGATGACCGGCTTGACCCCGAAGAAGGGCACGGTGGCCGATCCGGGCTTCGTCTCGGTCGCGCCGGGCAGCGGCGTGATCAGGTGGCCGCCGGTCTCGGTCTGCCACCAGGTGTCGACGATGGGGCAGCGGCCCTTGCCGACATGCTCGTTGTACCAGTTCCAGGCCTCGGGGTTGATCGGCTCTCCGACGGTGCCGAGGATGCGCAGCGACGACAGGTCATGCGCCAGGACCGGTTCGGTGCCCTTGGCCATCAGGCTGCGGATGGCGGTGGGGGCGGTGTAGAACTGGGTGACCTTGTGCTTGGCGCAGACCTCCCAGAAGCGGCCCGCATCGGGGAAGGTCGGCACGCCCTCGAACATCACGGTCGTGGCGCCGTTGGCCAGCGGGCCATAGACGATGTAGCTGTGCCCGGTGACCCAGCCCACATCGGCGGTGCACCAGAAGACGTCGCCGTCGTGATAGTCGAAGACCATCTGATGCGTCATCGCGGCATAGACCAGATAGCCGCCGGTCGTATGCACCACGCCCTTCGGCTTGCCGGTCGATCCCGAGGTATAGAGGATGAACAGCGGATCCTCGGCCCCCATCGGGCGCGGCGGGCAATCGGGCGCGACCTGCGCCATCTGCGCCTTCACGTCGACGTCGCGGCCCTCGATCCAGGTGGTCTGGTCGCCGGTATGCTTGACCACCAGGCAGCGCACCCGGTCCGAGCAGTGCAGCAGCGCCGCGTCGGCATTGGATTTCAGCGCCGTCCGGCGACCGCCGCGCGGGGCGGTGTCGGCGGTGATCAGCACCTTGGCGCCGCAATCGTTGATCCGGTTGGCCAGCGCATCGGGCGAGAAGCCCGCGAAGACGATCGAATGGATCGCGCCGATCCGCGCGCAGGCCAGCATCGCATAGGCCGCCTCGGGGATCATCGGAAGATAGATCACCACCCGGTCGCCGCGCATCACGCCCTGGCTCAGCAGCACGTTGGCAAAGCGGTTCACGCTTTCCGACAGCTGGGCATAGGTGATGTGCTGGGCGGGGGTCTGCGGATCGTCGGGCTCGAAAATGATCGCGGTCTGGGTCGCGCGGGTGGCCAGATGGCGGTCGATGCAGTTGACCGAGGCGTTCAGAACGCCGTCCTCGTACCACTTGATGCTGACCTGACCCAGGGTGAAGTCGGTGTTCTTCACCTTGGTGAAGGGCGTGATCCAGTCCAGCCGCCGGCCCTCGCGGCTCCAGAAACCCTCGGGGTCGCGGATCGATTCGTCATAGAGGGGAGCATAGTCCCCCGGTCCGACATGGGCATTCGCGATCCCTGTCGGAATTGCGTGTTTCTGAATGGTTTCGGTACTCATGACATCCCCCTCCGTCTCGGCCATGCGGCAGGTCCGGGGCGGGTTCGATGGCCTGAACCGCATGCCGGGCTGCGTTGGGATGCATGTTAATCACATTCGAGGCAAAAAGTTAACATGTTTTTTATAAACGATAATCTTGTCAATTAATTGACCAGACTTACAACTGTACGGTAAAGTCTTCACAAACCCGTCAAGGCCCGCCGGCAGGGACCGGCGGGCCTTGGGCAAGATGGGACTGGCTGCGGCCGGCGGGCCTAGTTCGGACGGTCCATTCGGGCATAGATGCAGACCCGCCCGCGCAGCGGCTGCGCCCAGGACAGGCGGATCTGGCGGCGCGAGGATCCGATCTCGGGGGTGACGGTGGGGCTGGCATCGCTGCGCACGCCCGCCGCCGTCAGCAGCGGCGTCTCGGTCACCACCGACTGCACCGACTTGGCCCAGCCCTGGAAGGGCAGCCCGGCCAGCGCGGGCGTGGTCCAGGTCGCCGCGGCGGTGTTCTGCGTGTGCTGCACCATCAGCGGATTGGCGACATAGGTATTCACGCCGTTGAAGGTGTTCGCCTCGAACTGCAGGTTGCGCATGTTGGCATAGTTCAGGTCGGCGATCGACGTGTCGACCCGGTCGATCCGGGTGATGTTGCCGAAGAGCGCCTTGAAGACGTTGCCGACCACGTTCAGCCCCTGGATGAAATGCCCGGTCCCGTAGGGCTTGACGGTGATCCAGGTGAACCAAGGCGCGGTGTTGGAGCAGAGGAAGGTGTTGCCGGTCAGGGTCAGCCCGCCGAAGCTGAACTCGGACCCGGTGAAGTTGGGGAGGGCGCTGTGCTCGTTCGTCCATTCGATCGAGGCGTTGTCGATGTAGTTGCCGGTCACGGTGGTCTGGACGTTGGGCTGGGTCAGCACCAGCCCGGCATAGCGCAACCCCTCGCCCGAGCCGTCGCCCTGGAACCAGTGGTTGCCGCTGATGATGTGCCCGCCGCCATTGGCCACCAGGAAATGCGCGAAGCGCACGAAGCGGTTGTTGCGGATCTTGATGTCGTTGGCATTGGTGTTGATGGCGATGGTGGTGCGCTGCTGGGCGGGCAGGTCCATGTCGTCGGACAGGAACTGGCAGTTGTCGACCAGCAGGTCCTGGCAGCCGCGCCCGATCGAGGTGATGCCGCGATTGACAGGGCGGGTGAAGTAGCAGTCCGAGAACTGGATCATCTCGCCCTTGGGGGCCAGCATCACCCCGCTGGCCACGCGGCCGCTGTTGAAGTCGATCTTGGCGAAGTTCAGGCGGCTGACCTCGCGCATGCCCGAGAAGTCGATCAGGTAGCGGTAGCGCTCGAAGGCATAGGTCCGGGTGCCCGCGCCGCCGTAGAAGGGCTGGGACAGGGTCAGCGTCTTCTTGGCCACGTCGCGGGCGGTGACATAGACCTCGCGCCCCACGCCGTTGCCGGTGATGCGGCTGCCCACCTCGATGGCGGCGACATTGGTGACCGCCGACAGGAGCAGGGGCTGGGCGGGGTTGTAGCTCGCCGGGCTGGCCGTCCGCCCCACCTCCCAGGCCGGTCCCGGCTTGGCCTGGATCGAGCCGTTCTGGATCACCCGCCGGTTCGAGAAGCCGTCGGTCGTGGGCGCCAGTTCGGTCACGATCAGCGGCGCCTCCAGGTCGACCCGCCGCCCGCAGAGGTCCAGCGAGATATGGTCGGTATAGCCCAGCAGCGCCTGGATGGCCTTCTGCAGGCCGAGCGTCTCATCCCCGAAGGCATCGGCATAGGTCGGGAAGTCGAAGCTGCGCATCAGGGACACCCGCGTGGCGGCGGGGGTGACGATGCGGCCCTGAAAGCGGATGCGGCTTTCGATGGACAGATCACCCGAGATGAAGAACACCCCCTCGGGCACCAGCACCGCGCCCCCCCGGCTGGCCCGGTCGGCGGCCACGAAGGCCGCGCGGTCGTTGGTGACCCCGTCGCCCACCGCGCCGAAGTCGCGCACGTCGACCCAGTCCAGCAGCGAGGGGACGAAGGCGGCCGTGATGTCCTCGATCCGGATCGATTCGATGCGGACGGCGCCACCATTCGCGCCGACCAGGTCCAGCCCGAAATGCCCGTAGGCGGCGGCCGTGCCCCAGGGCATGTCGACGCCCGAGCGGCGGCCGACGCCGACGATGGCGCTGACCTCGACCACCTCGCCATAGGTCCGCAGCGCAACCGTGGGGCCGGTGGTGACCAGCCCGGCGACGGCGCCGCGCGAGGCGTTGCCCGCCCAGCCCGCGATCCGCACCCCCGCCAGCGCACCCGCCACCGCCTTGACCCGCGCCGAGACGCGCAGGTAGACGCCGGGGATCATCGGCGTCTCGCCCATGAAGCGGAGGCTGGTGGTGGTCTGCTGCTTGGCGATTTCCAGGCAGGGGCCGAAATCCTGGTCGGCGGGCACCAGCGAGGCATTGGCTGCCTGGTCCCAGGTCGGGCTGCCCGACCGCCCGTCGCTGCGCGACCAGGCGCCCAGTCCCGCCCTGAAGGCGGGCGGCATCAGCAAAAGCCCGTTCGTGATCGCAATGTTCATCCGCTATCCCTTCCTGACCGCATGGGGACCGGACCCCGCGGCCCGTCCCGATGGGACAGGAATAGGTGAAGAAAGGTTAACGGCGGCTGAAGGCAGCGCGCGCTGCACCGGGCAGGCGCGCAACGGCCGATGAGGCCGGGGGGCTGTCAGCCCCCCGGACCCCCCGAGGATATTTGCGCCAAGATGAAGGGAAAGGCCGCGTCAGGCGGGGGTGACGGCCAGGTGACCCGACAGCGCGGTCTCGATCAGGGCGCGGGTCTCGTCGATGCCGTAGAGCGCGATGAAGCCGCCAAAGCGCGGGCCCTGATCGGCGCCCAGCAGGACCTGGTAGAGCGCCGCGAACCAGTCGCGCAGCGGCTCGAACCCGTGGTCCTTGCCGATGGCGAAGACCATGGACTGCAGCGCCTCGGGATCGGCGGGCTGGTCCCATGCGGACAGGCGCGCGGCCAGATCCTCCATCGCGCGGCGTTCGATGTCGGTGGGCGCGCGGAAGGTCCGGGTGGGGGCCACGAAATCGGTGAAATAGCGCAGCGCGAAGCCCGCCGCCGCATCGAGGTCGGGATGCGTCTCGGGCGAGGCGTCGGGGGCGTAGCGGCGGATGAAGCCCCAGAGCCCCTCCTTGCCGGTCTGGCCCGCGACGGCGGCCAGGTTCAGCAGCATCTGGAACGGCACCACCATGTCGGAGGCCGGAACGTCGCCGCCATGGATGTGCCAGACCGGGTTGGACAGCTGCTGGTCCGGCGTCTGGTCGGGCCAGGCCCGCAGTTGATGATGATATTCGTCCACCGCCTTGGGGATCACGTCGAAATACATGCGCTTGGCAGATTTCGGCTTCTGATACATGAAATAGGACAGGCTTTCGGTCGCCGCATAGGTCAGCCATTCGTCGATCGACAGCCCGTTGCCCTTGGACTTGCTGATCTTCTGCCCGTGCTGGTCCAGGAACAGCTCGTAGGTGAAATGCTCGGGCGGGCGGCCGCCCAGGATCCTGCAGATGCCGTCATAGATGGGCGTGTTGGTGCTGTGATCCTTGCCGTACATCTCGAAATCCACGTCGAGCGCGGCCCACCGGGCGCCGAAATCGGGCTTCCACTGCAGCTTGACCTGACCGCCGGTGACCGGAAGCGTCGTCTCCTGGCCGTCCTCGACGAAGGTGATGGTGCCGGCTTTCGCATCGACATGGGTGATGGGGACATACAGCACCCGGCCCGTCCTGGGGCTGATCGGCAGGAAGCAGGAATAGGTCTGCTGGCGTTCCTCGCGCAGGCTGGCCAGCATGACCGCCATGATCTCGTCGTATTTCTCGGCGGCGCGCAGCAGCGTCTCGTCGAACCGGCCGGATTTGTAGTAATCGGTGGCGCTGACGAATTCGTATTCGAAGCCGAACGTGTCGAGGAAGCGGCGCAGCATGGCGTTGTTGTGGTCGCCGAAGCTGTCATGCGTGCCGAAGGGGTCGGGCACGGCGGTCAGCGGCAGCTGCAGGTGGCCCTGCATCATCTCTTGCTGCGGCACGTTCTCGGGGACCTTGCGCATCCCGTCCATGTCGTCCGAAAAGCAGATCAGCCGCGTGGGGATGTCGCTGATCAACTCGAAGGCGCGGCGGATCATCGTGGTGCGCGCGACCTCGCCGAAGGTCCCGATATGGGGCAGGCCCGAGGGGCCGTAGCCCGTCTCGAACAGGACATGGCCCTTGTCGGGGTCCTTCTTCTCGTACCGTTTCAGCACCCGGCGCGCTTCTTCGAACGGCCAGGCCTTCGACGTCATCGCGGCATCGCGCAGGGTGGTCATGAGCGGATCTCCTGTTGAGGTCCGCATGCCTTATTGAAAGCGTCGCATATCGTCAATATTCTGGCACCCAACCCAAGCGAGGCCCGCCATGATCATCGACCTGCCTTCCCTGTCCCCCTGCGATGCGCTGGTCGCGGTGATGGTGGCGGTCTCGGCCTCCGACAACACCATCCGCACGTCCGAACTGGTGGCGATCCAGCGCATGGTCGATCACGCGCCGGTCTTTGCCGCCTATGACGACGACCGCATCCGCGCAATCAGCCAGACGGTGATGACCCTGTTCGAGGAGGAGGACGGCGTGGACGCGCTGTTCGGCCTGATCCGCGACGCTCTGCCCGAGAAGCTGTATGAGACTGCCTATGCGCTGGCCTGCGACGTGGGCGCCGCCGACGGGCGGCTCTACGAGGGCGAGGTGATGATGCTGGCTGAGATCCGCGACCAGCTAAACATCAGCCGCCTGCATGCCGCCGCGATCGAGCTGTCGGCCCGCGTCCGCCACATCACTGTCTAGCCGTCCAGCCGCCCCGCGAATGCCCGCACCAGATCGCCCTGCAGCGCCTTGGCCTGCCGGGTCCAGGGCGCGACGCCCGGGGGCATCTCCTGCCCGATGGCCGCCTGCCGCCGGTCGGGGTCCGCGCAGAAGATCGCGAAGACGCCCTGCCCCCCGGACGGGCCGGTGACATAGCCCGCAAGGTTCGACACGAAGTTCAGCGTGCCGGTCTTGGCCGCGACGGTGAAGCGGTCCGAGGGGTGCGGTTCGACCGTGTCGGGGCGCATCAGGGGCGCCAGCAGAAGGTCGCGTCCCGGCCCGGCCAGGATGCGGGTCATGGCGAAGGGGCTGATCCGGCTGCCCTGCGACAGGCCCGAGTGATCGGCCAGCCGCATCCCCTGCCCCAGATCCGCCAGCCAGAGCCGCATCGCCGCTGCCGAGGCGGCGGGGTCCGCCGCCCCGCTGGCCTGCAGGCCAAGCGCCTCGGCCGTCAGGTTGGTCGAATAGCGCAGCATGTCGCGGACCAGCGCCACCACCGGGGGGCTGTCATGCCGCGCCAGCATCTCGCCCTGCGGCAGCCGGTCGATCACCTGGGCCGCAGGCAGTGCCAAGCCCCGCGCCCGGCAGAGGGTCTGGAAGACGTCCGCGGCATAAAGCTCCGGCAGGCGCACCGGCATCCAGCGGCTGCCCGGCGCGGCCAGGGCGGCCCGCGCGATGGTCCAATGCTCCTGCGCGGTGTCCTGGCGATAGGTGAACAGCCCGGGATGGTCGCCGGGCCGGGCGGTAATCGTCCAGGCCTGGGGGGAATGCAGTGCGGCGCGGGCCTCGGCCCGGATGCGCGGCTCGGCGGTGCTGCGGGTCCAACCCAGATGCACCCGGTTGAAGTTCAGCATCAGCCCCGAGATGGCGGGGTTGTAGGCCAGGTGGTCGTCCTGCTCGGGGGCGATCTCGGGCAGCTGCGGCAGGCCGCCGCCCCAGACCCCGAAACGGGCGGGCGCGGGCTGGCCGGTCGCCACCAACCGATCGGCCAGCACCGCCAGATCGTCGGTGGTCAGGACGGGGTCGCCGCCCCCCGCCAGGATCAGCATGTCACCCGCCAGGATCACCTGGGTCGCGAAGCGGCGATCCGGGCCAAGCCGGTCCAGCGTGTAAAGCGCGGTGATCGCCTTCATCGTGCTTGCCGGCGCCAGGGGGATGGCGGCCTTGGCCAGCGCCAGGGGCTCGGTGCCGTCGGTCAGGGCATAGGCCACGCGCCCGGGCAACGCGGTGCGCCGGACCAGATCGCGGGGATCGGGGGCGGGCTTGCGCGGCGGGCGCAGATCCAGCCCCTGAGCTGCCAGCAACGACGGCGCCAGCGTCGCACCCAGGGCTGCAAGGAAGGTCCGCCGGTCCAGGCTCATGCCCCCGCCTCGCGCAGGCCGGTCGAGGACAGGGGCGACATCGGCAGGTTCAGAAGCACCCAGGCCGGGGCAGCTCGCAGGGGCAGCTCGGCGGCCCGCGTCTCGGGCAGGCGGGCGGGGCGCAGGACGGTGGCGGCGACCGACTGGCGCGCCGACAGCCGCGTCCCGGGGCGGGCCAGCACTGCGATGGGCACCTGCCCCGCGATCTGGCGCCAGCGGTCCCAGTGGTGGAACTGCGCCATGTTGTCCGACCCCATCAGCCAGACGAAGCGCACGCCGGGATACAGGCGGTCCAGCGCCGCCAGCGTGTCGGCGGTCATGCGCAGGCCCAGCCTGGACTCCAGGTCGGTGACGACGATGCGAGGGTCGTGGATCAGGGCGCGGGCCACCTGCAGCCGCCGGTCCAGCGGCGCGGGACCGCGCGCCTTCAGCGGATTGCCCGGCGACACCAGCCACCAGACCCGGTCCAGCCGCAGCCGCCGCAGCGCCGCCTTGCTGATCTGGACATGTCCTTGGTGGGCGGGATCGAAGGACCCCCCCAGAAGACCGATGCGCTGGCCAGGCCGCGCGAGGGGAAAGCCCGTCCGCATGATGTCGGCTTAGCCGATCGCGCGGCCCGTGCCAACGGGCGGAACGCGGCCGCCCGCAGAACCGGGGCCCGGCATGGCGCCGGGCCCCGGGGCAGGCTTACTTCACCGTGATGCGGCCGTCGGTATAGGGGGTGTATCCCCCGTCTTGCGCGCCCAGATAGTCGGCCAGGACCTCGGCCAGATCGGGGCCGAAATCATAGGCATCCTGCCCGTTGCTGGCGAAAACGTCATAGCCGTCGCCGCCGCCGCGCATGTAGTTGTTGGTGGCCACGCCATAGGTCGCGGCCTCGTCGATGGGCACCCATTCGCCCTCGACCTCGACCATCACCTCGCTGATGCGCGATCCGACCTCGGCGGAGGGATCGACGGTGTATTGCAGCCCCGCGACCTGGGCAAAGCGGCCCGCCTGCTCCTCGTACTGGCTGGCGCCGTTCTCAAGCGCCGCGATGATGTCGGCCCCGGTCAGCTGGAAGGTCGCCAGCGTGTTCTGGAACGGCAGGACGGTATAGACCTCGCCCATCGTCACGTCGCCCGCGTCGATCGAGGCGCGCAGGCCCCCGCCGTTCTGGATGGCGATGGTGATGCCCTGTTCGGCCACGCGGTCCAGCATGGCATCGGCCACCAGGTTGCCCATCTCGCATTCCTGCGCCCGGCAGACCTCGCGCGCGCCCTCGATGGGCGCCGTCGTGCTGGCCACGACCTCCTCGCGCAGGGCGGCGATGGGCTCGGCCATCTCGGCCACCCGCGCCGCGATCGCCTCATCCTCGGGGACCGAGGCGTCCAGAAGCACCGGCTGCCCCTCGGCACTGACCAGCACGCCCGCATCGTCGAAGGTCAGCGTCAGGTGACCCAGATACTTGCCATAGGCATAGGCCTGCGCCACCGGCACCTCGGTGCCGTCAGGCCCGGCCACCATGGTCGGATAGGCGTCGACCGCGCCCTCCATGTCGCCCAGCAGCGTGTGGGAATGCCCGCCGATGATCGCATCGATGCCCGGCACCTCGGCCGCCAGTTCCAGATCGCGGACATAGCCCACATGGGTCAGTGCGATGACCTTGTCGACGCCCTGATCGGCCAGCTCGGCTGCGGCGGCGGCCAGGCTGTCGGCGTCGTCCTGGAAGATCACGTTGGGGCCGGGCGACGAGGTCTCGGGGGTGTCCATCGCCAAGGCCGCGACGATGCCGATCCGCGTGTCCCCGACCTCGATCACCGTGTGCTTGGCGACCTTGTCGGCCAGGATGTTGGACTGCGAGACATCGAGATTGCTGGACAGGAGCGGGAACTCGACCCCGTCGGTCAGCACGGCCAGTCCGTCGGGACCGTCGTCGAACTCGTGGTTGCCCACCGCCATCGCGTCATAGCCGATGGCGGACATGAACTCGACCACCTCCGCGCCCTTGTAGGTCGTGTAGAACAGCGTCCCCTGATACTGGTCGCCCGCATCCAGCACGATCACGTTGCCGCCCTCGGCGGTGATCTGGTCGCGCAGCTCGTTGATCTTTGTGGCGATCCGGGCGATGCCGCCGAAGCAGGCGCCGGCGGCGATGTCCTCCTCGCCGCAGGTGCTGTCCGAGGCGTTGATCGGCTCGATCCGGCTGTGCACGTCATTGGTGTGAAGGATGTGCAGAACGGTCTCCGCCTGCGCGGTGCCTGCGCACAGCGCGAGGACCGAGGCGGCGGCAAGAAGGCGTCGTGTCATGCGTGATTCCCTGAGATGGCCCTGTCGGCAGATGACCCAGCTTGGCGCAGCCGCGCCACCGGGTCAAACCGTCATGGCCCTGTCCTAGGGCGCGTGCATGACATCGCGATGACGCCTTGACCCGATGCCCGAAGGCACGGCAAATGCCCCTATGCAGATCTACAAGGTTCTCCGCGCGCCTGAATGGGCCCAGATGCAACGCGACGGGCAGACCGCCGGGGCGCCGGTCGATCTGGCCGACGGCTATGTCCATCTCTCGACCGCCGAACAGCTGCCCGTGACGCTCGAGAAGCACTTCGCGAATGTCGACGGGCTGGTCCTTCTGGCCTGCACCGCCGAGGAGATGGGCGCAGAGTTGCGGTGGGAGCCGTCGCGCGGCGGGGCCATATTCCCGCATCTCTACCGGCCGCTGGCGATGGCGGATGTCCTGTGGTCGCGGACCCTGCCGCTGCAGGATGGCCGCCACCGGACCGGGGACCTGACATGAGCCTGCTGGAAAGCCTCGGCCTCAAGGCGCTGCACCGCCTCGACCCCGAACGCGCCCATGACCTGTCGATCCGCGCGCTGGAACGTGGGCTGGCGCCGCTGCACGGGGCGCCGGTCACCTCGGATCGGCTGCGGCTGTCGCTGGCGGGGATGGACCTGCCCAACCCGATCGGGCTGGCGGCGGGCTATGACAAGAACGGCCGCGTCATCGCGCCGCTGATGCGCGCGGGCTTCGGGTTCCTGGAAGTCGGCGCCGCCACGCCGCGCCCCCAGCCCGGCAACCCCAAGCCACGCCTCTTCCGGCTGACCCAGGACCAGGCGATCATCAACCGCTTCGGCTTCAACAACGAGGGCGCCGAGGCGGTGGGCCGCCGTCTGGCCGCCCGGCCCGAGGGCATTCCGGTCGGGCTGAACCTCGGCGCCAACAAGGACAGCGCGGACCGGGCCGAGGATTTCGCCCAGGTCCTGATCCGCGCGGGCGCCTCGGCCGATTTCGTGACCGTCAACGTCTCCTCGCCCAATACCGAGAAGCTGCGCGACCTGCAGGGCGCCGACGCGCTGGCAGCCCTTCTGGACCGGGTGCTGGCGGCGCGCGACAGCCTGCCCGTCCGCGTGCCGGTCTTCGTCAAGATCGCCCCCGACCTGACCGATCCCGAGATCGCCCAGATCGCCGCCGTCGCCCGCAACGCGCGCCTGGACGGCATCATCGCCACCAACACGACCCTGTCGCGCGACGGCATCACCGGCCCGCATGCGGCCGAGGCCGGCGGCCTCTCCGGTCGCCCGCTCTTCAGGCGGTCGACCCGCGTCCTGGCGCTGCTGCACCGCGAGACGCAGGGCAGCATCCCGCTGATCGGCGTGGGCGGCATCTCGGACCCGCAGGATGTCTGGGACAAGCTTGCTGCCGGGGCAAGCGCGGTACAGATCTATTCGGCGATGATCTATCAGGGCCTGTCGGTGGCCCCCCGGCTGGCACAGGCGCTGGACGAGCGGCTGGCGCGGGACCGCATCAGCCTGCCCGAACTGACCGGCAGCGATGCCGCGCGCTGGATCTAGGTGTAATCCTCGATCCCCAGCAGCTGGTTCATGCTGTAGGACGGCTCTAGGCAGCCCGCATCCCCGATCACGCGCGCGGGCACGCCCGCCACGGTCTTGCAGGCCGGCACGTCGTGCAGCACGACCGATCCCGCCGCGATCCGCGAATGATGGCCGACATGGATGTTGCCCAGCACCTTCGCGCCCGCGCCGATCAGCACCCCGTCGCCGATTTTGGGATGGCGGTCGCCATCCTCCTTGCCCGTGCCGCCAAGCGTCACCGAATGCAGCATCGACACGTCGTTGCCGACGGTCGCCGTCTCGCCGATGACGATGGAATGGGCATGGTCGATCATCACCCCGGTGCCGATCTTCGCCGCCGGGTGGATGTCCACGCCGAAGCATTCCGAGCAGCGCATCTGCACGAAATAGGCCATGTCGCGGCGCCCCTGCTGCCACAGCCAATGCGCCATCCGGTACGCCTGCAGCGCCTGGAAGCCCTTGAAGAACAGCACCGGCTGCAACAGGCGGTGCGTCGCCGGATCGCGGTCATAGACCGCCATCAGATCGGCCCGCGCCGCATCGCCCATCTGCGCGGTGGTGGCATAGGCCTGGTCGGCGATCTCGCGCAGGATCTGCTCGCTCATCTCGCCCGAGGCCAGCTTCAGCGAGAAGCGATAGGCCAGCGCCGCCTCCAGGCTCTGATGGTGCAGCAGGCCCGCATGGATCAGCGCGCCCAGCAGCGGCTCGCCCGCGACGGCGGCAGAGGCCTCGTCGCGCAACTGCGACCAGATCGCGTCGCGATCCAACGCCAGCGGGGTCTTGTCGACATGTTGCATGTTCATCCTGAAGCCCACCCGATCCTTTGGTTCCCCTACATAAACCACATGACGATGCGGTTAAAGACGGGCGGGCCCAAAACGATCCGCGGCCCTAGGTCGGCAGCCGCATCTCCAGCCAGTGCACCGCCAGGCGGATGCGCCCGCCGGTCATCGTCCCGCCTTCGGCGGTCACGATCAGCGGCTCGGTCTGGTAATAGGCCATGGGGCTGCCCAGCAGGCCTCGTGCCCAGGACCCCTCCTGCTTGCCCAGGCCCTGACCGAAGCGGTTCAGCGCCCCCGTGGTGCCAAGCCGCCAGCCGGTCAGCGTGCCGGTCAGGCCGCTGGCCACCCGGCCCACCGCACCGATCACCAGCGCGCCCGCCGGGATGAAAACATCCGTCGCCACGCTGGTCCCGCCGCCCAGGGTCGCCTCGCCCTCGGCCATGCCCGCCATCAGCCCCGATCCGCCCGCGCCCAGGCTCAGCGCACCCACGGCCCAGTCCGTGCCGTCATGGATCGCCTGCAGCCCGTGATCGGCCACGAAAGCCCGCATGCCCGGCGCGGGCGGCAGGAAGACCCATCCGCCATTCGACCCCACCGCGATCCGGCCCCCCTGCCCGGACCACGCGCCCTGGCCCGAAATCGGCACGCCCCAGCACTGGCCGTCCAGCACCGCCTCGGGCGGGACCGCCACCGAGACGCTCTGCAGCACCAGGTTCACCATGCCGTCCAGCCGCATCAGGGCCTCGTTGACGGTGACATGCTTCTGGGCCTGGGCGGGGGCCAGCAGCGGCATCTGCAGGCGCATCGTTTCACCGGACATCGAAATCTCTCCTTGCAAAGGGGCCGCGCCCGAAGGTCTGCGACAGTTGGGCCACGGCGACCGTGACCGGACCGGGGGGCAGCGACGCCCAGAGGGCTTCTGGCACGCTCCAGTCGGGGTCCGAGGTCTGGACCTCGGCCAGCACCACGCCCTCACGCATCAGCCGCAGCAGATAGCGTTCGCTCTCCTCGCCCAGGGGGATGTCGGGACCGTCCCAGCCATCCCCCTCGATCCGGCTGCGCCGCACCCAGGTGACCCGGCGCCCCTCCATCCGCAGATGGCAGGGCGCATAAGGCCGCAGCCCGATCCCCTAGGCCTCGGTCGTCAGGTCGCGATAGCTGGCATCGTCGGGCGCCCGCAGCGCGGGACCGACGCGCCAGAACCGTTCCCGCCCCCGCGCCGAGGGCGGCAGGTCCAGCTGCTTCGGTGCCCCGTCCAGCAGCACGACCAGGCTGCCCGCGGGCCAGACCTGCGGCATTACCCCGTCCGTGCCCGCCTGCCCGCGCAGGCGGTGGCTGATCTCCCAGAGATTGGGGGCCACCAGATCGGCGCGGGCGAACTGCATCACCTCCCACCCGTCCACGCTGCCATCGCCGATGGCCAGGGCATTGGCCCCGGACAGCAGCGCGCGTTCCGTCACCGACCGCAGCGGATCGCCGATCAGCCGCAGCCGCAGGGGCGCGCCCCGGTCGATCACCCCCGGCCGCGCAGGGGCCAGCGGCGTCAGCGTCCGCCCGATCAGCGCCCGTCGCTGCAGGATCAGGTTCAGCTCGAACCCGCCCTCGGCCTCGGCCGAACCATAGGCCGCAACCGACCCCGGCCAGGGATGGGCCGCTACCGCCAGCCAGGGGGCGTGCGGCACCTCGTCGCCGCGCAGCAGCGGCAGGTCCAGCATCACCGGGAAGACCGGCATCGGCGGCGCATAGCGGCGCAGGCCGCCCTGCTCCTGAAAGCTCAGGCGCGGGGTATAAAGGCCGGGATCGACCCGCACCGCGTCGATGGTGATGGCGCCCGCCCGCTCGACCCGGTCGATGCGCCAGCGGCGGCTGTCCTGCCCGGGCATCCGGCTGGTGATCACATCCCCCGGCCCCAGATCAGCGCGCGAGGGCGGCAGGGCGAAGCGCGCCGTGTCCCGCGCCAGCTCGGCCTCGGCGATCCAGCGATCGGCGATCGCGCGGCCCTCGGCGCGCGTCAGCACCATCGCGAACTCGCTCTCGGACACCGCACGGCGGTCGGCATCGGCCAGGCTCGCCTCGGCGGTGGCCACCCCGTAATCGCCGCCCGCCGCGACGTGGCTCAGCCGCAGCTGGCCCGGCTGCGCCGCCTCGATCTGGCGGACCGTCTCGAAGCCGGTGACCTCGTCGGCCAGCGCCAGATCCTCGGGCCCGATCTCGGCCCGGGCCAACCCGTCGCGCATGACAAAGCGCAACGTGCCGTCCCGCTCGACCGCGTCGAAGCCATGGGCCAGCATCAGGGGCTGCAGCGCCGCCCGCGCCGATTCGGACCCCTGCAGCGCATAGCCGCGCACCACGCCGGACAGGCCCGAGACATCGACACCCTCAAGCCCCGCCGCGCGGCAGATGTCGGCCACCACCGCGCGCAGCGTCACCGCGCCCGCGCGCCCGTTCAGCCAATGGCCGCGATCCCAGGCCGGGCCGTCCGACCACAGATCCTCGCGCCCCGGAAAGCCCGGATATGGCCGCGCGTCCCAGCACCAGACATGCGCCCGGTCCAGATCCAGCATCCGCAGGCCCGTCGCATTGACCGGATTGTTGTCCGGATCGCGCCAATGCGCCGTCACCGCCGCGACATAGGCCGCCTGCAGCCCGTCGTTCCGGGTGCCGTTCGAGTAATAGGGCAGCATGCTTTCCGACGACATCGCGTCCAGGAACTTGTTGGGCTGGTTGGTCGCCTTGTCCAGCGCCGCGCAGCCGAACTCGGTGAACCAGATGGGCTTGGACCCGGGCACCCAGGCCGTCGCCTGCGCCTGCCGCACCCCGCCGGGGCGGTCGTAATGCAGGTTCTGCCACCAGCCGGCCAGATCCTTGTAGCGCCAGACCCAGGCCTCGTCATAGGTGCCGTCGGTGATGGGCGTGCGGACCTGCGCGTCGCGGTCGGCCTCGCTGGCATAGTACCAGTCGTACCCCTCGCCCCCCGCCACATTGGCGCGCAGATAGTCGATATTGTCGATCCGGCCCCAGGATGCGTCCAGATGGTCATCGCCGTCGCGCCAATCCGACAGCGGCATGTAGTTGTCGATGCCGATGAAGTCGATGTTGGGGTCCGCCCAGAGCGGATCGAGGTGGAAGAACAGCTCGCCCGCGCCCGGGTGATGCCCGAAATACTCCGACCAGTCGGCGGCATAGCCGATCCTGACGCCCGGCCCCAGGATCGCGCGCACGTCGGCGGCCAGCTGGCGCAGCGCCGCCACCGCCGGATAGCTGTTCTGCGGCCCCCGGATCCGGGTCATCGCGACCATCTCGGACCCGATCAGGAAGGCGTCGCACCCCCCCGCCGCCGCGCAGACATGGGCATAGTGCAGGATGAACCGGCGATAGGACCACGTATCCGGCCCCGAATAGCTGACCCGGTCGCCGCTGCGCGTGAAATGGCCGGGCTGGGCGGTTCCGAAGAACGCCGCGACCTGCGCCGCCGCCGCCGCGGTCCCGTCCGTCGTCCCCGGCCGCCCCGGCGCCACGCTGGAGGTGATGCGCCCACGCCACGGCAAGGCCGGTTGCTCCTCGGCCCCATAGGGATCGGGCAGCCCGTTGCCCGCCATCTGCTCCATCAGGATGAAGGGATAGAAGATCGCCCGCCGCCCCGATGCGCCGAGCGCCCGCAGCCCCTCGATCACCGAGCGGTCCGAGGGCGTGCCGCCATAGATCGGACGCCCGTCCTGCCGCGCGACCTCGGCCGCCTCGGCCCGGGTGATGCCGCCCGCACGCCACGGCATCTCGGCGCCGTCGACCTCGCGGAACTCGACCTTGGGGCGGACCTCGCACTGGCCGATCCGAAGGTCGCTGCCGAACCAGGACACGACCATCGCGACCGACCCGACCCCGGGCAGCTCGCGCCCCAGCACGTCCAGCGAGGCCGAGAAGTCCGTGCCCCCCATCGGCGTGTTGGTGTTGAAGCTGCGGCTTTCGCCCAGATCGCCGCCCTCGGTCACCGGGGTCGTGGCCAGCGCATATTCGCCCGTGCCGGGGATCAGCGCCACGGCCCGCACGTCGCGCACCAGCCCGCTTCCGTCGCGCGCCGGGCAGGTGACCTCGAAGCTCAGCTGCGGCAGGCGGTTGCCCCATCGCTCCAGCGCCAGGTTCTCCAGCACCACATAGGCGATGCCGCGATAGCTGGGCGCCATGTCCCCCTCCAGCGCGGCGATGACCGGGTCGGGCATCTGCGCCTCGCCGCCCAGATAGATGCGCAGGTTCAGATCCCGCTGCGCGATCTCCTCGCCATCCGCCCAGATCCTGCCGACCGACAGGACCGGCCCCTCGGCCAGGGCCAAAGCCAGCGACAGCCGATAGCTGATCTGGGTGACCTGCGTGCGCGGCGCGCCCTTGCCGCCGCCCGCATCCTCGCTGCGCGCGATCTCCTCCAGGGGCGAGGCCCAGATCACGTGTCCCGGCACCCGCATCTGTCCCCAGATGCGCGGCACGGCCATGCCCTCGCCGGCGGTCTGGATGCGCAGCCGGTCGATGCGCCCGGTCTCGACCGCCCGGGCGCCGCCGCCCAGCAGGCGCTGGTCGATGGCCCGCCCGACCAAGGCACCCGCCGCACGTCCCAGCACGGCGCCCGACAGGCCCAGGACGGCGCCGCCGAACCCCGCCCCAAGCGAGGCCCCCACGGCAGACAGGACGATCGTGGCCATCAGGGCCTCCTTTGTTCGAAATGCTCAGGGAAACCGAAACCGTGCCACGATCCGGGATCGCCAGGGCGGGGTCAGCGGACTGTCGATGACCCCGTGAGAGGTATAGGCATGGATGAACCGTGCCGCGTCCCCGTCCTGCGACAGGATGCCCAGATGCTTGGCGATGGCCCCGGGACGCATGCGGAACAGCAGCACCTGGCCCGGCGCCCATGCGGCATCGGCGGGAACGGGCGCCAGGTGGCGCATCGCGGCGCCCAGCAGCACCTCGGTCCCGCCGCATTCCGCCCAGTCCGCGGTATAGGCGGGGGGCGTCTCGGGCTCGGCCCCGCGGATCTCGCGCCAGATGCCGCGAATGAGGCCCAGGCAATCGGCACCGCTGCCCTTCGCGCTGGCCTGATGCACATAGGGCGTGCCCAGCCAGCCCCGCGCCGCCACGACGACCGGGTCATCCATGGCGGTTCACCTGCGGGGCCAGCAGCCAGTCCTCGGGCGGCAGATGCGGAAAGCCGCGGAAATTGGCGAAATTCCCGAACTTCAAGCGGCAGCTGGTTGCCGCCTTGTCGCATCCCGCCGTCAGCCGCAGCTGATCGCCGGGCGCGGGCAGCAGACCAAGCGCCGACCACAGCTCGATCACCCGCCCGCCGCCGGGCAGGGCGCTGTCGTTCTTGATCGCGCCCTGCAACCCCTCGGCGGCGCCCGTCCGCACCTCCAGCCGGCCATGCTCGAACCAGTTGGCATCGAAGGCGGGGAATGCCGCGAACCGGAAGACGCGCCCCTCTTCCAGCCCCTCGACCGCCCGGTCCACCGACAGGCCGGATGCCCCCAGATCGACCCGGCAGGCCCCGTCGCCCAAGCGCGCCGAACAGCGCGGGTGATAGACCCGGCCTTGCGGCGCATTCAGCAGGTCCGACAGCCCGCGCAGCTCGGCCCGGAAGGCGCCGTTGCTGCGCGAGACCTCGCCCAGGGAGCCGCGAAAGACCAGCCGCCGCTGCGCGACATCGGTCCAGTCGACCTCCCACAGGCGCAGCTCGGCCGCATCCCACCGGCCCGCCATCAGATCGCGCTCGGTGATCGCGTC
The DNA here is from genome assembly GCF_004683865.2 of Paracoccus liaowanqingii. Classification (NCBI taxonomy): domain Bacteria; kingdom Pseudomonadati; phylum Pseudomonadota; class Alphaproteobacteria; order Rhodobacterales; family Paracoccaceae; genus Paracoccus; species Paracoccus liaowanqingii. Next base: position 1,373,521 of record NZ_CP038439.1, on the reverse strand, counting down.
GTCGCTGAGGGCGCCGGTGGCCTCGGAATTGTCGACCGACAGCCCGGTGCCCTGCACCAGCGCCCGGGCCGTCAGCCCCCGGTCGGGGCGGAACGCGATGCCGTCGAAGGCCAGCGGACCGTCATGATCGGTAAAGCCCAGCACCAGCCCGTCACCGCGCCGCAGCGACCAAGCGCGGGCCATCGTCGTGACGCTCATGCCCGCACCTCCACCACCGGGATGCTGGGCACCTGCCCCGCCTGGAACGACCCCACCGACACCGCGATCCGGTCCGTGTCGAAGCGCACCGGCACGTCGAACTCGAAGCCCGCGGTGATCTCGGCCCCGACGCCCGGGGGCTCGTGGAACAGGATCAGCCCGGCGCCATGATCGACGGCGTAGTTCAACTCGACAAAGACCTCGCTGCCGCCGATCCCCGCCCGGACCGAGCCCGCGACCGGCTTGGTGATGGGGCGGTGATAGACCGTGGCCCCCGACCGATAGGCCTTGCTCAGGGCAAAGCTGCGCCGCTGCCCGTCGCCCACCGCGATCACCTGGTCGGTGAACTCGGGCGCGGCCGAGGGCAGGCAGCTCTTGTGATCCGACCAGTCCTTCCAGCGAAAGGCGTGCAGCTGCCCGGCGCGCGCCTCGAAGAAGGCGATGACGGCCGACAGATCGTCTAGCGACCGCAGACCCATCCCCGCATCGAAGCGGCGCAGGGCATGGCTCCAGGGCGTGTTGCGCTCCTCGAAGCCGCTGGCCAGGGTGACGATCTCGGTCCGCCGCTCGGGGCCGCCGATGGCGCCAAAGGACAGGTTGGCGGGAAATCTGACATCGTGAAAGGCCATCTGCTGCCCCCTTTCAGCTGTTGCGCTCGCCGCGCGCCAGCACGCGCGACATCTGGGCGGCGATCTGCCCCTGGCTGCGCCGGAAGCCCGCCACGTCGGGGGTCTGGATGTTGAAGGTGACGTTCACCGACCCCCCCCCTCCGGCGGCGGCGACCCCCAGCCTGCCATCCGGGCCGCGCCGCAGCGGCAGGATCGCCTCGGGACCGGCCTCGCCCATCAGGCCCTGCCCGCCCCGCATCGGAAAGGCCGTGGGGGCCGAGACGATGCCCCCGATCTGGCGCCCTTGCGCAAAGGCACCGCCCTTGGCGAAGGGCGTCAGGCTAGTGCCCAGCAGGCTGCCCAGACCGCCCGCGAAGGTCCCGGCCAAGGCCCCCTCGACCGGCTTCATCGCGATGCCATAGACCGTGTCGGCCAGCGACCGGCCGATGGTTGTCAGCGCATCCGATAGGTTGCCGCCATCCAGCACCAACCCGTCGATCGCCCGCCCCAGCCCCCGTTCCAGACCCGAGCTCAGCGTGCCCACCTCGCGCGAGGTCAGCGTCATCGACTGGCGCAGCCGCCCCAATTCGGCCTGGAACTCGCGCGTCTCGCGGGCGGTGCCGCCCAGATCGTCGTCCAGCCGGTCCAGCATGGACCCGGCCCCCTCACCCATCGCCATCGTCCTGTCCCCTCGGTTCATCCGTTCGCGCGCCCGAAGGTCCGGACGCGTCAGGATATCGGGCCGCCAGCCCGGCCAGCCGGTCGCGCGTCATGCGGGGCAGGCCCGCCGGGCCCAGCCCCAGCATCAGCCCCAGTTCGGCGGGCGTCAGCGCCCAGAACTGGTCGGGATGCAGCCGCAGGTCGCGCAGCCCGGCGCGCATCAGCCCGGCCCAGTCCAGGCCCGCGCCCCCGGATCCGGCGCCCCCGCTCATTCCGGCGCCCGGAAGGCCAGCGCCAGCAGCCGCGCCGCGATCCGGGCGGCCTCCAGCGGCCCGCCCCCGATCTGCACGGCCGTCAGGTCCCGCGCCTGGCCGGTCCAGCCCGCGCCCCGCAGGCCCGCCACGACGACCGCCAGGATCTCACTACTGGAAAACCGCCCGTCGTCCATCCGGGCCACCAGCCCGGCCAGCCCGTCGGCCTGCAGCTGGCCCTCCAGCTCGGCCAGCGCGCCCAGGGTCAGCCGGGCGACATGGGGCTGGCCATCCAGCACCAGCGCGACCTCACCGCGCAGCGCATTGGCCATCACAAAGCCACGAAGCTCAGCGCCCCGGCCGAGGCCAGCGCCATCTCGTAGGTGGCCTCGCCGTCATGGCTGCCGGCATAGTCCAGACCGGTGATCTGGAACGGCCCCTCGACGCGCCCGAAATCGGGGATGATCACCTGAAAGCGCGGGATCTCGCCGTCGAAGAAGGCCTGCCGCGCCCGCCCGTCGCTGTCCGCGTCGCGGAACACGCCCGAGCCCGCGATCTGCGCGCTGCGGATGCCCGCCCCGCCCAGCAGCTCGCGCCAGCCGCCCTCGCTTTCCAGGCTGGTGACGTCCACCGTCTCGGCGTTGAAGGACAGGCGCGTCGCGCGCAGTCCCGCCAGGGTCTCGAACGTGCCGTCGCCGGACATGTCCATCTTGATCAGCAGATCGCGTCCGCTCTGTACCGCCATTGTCCTGTCCTCTCACGTCAGATCGATGCGCGCGCGAAAGGTCAGGTCGACCTGGCGCGCCGCACCGCTTTTCACCCGGCGTGCCGAGGCACGCAGGAACCACATCCCGGCCAGCCGGCCCCGCGACAGAACCAGCCCGCCCGCCTCCAGCGCGTTGGCCACGGCCACCGCCGCCGCCTTGACCGCGCCGAAGCCCGCACCGCTGTCGCTGCCTGCCATCACCGAGATCACGAAGTCATGCCGCGACCCGCGGGCCGTGGCGTCGCTGGCATCGCGCGCCTCCTCGGGTCCCAGGGACACGAAGACCCCGCTCGGCGCCTCGACCGGCATCGCGTCATAGATCGCGTCGCCGACCAGATCCGCCAGCGCGGCATCGGCGCGCAGGTGCTGATAGACGGCCGCCTGCAAGGCGACCCCCGCCCCATAGCTCATGTCAGGTCCTCCTCGCGCGAAAAGCAGTCCAGGAACCGCCCCGTTCCGTCGTGTTCCGCGACCGCCTCGATCAGGAACAGCCGGGGGCCAAGGCGGAACCGCTGGCCCGGGCGCGGCCGGCGCGGATCGCCCACCGGGGCGGCCCTCAGGGTGATGCGCCACTGCACGACGCTAATCAGGCCCGCCCCGGTGCCCTGCTCGCGCCCCGAGCGCGCATCCAGATGCGCCCAGAGCCAGCCCAGATGCCGCCAGACGGTGGCGTGCCCGCCCAGCCCGTCCGCGATGCGCTCGGATGTCTCCAGCCCCAGGCGCGTGGTCAGATCCGGCAGGGCCATCAGCGCCACTCCCGGTTGCCGCGCCCGGCCAGCGTGCGCACCGCCCGCCAACGCTCGATCAGCGAGCTGACCCCGAAGGGCATCGCATGATGGCGCTCGTCCCGGCTGCGGTCGTCGTAATAGCGCGCCGCCAGCAGCAGGACGGCCTGCGCCAGGTCGGGCGGCACCTCTGCCCAGGTCTCACCGAAGCCCGCAAGGAAGGTCACCGTCACCGATCCCCGGCGCGGCACATGGGGCAGGACCACGCCCGTGGGCAGGATGACCGGGCGTTGCAGGTCCGGGACCAGCCGCCAGCCCTCGGGCGGCAGCGAGGTCACGGTGCCCGACCCGTCGTCGATCTCGATCCGCTCGACCGCATGGACCGGCGCCAGCGGCAGGGCCTGTCCCAGCCGGTCGCGCCAGTCGTCCAGCTGCATCCGGAAGCGCCGCTTCAGCAGAACCTTGCCCGTGCGCCCCTCGATCGCGGCGATCGCCGCGCGCAGAAAGCCCGCCAGCGCCGCCGTCTCGGCGGCATCCTCGGGCCCCTCGAAGCCCTGGGCCAGCCGCAAATGCCCGCGCAGGGCGGCCACCGGCAGCGCCTCCGCCGCAGGCGCCGTTTCCTCTATCAGCATCATCTCGCGAACCTCCCGTGCCATCCGTCCGCATCACCACCGTAGGCAGGCCCCCGCCCAGGGGGCCCGCCAGCCTTCCAGCGCAATGGGAAAAGAAGGGGACGCGCCCGCACGCCGGCCATCAGCGCGCGCGGACAGTTGCTAGACCGGAACGACCGGCAGCAAACGCGCCCCCTTCCCCTCACCCGATCCCCGAAGGGATCAGGAGAACTTCAGCAGCTTGACCGCCCGGAAATCCGTGACGCCGCCGCCGACGCGCTTGGTGGCGTAGAACAGGACGTGGGGCTTGGCGCTGAACGGATCGCGCAGCACCCGCAGGTCGGGACGCTCGACGATGGTATAGGCGGCGCGGAAATCCCCGAAGGCGATCGCCAGCGCGTTGTTCTCGATGTCGGGCATGTCCTCGCTGATCATCACGCCATAGCCCAGCAGCTGCGACACCTGCCCCGCGCTCAGCGCGTCGGTCCACAGGAAGCGGCCGTCGGCATCCTTCATCTTGCGCACCCGCGCCGCGGTCTTCGAGTTCATCAGGAAGGTCGCATTGGCGCGGTATTCCGCCCCCAGCGCATAGACCAGGTCGATCAGGCAGTCCGCCGGGGCCGCGGCCGGGAACTCGCCCAGGCTGCCGCTGATGACGAAGCCGATCTGGCTGGCCGTCGCGGTCGCCGCGGGCGCGGTCGGATAGGCCAGAATGCCGCGCGGCTTGGCCACGCCGTCGCCCCGGATGAAGGCCTGCGCCTCGCTGCGCGCGAACTTGTCCGCGATCCGCTCGGCCAGCCAGCTCTCCACGTCGAAGGCGGCATCGTCCAGCAAACGCTGGCTGGCCTTGGGCATGGCCGACAGCTCGTGGACGGGAATGCTGATGCGCTCGATCCCGGCATTGGCGCTTTCGGTCGCGGCCGCCTCGGTGGCCCAGCCGGCGCCCGTGTCGCCCTTCTCGACCAGCGCCTCATAGACGGCGCTCTCGACGGTGACCACATTGGCCAGTCGGCGCAGCGAGGCACCCGAATGCAGCACGCTCTGCACCGTCTCGGCCACGCGGGGCGCCGCCAGGAAGCCGCCGTCGCTGGCGACCGTCAGGGCCTTCTCCTCCAGGACAAGGCCGCGCAGGCCGTCATCGTCGCCGCTGCGCAGATAGGCGTCGAAGGCCTTCTGATGCGGCACGCCCACCTCGGCGGTGGCGGACAGCGGGGCGCGGCCCCGAAGGGCGGTCTTGCGGTCGATCATGGTCATGCGCTCTTCCTGTGCATTGAGCTTGGTCTGGATATGGTCACGAAAGCCCTTGAGTTCGTTCACGAACCCCATCATGGCCGCCTTCAGGTCGGCAGGCATGTCGCCGCCGGCCGCGGCCTTCACCTCGGTCATGGTCGTCTCCTCATCGCGATGAACGGGGCCGCGCCCCTGTTGCCGGACCGCGCCGGCCCGCCTGGGGCCTGGCCGGTCCGAACCTCCGGATGGACCGCGCGGGGCATTGCCCGCCCGGCCCGAAACCCTCATGCGCCCCGCAGGGCCTCGGCCGCTTGGGCGAACAGCGCGGCCATCTCGCGCAGGTCCTCGGCCTCCTTGCGGCCGACCTTGGCCTCGGGCAGCATCGGGAAGGTCACCAGCGACACCTCCCACAGCTCGACCTCGGCCAGGGCGCGGCGGCCCTTGGCATCCCGCTCGGCGCGGATCGTGCGATAGCCGATGGACAGCCCGTCGATGGCCCCCGCCTCGATCAATGCCGCCGCCTCGCGGGCCTGCGCCACCTCGGGCAAAAGGCGCCCCTTGACCCACAGGCCCGTCGCGTCCTCGCGGACCTCGTCCCAGACGCCGATGGGGCGGGTGGGATCGTGCTGCCACAGCATCCGCACCTTGTCCCCCTTGGCCCCCAGCCGCGCCAGCGAGGCCGAGAACGCCCCCGGCAGGACCGCGTCGCCCCCCTGGTCGGTCAGCCCGAACAGGCTGGCATAGCCCTCGATCACCCGCCCCTCGGTCAGGACGGGCGCCCCGCCCGCGAATTTCACCTCAAGCCCCGGTACCATTCGTCAGCCCCCCTTCGGCGCATAGTCCAGAATTCCCTGAACGGCCTGTGTCAGGATCACCGCCACGACGCCGTGGACGGTCATCCACAACCGCCGCTCCAGCCCCTCGATCATCGCCTCGATCCGCTCCAGCCGACGCTCGACCTGACCGAATTGCAGCGCCGTGATCCGCTCCTGCGCCTCCAGGCGCTGGTCGTGCCACAGCCCCTCCTTGACGAAACGCGACCCCTCCATGCCTCACGCCCCCTCCAGGGGCGGCAGGCCCAGCAGGGCGCGCTTCTCGGCATCGCTCAGGAACCCCGCCGCGCTGATCCGCGCCCATTGCTGGTTGCGCTCCTCGGCCAGGGCGGGGATCTGGTCCGGATCAGGCCGCAGCTCGACCTCCGCCCCCAGATGCTCCGACAGCCACCACGCGACCGAGGCCGTGACCCGCGCCACCAGCGGCAGCACCGTCAGCCGATAGAAGGCCCGGTGCGCCTCGGCGTAATTGGCATAGGTCGCATCGCCGGGGATGCCCATCAGCATCGGCGGCACCCCGAAGGCCAGGGCGATCTCGCGTGCCGCCGACAGCTTGGTCTCGTGAAACTCCATGTCGGCGGGGCTGAACCCCATGGGGCGCCAGTCCAGCCCCCCCTCCAGCAGCATCGGACGCCCCGCATTGCGCGCGCCCTGGTGGTTCATCTCGATTTCGCCCACCAGCCGGTCGTACTGCTCGGGGCTCAGCACCCCCTGCCCGTCCACCCCCTTGTAGACGATCGCCCCAGAGGGCCTTGCTGCATTGTCCAGCAGCGCCTTGGACCAGGCACTGGCGCTGTTGTGCACATCCAGCGCCACGGCGGCCGCCTGCATGGGCGACAGCCCGTAATGGTCGTCCTGCGGATGGAAGGCCTTCACGTGGCAGACCGGATCGGGACTGCCGGTCATGTCGAAGCGGTGCTTGCGCCCCCCCACGGCATAGTCATAGGCCACGGGCCAGCCATCCGCCCCCGGCACCACGCTCATCCGGTCCGAGCGCAGGACATGCAGCTCCTCCGGCAGGCCAGAGGCCGCAGCCCCCACCGCCTCCAGATAGCCGTTGCCCGACAGCAGGATCTGCCCGAACAGCGCCTCGAACAGCTCGGCCCGGCCCTGCCCCGGATTGGGCCGGCGCAGCAGGTCCAGCACCGGATGCACCTCATAGCGGCTGGCCCGGTCCGCGCAGACCAGCGGCACGGCGGCCGCCGCCTCGGCGATCAGCTTCACGCAGCGAAAGCCCACCGGATTGCCCACGAAGCCGCCCCGCGTCAGGCTGCCCGTGTCGCGCGCCGACCAGACGGCCCCGCCGCGCCCCAGGCCGCTGGCAAAGGCCACCACGCGACCCACGGCACTGGCCTTCCTCTCGGGCACGGCCCCCTCCGGCACCACGGCCGCCTCCCGCGAAAACAATCGAAACACCATGCTCGCCTCCATCTCAGCGCCATGCGACAGCCCCGCCCCGGCGGGACGGCGCCTTCATCTTGGCCCAAATATCCTCAGGGGGGTCCGGGGGGCAGACTGCCCCCCGGCTGCTCACAGGCGCCGCATCTGCGGTCGCCGCCAGCCCGTCGCGGGCTCGATCATCAGCTCGTGGATCGCCCAGACCAGCGCATCCAGCCGGTCCGGACTGCCGCGCCCCTCGAAGCCGCGCACCGTCATCTGGCACATCTGGTCCTCCAGCGCGCCCAGGGCACCGCGCAGATGCTTCACGCGGCCCTGCTCGTACAGCGCCGCCACCGGCTCGGCCCGCAGGCCCTTGCCGCGCGACGCCCGCAGCGCCTTGAACGGCACCAAAGCGTCGATCTGGCGCACCACGCTCTCGACCAGATCGCCGCCCTGATTCACCTCGGCCACCAGCTTCTCGGCCCCGTGCCGGTCCATCGCCGCGATCGCGGCGCGGGCCCAATCCATCGGACTGCCGCGCACGCTGGCATCCTCCAGCACATAGGCCCGCCAGTCCGCGGGCTCGCCCTGCGTGACGACGCCCGCCACCACGATCCCGCATTCGTCGCTGGCCCGGCTGCCCGTCACCGAAGGGTCGACCGCCACCACGATCCGGTCCAGCTTGGGCACCGCCTCGACGCGCGATGCCTCCAGCATCGCCGTGGTCCACAGCGCACCCTCCACATCATCCAGCAGCACGCCGTCCAGCTCCTGCCGCCCCATCCGGGTGCCGCCATAGCGGCTCTGCACCTCGGCCAGAAAGCTCTCGGCCAGATAGGCGCGGTTGGCGTCGGTCGGCGCATGGGTCACCACCGTGCTGGCATTGCCCAGGATGCGCTTCAGCACCCCCACATTGCGCGGCGTCGTCGTCACCACCTGCTGGGGATGCGCGCCCAGACGCAGCGCGAACTGCAGCATGTCCCAGACATCCTCGGCCTTCTTCCACTTGGCCAGCTCGTCCACCCAGGCCGCGTCGAACTGGGGGCCGCGCAGCGCCTCGGGCTCATGCGCGGAATAGACCGTGGCGGTCGCGCGATTGGCCCAGACCAGCCGCTTGCGCCCCGCCTCCCAGACCGGACGCCGGTCGGGGGGCGAACAGGCCAGGATCCCGCTTTCGCCAAAGACCATCACCTCGCGCACCTGATCGAAGGTCTCACCCACCAGCGCCACGCGATGGCACCGCCCCGGCGCGTCGGGGGTCGGCCCCTCGACGATGCGGCGCACCCATTCGGACCCGGCGCGGGTCTTGCCCGCGCCGCGCCCCCCCATGATCACCCAGGACTTCCAGTCGCCCTCGGGCGGCAGCTGATGCGGCAGGGCCCAGAACTCGAACAGCCATGGCAGGCTGGTCAGCGCGTTCTCGGACAGACCGCCCAGAAATTCCTCAACCTCCCGAGGCTCGGCGCAGGCAAGCCAGGCGGCGCCCGATCTCGTCTCGTGCGGCGTCGAGGTCGAGGCAGCCTCCTCCGACCCCGCCGGCGACATCCTTGCGAAGTTTGTCAACCTTGATCCTTTCCGCCATCAGCAGCTGCACGGCCTCGCGGACCGTCTTCGCCGTGTCGATGGCCTTTTTCAGCTTGGCGGGGTCAAGTTCCGCCGTTTTCAGCGCCTCGAGCTCGGCCTGGTGGCCCCGCAGATCCCTGACGTAGTCCCAGAACAGCCAGCGCAGGACGTCGATCTCGTCCTCGCCCTCGGCAATCTCCGGCATCCGGACCGCCACCTTCGCAGGCGGCGCACCGGCCACGAAAGGTCCTTCGGTGTCCCCGATCCCGCCCATCTCCATGTCGTTCATGCAATCTGCCCCGCCTCGTGTCCTGTCCGCACGAGCCCAGAAACGAAAAAGCGACCAAGGGTTACCCCCGGCCGCTTGCCCACCTCTTCCAGCATGTAGAATTTCTACTTCAGAGCGTTCACGAAGTCAATACATAAACCCAGGGTTGCGCTCACCAGGGAAGTTCGGCAGTAAATTCAATCTCCTGACCCGTGCAACACCCCCGGCGCGCGCCGCGCAACACCGCCCCGACTCAGCCCCTCGCGGCCGCGCAGAAGGCCCCGATCCGCGCCGAATCCTTCACGCCCGCCGCCGATTCCACGCCCGAGCTGACATCGACCGCCGGGGCTCCGGTCAGCCGGACCGCCTCGGCCACGTTGTCCGGCGTCAGACCCCCGGCCAGCATCCACGGACGCAGCCAACGGCGCCCGACCAGCAGCCGCCAATCGAAGGCCAGCCCGTTGCCGCCCGGCAGATCGGCGCCCTTCGGTGGTTTGGCATCGACCAGCAGCATGTCCGCCACGACGCCATACTCCGTCAGCAGCACCAGATCGTCGGGCCCCGAGATCCCCACCGCCTTCATCACCGGCAGGCCGGTCAACGCCTTGACCTCGGCCACCCGCTCGGGCGTCTCATGGCCGTGCAACTGCACGATATCCAGCGCCACCGCATCCAAGACCTCGGTCAGCAACGCGTCCGAGGGGTCCACGAACAACCCCACCTTCGCCACGCCCACAGGCAGATCGGCGCTCAGCGTCGCCGCCTCGGCCCCGGTCACCGCGCGCGGCGATTTCGGAAAGAACACGAACCCCAGATAGCGCGCGCCGGCCTCGACGGCCGCCGCGACATGGGCAGGCTCGCGCAGTCCGCAGATCTTGACCTCGGCCACGCCTCAGCGCGCCGCAGGCAGGCTGGCGCGGTTGGTTCCGGGCCGCGTACCACGCGCGGGCTCGTCCAAGATCGCCAGCACCTCGTCGCGCGGCGCGGCATGGCGGTCGCGCAGATGCCCGACCTCGCCCTCGAGGCGGGTGACCTCGGCGCTGCGCAGCTTGGCCTCGCGGCGGAAATGCGCCTCGCGCATCCATTCCCAGACCAGACCGGCCAGCATGCCGGCGGCGAAGGCCACGAAGATCACCAGGAACAGCGGCAGCGCGATCGTCCAGGTGCCGCCCAGATACTGGCCGAAATTCGCCGGAAAGGCCGACAGGGTCACGATCTCGCGGTTGGCCAAGGCCACGCCGACCAGCACAAGCGCCAGCAGCGCGACAAAGATCAGACGGATGAAGCGCATGAGAATTCCTCGGGTTGCGGATGGCGAAGGGGCCACCCTGTTCTACGCCGCTCAGGCATCGCCGTTCAAGCGGTCGCGCAGCAGCTTGCCGGTCTTGAAGAACGGCACGTGCTTTTCGTCGACCTCCACCGATTCGCCGGTGCGCGGATTGCGCCCCGTGCGCGAATCGCGCTTCTTGACCGAGAAGGCCCCGAAGCCGCGCAGCTCCACCCGGTCGCCGCGGGCCATCGCGTCGATGACCTCCTCGAAGACCGTGTTCACGATCCGCTCGACATCCCGTCGGAACAGGTGAGGATTTTCATCGGAAATCTTCTGGATCAGCTCGGACCGGATCATGTCTTCCCCCAAATGGACGGGTCATTCCTGCCACGGCGAACGAAAGCGCCTCTGCGCGAGGACAGCGTGGCACCGCCCTTGTGATCCCGATAACGCCGGACAGAAGTCACTGGTTTCATAGCGTTGCCAGCTTTGATTCCGGCGTGCAAGCCGGATGCGGCCCCGCCCGCGGCGCGGGCATGAAAAAGCCCGCCCCGGATGCACCGGGGCGGGCGATGTCGGACCGGGTGGTTCCGATCAGCTGTTGCGGTTCAGCGCCGCACCCAGGATGTCACCCAGCGACGCGCCCGAATCCGAGCTGCCATAGGTGTCGATCGCTTCTTTCTCTTCCGCGATCTCGCGGGCCTTGATGGACAGGCCCAGACGGCGGGTCTTGGTGTCCACGTTGGTCACGCGGGCATCGACCTTGTCGCCGACATTGAAGCGCTCGGGGCGCTGGTCCGCACGGTCGCGGGCCAGATCCGAACGGCGGATGAACGACTTCACGCTGTTGAACTCGACCTCGATCCCGCCTTCCTCGATCGCGGTGACCTCGGCGGTCACGATCGAGCCACGCTTCACGCCGTCAACCGCTTCGGCCATGTGCTCGTTCTCGAGCGACTTGATCGACAGGCTGATACGCTCTTTCTCGACATCCACGTCCTGCACGACCGCCTTGACGACGTCGCCCTTGCGGAAGTCCTGGATCGCATCCTCGCCCCGGGCATCCCAAGAGATGTCCGACAGGTGAACCATGCCGTCGATGTCGCCGTCCAGACCCACGAACAGACCGAATTCGGTGATGTTCTTGACCTCGCCCTCGATGACGGTGCCGGTCGGGTGCGTTTCCGCGAAGACTTCCCACGGGTTGCGCATGGTCTGCTTCAGACCCAGCGACACGCGGCGCTTGGCCTCGTCGATCTCCAGCACCATCACTTCGACTTCCTGAGAGGTCGAGACGATCTTGCCCGGATGCACGTTCTTCTTGGTCCAGCTCATTTCGCTGACATGGACCAGACCCTCGACACCGGCTTCCAGCTCCACGAAGGCGCCATAGTCGGTGATGTTGGTGACGCGACCCTGATGGACCGATTCGATCGGGAACTTGTCCGCGACCGTATCCCACGGATCGGCCTGAAGCTGCTTCATGCCCAGGCTGATGCGGTGGCTGTCCTTGTTGATCTTGATGACCTGGACCTTGACGGTCTCGCCGATCGCCAGGATCTCGGACGGGTGGTTGACGCGACGCCAGGCCATGTCGGTGACATGCAGCAGGCCGTCGACGCCGCCCAAGTCCACGAACGCACCGTATTCGGTGATGTTCTTCACGACGCCGTCGATCGACTGGCCTTCGGTCAGGTTGGCGATGACCTCGGCGCGCTGCTCGGCGCGGCTCTCTTCCAGAATGGCGCGACGCGACACGACGATGTTGCCGCGGCGACGATCCATCTTCAGGATCTGGAAGGGCTGCTTCAGACCCATCAGCGGGCCCGCATCGCGCACGGGGCGCACGTCGACCTGGCTACCGGGCAGGAAGGCGACAGCGCCGCCCAGATCGACCGTGAAGCCGCCCTTGACGCGACCGAAGATGGCGCCCTCGACGCGCTCCTCGCTCTCGTAGGCTTTTTCCAGACGATCCCAGGCTTCCTCGCGGCGGGCCTTCTCGCGGCTGATCGAGGCTTCACCACGGGCGTTCTCGACGCGGTCCAGATAGACCTCGACCTCGTCACCGACCTTGATGGTCGATTCTTCGCCCGGATTTGCGAATTCCTTCAGATCGACGCGGCCTTCCATCTTGTAGCCGACGTCGATGATGGCCTGACCCGCCTCGATGGCGATGACGCGGCCTTTGACAACGCTGCCCTCGTCGGGGGTGTCAATCTCGAGGCTTTCATTCAGAAGGGCCTCGAACTCCTCCATAGTCGCTTTAGCGCACATGCGTATGCAGTTTCCTTTGTGTCTGTTTTCCGGCCTGACGGTTGGCTCCGCCGGTCTTTATGGTGCCTCGAGGGCAACGCCAAAGGGTCGCGGCGTGACGCCCGACCCGGTGGAAAGCGGCCTGTTCTGGCCATGTCGCCCGTTTGACTGCGGTCCCCTTACCCGCGATCGGGGCAAAATTCAACGGCTAAACGCGCCGCCACACGCCCGAGGCGCGACTATAGCGGGCGATCTCGGGCTCTCCGAAGCCCTGCCCGCCCATCGGGGCCATGTGACGTTCCAGCCGCAGCTCGGTGCCCTCGATCTCCAGCAGCGCGAATTCATTCTGCACGTCGGTGACCCTGGCGCACAGCGCGGTGCCCGTCTGGATCTGCAGCACGCGGGGATAGCGCCCGGTCGCCAGCAGATCGTCCACCGCCCAGCGATGCAGATGCCCCGACAGCACGACATGCACGCCCGCCGCCTCCATCCGGCGCAGCCCCTCGGCCGCCTGCCGCGCCAGGGCCTTGTCCACCCGGGGCAGCTGCTGCAACGGATGGTGCAGGACGGCGATGTTCGTGCCCAGCGGATCGACATGCTCGATCACGCGGGCGACCTCACCGGCGCGGATCTTGCCGCGCTGCCAGGAATAGGGGTCCGCGCTGTTGATCGCCATGACCCGCACATCCCCCGCCTGCGCCCGGGGCGTCAGCGAGGGGCCAAAGACCTTGCGATAGTCGCGGAACGGCCAGAAGGTCCGCGCGACCAGGTTCCACAGCGGCACGTCGTGATTTCCGGGCAGGCAGATCAGCGGCGCCGCGATCCGGTCCAGGAAGGCCCGCGCCTGCGCCATCTGGCCGGTCAGCCCGCGATGGGTCAGATCGCCCCCCACGGCCACCAGGTCGGGCTGCAGCGCGGCGATGCGTTTCAGCAGCGGCGCCTCCAGCGTGGCGCGGTGAAAGCCGAAATGCAGGTCGGTCAGATGCAGGATGCGCGTCACCGGGTCAGGCCTCGTCACGGGCGGTCTTGCTGACGCCGTCGCGCGGCAGCAGCACGCGCAGGCCGTCATGGCGCACCTGCAGCCGGAAGGGGCTGTCCAGCGTGGCCTTCTCCCCGTCATGGGCGACAAGCTGGCGCCGCTTGGGCGTCTCGATCTGCAGCTCGTCGGTCAGGATCAGGTCGAAATCGTCATCCTTGGCGCTTTGCCCCACCGCCATGCGCAGGGCCGAGCGCATCAGCGGCAGCGGCTTCTTGGCCTTGGCGATCAGCACCGCGAACTCGCCGCGTCGGATCTCGGCCGCGCCCTCCAGCCCGAAGCTGTCCAGCTGATAGGCGCTGCGCGCGACGAAGACCAAGGCGCTGGTATAGCGGCGGGATTCGCCCTCCACCCGGGCCACCAGCTGCATCGGGTTGCGCAGCCGCCGCAGCGCCACCAGCACCGACCAATAGGCCGCCAGCCGCGACCGGCCCCAGCGCTTGTAGATCCCCTCGCGGGTCTTCAGGATCTGGGGATAGGCGCCGAAGCTGAGATTGTTGAGAAAGATCAGACCGTTCACGTCGCCCACATCGACGGCCTCGACCCGTGCGTCCAGGATCGTCTCCAGCGCGTCCTCGACGGTCTCGCCGACGCCCAGATCGCGCGCGAAATAGTTGAAGGTGCCGCCCGGCAGGACGCCCATGATGGTCTCGCTGCCCGTCAGCGCGTCCGCCACCGCCGATTGCGTGCCGTCGCCGCCTGCCGCGATGATCAGGTCGAACTCCTCGCCCGCCACCTGCCGCGCCAGTGCGGGCAGGTCGCTGCCCTTGCGGCTTTCGCGTAGCGTGTAGCTGCCGCAAGCCGGCGCCAGCCGTTCCTCCAGCATCTGCCGCAATTCCTGATGCTTCTCCTTGCCCGAGCCGCGATTCATCACGACGCAGACCCGCGCATGCGACAGGTCGAACCCGTCCGTGCTGTCCTGCATAGGTTGCCTGTCCCCGGCCAAACTGTTCTCTCTGCCGATGCAACCCGCAACCCCCGGCAAGGGTTGCATGACCCCTCAGAGGCGGCGGGCCGCTTCCAGCGCCGAGGGCTTCAGCCCCTGCCCGCCGCTCTCCAGAAAGGCCAGCAGCTGGGCCCGCATCCGCGGTTCCCAATAGTCGCGCAGATGGTCGGCGACCTTCTCGGCGGGATCGCCGGGCTGGCTGTCGAAGAAGGTGGCGATCTGGTTGGCCATCATGACCATCTTTTCAGGCGACATCGGACACCTCGGCACGCAGCCTCTCGGGGTGGGAAAACAGATCGAAGCCCTCGCCGCGCGCAAACGCCGCCAGCGTGATGCCCGACCCTTCGGCCAGGCGCAGCGCATGGGCCGTGGGGGCGGACACCGCGATCAGCACCGCGCCTCCGGCCATCGCGCATTTCTGCACCATCTCAACCGAGACGCGGCTGGTCAGCACGAAGGCCCCCTGCCCGGCATCCAGGCCCTGGCGGACCATCGCGCCGATCAGCTTGTCCAGCGCATTGTGACGGCCCACGTCCTCGCGGGCCAGCACGATGCCCCGACCCGGGATCAGGAAGCCCGCCGCATGGACGGCGCGGGTCTGGTCGTGCAGCGGCTGCCAGCGGCGCAGATCCTCGGTCGCCCCGGCGATCTGGGCCGCGTCCAGCACCGGCCCGACGCCGTGCAGGTCGGGCAGCGCGCGCACCGCCTCGTCCAGGCTGTCGATGCCGCACAGCCCGCAGCCCACCGGCCCCGCCATGAAGCGACGCCGCGCCGACAGCGCCTCGGCGCGATCCTCGCCCAGCCACATCTGCGCCTCGACGCCCTTGGGATGGGTCATCACCTCCAGCCGCTCGATCTGGCCCGCATGGGTCACGATCCCCTCGGTCAGGGAAAACCCCACCGCGAAATCCTCGAGGTCCGAGGGCGTGGCCATCATCACGGCCTGGGTCGAGCCGCCATAGACCATCGCCACTGGCAGTTCCTCGGGCAGGGCGCGGGAGACGCGGCCGCGACGGCCGGCCCGGACATGGGTGGCGGTCGCGGCATGGACGGGGGCAGGCAGGGTCACGTGGTTCACTCCGCGGCTGACAGGATCCGCCGTGACCTTTCGGCCTGTGCATTGTAGGTTTCCTGCCAGTCCGAGGGACCGTTGGACGGGCTGACCTGCACGGCGGTGACCTTGTATTCGGGGCAGTTCGTCGCCCAGTCCGAAAAATCGGTCGTCACCACGTTAGCCTGCGTCGCCGGATGATGGAAGGTCGTATAGACCACCCCCGGAGAGACCCGTTCCGTCAGCGTCACCATCAGCGTGGTCTCCCCCGCCCGGCTGGCCAGCCGCACCCAGTCACCGTCGCTGATGCCGCGCGTCTCGGCATCATGGGGATGGATCTCCAGAACGTCCTGGCCGTGCCAGACGCTGTTCTCGGTCCGCCGGGTCTGCGCGCCCACGTTGTATTGCGACAGGATCCGCCCGGTGGTCAGCAGCAGAGGGAAGCGCGGCCCCGTGCGCTCGTCCGTGGCCACGTATTCGGTGACCATGAAATGCCCCTTGCCGGTCTGGAACCCGTTCACATGCATGACCGGCGTCCCTTCGGGGGCGTTCTCGTCGCAGGGCCATTGCACGCTGCCCAGCTCCTCCAGCCGCTCGTAGCTGACGCCCGTGAAGCTGGGCGTGGTCGAGGCGATCTCGTCCATGATCTGGGACGGGTGGGTATAATGCCAGGCCGGGCGCCCGTCCTCCTTCAGCAGGGCATTGGCCAGCATCTGGGTGATTTCCCAGTCCTCATAGCCGTTGCGGGGCGCCATCACCTTGCGCACGCGGTTGATGCGGCGTTCGGCATTGGTGAAGGTGCCGTCCTTTTCCAGGAAGCTGCTGCCCGGCAGGAAGACATGGGCATAGTTCGCCGTCTCGTTCAGGAACAGGTCGTGCACGATCACGCATTCCATCGCCCGCAGCCCGGCGGCGACGTGATGGGTGTCGGGATCGGATTGCAGGATGTCCTCGCCTTGGCAATAGAGGCCCTTGAACGTCCCCTCGACCGCCGCATCTAGCATGTTGGGAATGCGCAGCCCCGGCTCGGGATCGATCTCGACGCCCCAGACCTCCTCGAAGATCGCGCGGACATTGGGCAGCTTCACATGGCGGTATCCCGGCAGCTCGTGGGGGAAGGATCCCATGTCGCAGGCGCCCTGCACGTTGTTCTGGCCCCGCAGCGGGTTCACGCCCACGCCGGGCCGCCCGATATTGCCGGTCAGCATCGCCAGGTTCGCGATCGCCATCACGGTGGTCGAGCCCTGGCTGTGCTCGGTCACGCCCAGCCCGTAATAGATCGCGCCATTGCCGCCCTTGGCGAACATCCGTGCCGCCGCGCGCAGGTCGGCGGCGGGCACCCCGGTCACCGCCTCGGTCGCCTCGGGGGCGTGGCGGGGATTGCTGATGAACTCGGCGTAATGCTGGAACTCGTCCCAATCGCAGCGGTCGCGGATATAGGCCTCGTCCATCAGCCCCTCGGTCACGATCACATGCGCGAAGGCGCTGACCACGGCCACGTTGGTGCCGGGCCGCAGCGGCAGGTGGTACTGCGCCTCGACATGGGGGCTGCGCACGATGTCGGTGCGGCGCGGATCGACGACGATCAGCTTGGCCCCGGCCCGCAGGCGCTTCTTCAGCCGGCTGGCAAAGACCGGGTGCCCGTCCGTGGGGTTCGCGCCGATGATCAGCACCACGTCGGTGTGTTCGACGCTGTCGAAATCCTGCGTGCCCGCCGAGGTGCCGAAGGTCTTGCCCAACCCATAGCCCGTGGGCGAATGGCAGACACGGGCGCAGGTGTCGGTGTTGTTGTTGCCAAAGACCGCGCGGGTCAGCTTCTGGACCAGATAGGTCTCCTCGTTGGTGCAGCGGCTGGAGGTGATGACCCCCACCGACCGCTTGCCGTGCCGCTCCTGGATGCCGCGCATCCGGGCGGCGGCGAAGGACAAAGCCTCGTCCCAGGCCACCTCGCGCCACGGCTCGTCGATGCTGTCGCGGATCATCGGCGACAGGATGCGGTCCTGATGGGCGGCATAGCCATAGGCGAAGCGGCCCTTGACGCAGCTGTGCCCGCGGTTGGCCTTGCCGTTCTTCCACGGCACCATGCGGACCAGCCGGTCGCCGTTCATCTCGGCCTTGAAGCTGCAGCCCACCCCGCAATAGGCGCAGGTGGTGATGACCGACCGCGTGGGCGTGCCCAGCTCGACCACCGATTTCTCCTGCAGGGTCGCGGTCGGGCAGGCCTGCACGCAGGCGCCGCAGCTGACGCAATCGCTGGTGAAGAAGTCATCCGCCGCCATGCCCGCCCTGACGCGGCTGTCGAAGCCCCGGCCCTCGATGGTCAGCGCGAAGGTGCCCTGCACCTCGTCGCAGGCCCGCACGCAGCGGGAACACACGATGCACTTGCTGGGATCGTAGGTGAAATAGGGGTTGCTGTCGTCCTTGGGGATAAATTGCGGATTGTCCTGCCCGCCGCGCAGCCGCGCCTCGGCCTGGGACCGCGCGCCGGTGCCCGAGGGGTCGAAATGGTTGTCGCCGGGCGCATAGCGCACGTCGCGCAGGCCCACCTGCCCCGCCGTGTCCTGCAATTCGCAATCGCCATTGGCCGCGCAGGTCAGGCAGTCCAGCGGGTGGTCGCTGATGTACAGCTCCATCACGCCCTTGCGCAGCTTGCGGATCTTGTCGGACTGGGTGCGCACGACCATGCCCTCGGCCACCGGGGTCGTGCAACTGGCGGGCGTGCCGCGCCGCCCGTCGATCTCAACCACGCACAGGCGGCAGGACCCGAAGGCCTCCAGGTTGTCGCTGGCGCAGAGCTTGGGGATCTCGATTCCGGCCACGAAGGCCGCGCGCAGGACCGAGGTACCCTCGGGCACCACCACCTCGAACCCGTCGATGGTCAGCGCCACCGGGGCGCCCTGCCGGGCGGGGGTGCCCATGTCGCGCTCGTCGCCCGGGGGGAACTGGGGGAGGATGAAGTCCTTCATTCGGCGGCCTCCTTCAGGGTGGCGAAATCGTCTGGAAATTGCGTCAGCGCGGACATGACGGGATAGGGGGTGAACCCCCCCAGGGCGCAGAGCGACCCGTCCTTCATCGTCTCGCACAGATCGCTCAGCAGGGCAGCGGCATTGGGGTCGCCCGCAGCGATGCGGTCGATGGTCTCGACCCCGCGCACCGCGCCGATCCGGCAGGGCGTGCATTTGCCGCAGGATTCGATGGCGCAGAACTCCATCGCGAAGCGCGCCATCTGCAGCATGTCGGCGCTGTCGTCGAACACGACCAGCCCCGCATGGCCGATCAGCCCGCCCGCGGCGTCGAAATCCTCGTATCCCATGGCCGTGTCGAACTTCGACACGGGCATGTAGGCGCCTAAGGGACCCCCCACCTGCACCGCCTTGACGGGCCGCCCCGACAGGGTGCCGCCGCCGATGTCGTTCACGACCTCGCCCAGGGACATGCCGAAGGCCGTCTCGAACAGCCCGCCGCGCCGGACATTCCCGGCGATCTGCAGCGTCACCGTGCCGCGCGACCGGCCCAGCCCGAAATCTGCATAATGCTGCGCGCCGCGCTCGAAGATCACCGGGATGGTGGCCAGGCTGATCACGTTGTTGACCACGGTGGGCTTGCCCAGGAACCCCTCCAGCGCGGGCAGCGGCGGTTTTGCCCGCACCGTGCCGCGCTTGCCCTCCAGGCTGTTCAGCAGGCTGGTCTCCTCGCCGCAGACATAGGCGCCTGCACCCACGCGGACCTGCATGTCGAAGGCCCGGCCACTGCCCAGCACATCCGCCCCCAGCATCCCGCGCTGGCGGGCGATCACCACGGCGCGTTCCAGCACCTCGATCGCCACCGGATATTCCGACCGCATGTAGACATAACCGCGCGTAGCGCCGACGCCCAGACCCGCGATGGCCATCCCCTCGATCAGGGTGAAGGGATCGCCCTCCATGATCATGCGATCGGCGAAGGTGCCGCTGTCGCCCTCGTCGGCATTGCAGACGATGTATTTCTGATCCGCCCGCGCCTCGGCCACGGTCTTCCACTTGATGCCGGTCGGAAAGCCCGCGCCGCCGCGCCCGCGCAACCCGCTGGCGGTGACCTCGGCCACGATGGCGGCGCTGTCCAGGCCGATGGCGCGGCGCAGGCCCACCAACCCGCCAAGGGCCGCGTAATCGTCCAGATCCAGCGGATCGATCACCCCGCAGCGCGCGAAGGTCAGCCGCGTCTGGCGGCGCATCCAGTCCAGATCCTCGACCGGGCCCAGGCTGTTCATCCGACCGTCCAGCAGGGCGGGCACGTCGGCGGGCGTGACCGGGCCATAGCCCACGCGCCCCTCGCCTACATCGACCTCGACCAGCGGCTCCAGCCAGACCATCCCGCGCGAGCCGTTGCGGATGATCTGCACGTCCATGCCGCGCGCCTTGGCCTCGCGGGCCAGCGCCTCGGCCACCGCATCGGCACCAAGCGCCTTGGCGGCGCTGTCCAGGGGAACCCAGATCCTCATGATGCAGCCTCCAGTTCGGCGGCCAGCCGGGCGGCATCGACCCGGCCCAGCACGCGGCCATCGATCATCGCGGCGGGCCCGCAGGCGCACAGCCCCAGGCAATAGACCGGCTCGACCGTCACCGCGCCATCGGCGGTCGTGCCGTGCCAGTCCACGCCAAGCCGCGCCAGCGTCTCCTGCGCCACGGCGGTGCCGCCGACGGACTGGCAGGCCTCGGCCCGGCAGATCTTCAGCACATGGCGACCGGTGGGGTGGTCGCGGAAATCGTGATAGAAGCTGATGACCCCGTGCACCTCGGCCCGACCCAGGTTCAGCACATCGGCCAGCACCGGCACGGCGGCCTGCGGGACATGGCCCCAGACCTCCTGGATGGCGTGCAGCATCGGCAGAAGCGGCCCCTCCAATCCGGTCAGGGGGGCGATGACATCCCGGATTTCTTCGGGAAGCGGGGCTGGCGCGGTCGACTGCATGGCTGGCCTTTCAGGTTCGAACCCCCATCAGACCGCCATTCATGCGTCAAATCAATATCGCAGTTCCGTCGAACGATAGGCATTGCCTATCGAACCATGCGCCGCGCCTCGGTCAGCAGCGCCTCCAGCACCGGGGTATGGGGTTCCCGCCACGGCGCGATCAGGCCCACCGCATGGCCCGGCCCCTCGCCCTCCATCGGCATCAGCGACAGGGGCTTGCCCTGCGTCAGGAAGCCCGCGATGTCCTGCGGCAGGATCGTCAGCCAGCCGCCCGCCAGCACCTGCGAGACCAGCACCACGGTCGAGTTCGATTCGACCATCGCCAGCGGGCTGACCCCGGCATCCGTCAGGCGGCGGTTGATGATGCGGCGGTTCTGCATGTCGGGGGTCAGAAGGCACAGCCGCTGCCCGTCCAGCGCCGACCAGGCCACCGATGCCTGCCCCGCCAGAGGGTGATCCCGCGGCGCCACCAGCGCATAGCTTTCGTCATAGAGGGGCACCGCGCTGACCTTGCCCAGAGGCTCATTGTCGAGATAGGAAATGCCCGCATCCACCTGAAGATCCTCGATCATCTGCAGGATCTGGACCGAACTGCGCGACAGGATGGTGAAGCCCACATTCGGATGCGCCTTGCCGTATCGCGCCGCCAGCCGCGCGGCCCAGGTCAGCGCGGTCGGCACCACCGCGATGCGCAGCCGCCCCGACAGGCCGTGGCGGGTGGCGCGCATCTCGTCCTTCAGCTGGCGCGCATCCCCCACGATGCGCCGCGCCCAGACCAGCGCCGACTGCCCCTCGGGCGTCAGCCCGCCATAGCGCGAGCCGCGAAAGATCAACAGCACGCCCAGGGACTCCTCCAGCTGCTTGATCCCGGCGGACAGGCTGGGCTGGGTGATCCCCAGGGCGCGGGCGGCGCGGCCGAAATGGCCCTCCTTGGCGACGGCCAGGAACATCTCCAGCTTGTCGATCATCGCGCGGTCCCCCTTGGGCGCGCATCAGGCCGCAGGCGGGGGGCGGGGTCAAGGCGCTTGCGGGCGGGGCAGCGGGGCGGCACAGTCGGGCGATGACGACGGTCCTGCTGATCCACGGCGCCTGGCATGACGGTGGCTGCTTCGCGGCGCTGGCCCGGGCGCTGGCCGCGCACGGGCATCGGGCGCTGTGCCCCGACCTGCCGGGGGCGCCCGGCACCGGGCTGCAGGACTGCGCGGACGCCCTGCCATCCGCGCCGGTCGTGCTGGGCCATTCCATGGGCGGCATGGTGGCCGAGGCGCTGGCGCTGGCCCGCCCGCCGCGCCTGCTGATCCATCTGTGTTCCTATCTGCCCCTGCCGGGCGACAGTCTGGCGGCGCTGGACCGCCTGCTGCCCCGCCCCCCGCGGCGCTGGCCCCGCGACGCGTCAGGCAGCCTGATCCTGCCGTTCGAGGCCGCGCGGGCGATGATGTATCCTGACCTGCCCGAAACGGTTGTGGCGCCCGCGCTGGCCCGCCTGCGCCCGCAGCCCGTGGGACCGCTGCGCGACCCCCTGCCGGGGCCGTCGCGGGCCGCGGTGCGGCGGCACTATCTCCTCTGCAATGGCGACCGCGCGATCCCGCCCGCCCTGCAGCGCGCCATGATCGCCCGCGCCCCCGTCGAGCATCTGCACGAAACCCCTTGGGGCCATTCGCCTTTCCTGTCCGACCCACAGGATCTGGCTGCCCTGCTGGACCGGATCCTGCGGGCCGAGGGGCTGGCCGCCGCCCCGTGACCGGGCCGCGCGCCACCCCTTGCAGATCGCGCAAATCCTTGCTCTCTGTCCCGGGTGGCGCCGTCCCCGGCGCATCCCCCGGCAAGGACGCGACCGTGACCCTGACGCATCTGGCGACCTTTGCCACCGCCCTCGCCGGAGCGGCGCTGTTCGTGGCCCTGGGCCTGCCCCTGCCGTGGCTGCTGGGCCCGATGATCGCATGCCTGATCGCGGCGCTGCTGGGCCAGCGGCTGGCGGGCACGGGGCAGATCGGCATCTTCATGCGGACGTTCCTTGGCGTCGCGGTCGGCGCCTCGATCACGCCCGACGTGCTGGCCGGGCTGCCCGCGATGGCGGTGTCGCTGTCCATCGTGCCCGTCTTCGTGGGCGTGATCGCGGCGGTGGGCTATCCGCTGTTCCGCCGAGTCTTCGGCTTCGACCACCCGACCGCCTGGTACGCCGCCATGCCCGGCGGGCTGCAGGACATGCTGATCTTCGGCGAGGAGGCGGGCGGCGACATCCGCGCCCTGTCGCTGATCCACGCCACCCGCGTGCTGGTCATCGTGACCGTGGCGCCGCTGATCATGACGCTGTGGTGGGGGCTGGACCTGACCGCGCCGCCCGGGGCGCCGCTGACCTCGGTCGCGTGGGGCCAGCTGGCGCTGATGGCCGGGGCCGGGCTGATCGGCTGGAAGGGGGGCGAGCGGTTGGGCCTCTTCGGCGCCTCGATCCTGGGGCCGATGATCCTGACGGCGGCGCTGTCGCTGGCGGGGATCATCCAGACCCGCCCCCCGGCCGAGGTCATCCAGGCCTCGCAGTTCTTCATCGGCATCGCCATCGGCGCGAAATACATGGGCATCACCGGGCGGGAACTGCGCATCGACGTGACGGCGGGCGTCGTCTATTCGCTGATTCTGGCCGTCATCAGCCTGATCTTTCTGGAGGCGATCCACCTGCTGGGCCTGGCCCCGGGGCTGGACGCCTTCCTGGCCTTCCTGCCGGGCGGCCAGGCCGAGATGGTGGTGATCGCCATCATCGCGGGCGCCGATCTGGCCTATGTGGTCAGCCACCACATCCTGCGGATCGTGCTGGTGATCCTGCTGGCCCCGATCGCAGCCCGGCTGATGCGTTAGTCGACCTCGACCGCGATCACCGCCAGACAGTCGCCCGACTGGACAAGGCCCGGGAAATGCCGCGCCGCGACCAGGCCCGCACGGTTGGCGGTCACGGTGACGGGCGCCACGCCGGTGCGGTCGGCGGGCCAGATCTGCGCCAGCGCCTGCCCCTCGGACACCCGCTCGCCCAGATCGGCCAGCGGATGCATCAGCCCGTCGCTTGGCGCGAAATGGAAGCAGTCGTCGCCCGGCATGTCCAGCATCCGGCTGTCCTCGGCGCCCTCGACCTCGCCAGACAGGATGCCCGCATGGCGCAGCAGGTTCCTGGCGCCGCGGATGGCGATGCGGGCGCTGGCGGCGGTGGCGGTGCCGCCGCCCCCCAGCTCGGTCGTGACGAAGACCTTGCCCTGCGCCTCGACCTCGGTGTCGAACATGCCCACCGCATCGATCTCGCGCATCATCATCGACCACGGCGCGGCAAAGGCCCGCATTGCCGCCACGCAGGCCGTTTGCTGATCCTCGTCGTTCAGGTAATGCGCCGCCGCATAGGGCAGGAAGTCTAGCGTCTTGCCGCCTGAATGATAGTCCAGCACCAGATCCGAGATCGGCACCAGCGCATGGCTGATGTAATGCGCGATCTTCTGCGTCACGCTGCCATCGGCCCGGCCCGGAAAGCAGCGGTTCATGTTGACCTGATCGATCGGGCTGACCCGCGTGCCCGCACGGAAGGCGGGCGCGTTCATCGTCGGCAGGATGATGACCCGGCCCTGCACCTGGGTGGGCTCCAGCTCCCATGCCAGTTGCTGCAGGGCGATGGGGCCCTCGTATTCGTCGCCGTGGTTGGCACCGGTCAGCAGCGCCGTGGGCCCTTCCGAGCCCACGATGACGGTCAACGGGATCAGCACGCTGCCCCATGCGCTGTCGTTGCGCGAATGGGGCAGGCGCAGGAAGCCGTGATGCTTGCCGGGCTGATCCAGCGGGATGGTGGGACGGATCGGGTTCATGCCTTCACCAGCATCCGGCGCGGGATGGAACAGAACAGCTCGGGCTCGGCCTCGGTGATGACCAGCGACTCGGTCGTCTCGTAGCCCCAGCCCTCCATCCACAGGCCCGTCATGAAGTGGAAGGTCATGCCCGGCTTCAACTCGGTCCGGTCGCCCCGGCGGAGCGACATGGTGCGTTCTCCCCAGTCCGGCGGATAGGACAGGCCGATCGGATAGCCGGTGCGGTTGTCCTTGACGATGCCGTGGCGGTCCAGGACCGTGAAGAAGGCGTTGGCGATATCCTCGCAGGTATTGCCCGCGCGGGCGGCGCCCAGGCCCGCCTCCATCCCTTCCAGCACGGCCTTCTCGGCCTCCAGCATCTCCTGCGGCGGCTTGCCCAGGAAGATCGTGCGCGACAGCGGGACGTGATAGCGCTGATAGCAGCCGGCGATCTCGAAGAAGGTGCCCTCGTCCACCTTCATCGGCTGGTCGTCCCAGGTCAGGTGCGGGGCGGCGGCATCCGGCCCCGAGGGCAGCAGCGGCACGATGGCGGGATAGTCGCCGCCATGGCCCGACCATTCGTCATAGCGCAGGCCCGCATCATAGATCTCGGCCACCAGGTCGCATTTGCGCATGCCGACCTCGATCTTGTCGGCGATGCGGCGGTGCATGCGTTCGACGATCCGCGCGGCCTTGCGCATGTATTGCAGCTCCTTGGGCGTCTTGACCGCGCGCTGCCAGCTGACAAGGCCGGTCGCGTCCAGGATCTGCGCCTCGGGCAGGCCGTGGACCAGGCGCTCATGCGCCTTGGCCGAGTAGTAATAGTTGTCCATCTCGACGCCGATGAAGCCGGTATGCCAGCCCCGGTCCGCCAGCTGCGCCCAGAGATAGTCCATCGGGTGCCGCTCGGTCGATTGCACGTAATGGTCGGGATAGCCGATGATGTGGTCATCGCTCATCCACACCGTGCGCAGGGCGCCCTGGGCATCCTGCCCGCGCCCGAACCACAAAGGCGCCCCGGTCGGCCCCACGATCACGCATTGATGGACATAGAAGGACCAGCCGTCATAGCCGGTCAGCCATGCCATGTTCGACGGATCGCTGACGATCAGCAGATCGAGGCCCAGCTTTTCCATGCTGGCGCGGGTCTTCTTCAGGCGCTCCTCGTATTCGGCGGTCGAGAAGCGTTCGGGCGTCCTTTGCAGTTCAGGCATTCGGGTCGTCTTTCGAAAATGCGTCCAGCGCATGGGTGGCAATGGCAGTGTCCTGCACGCCGGTTCCGGTCAGATCGCAGATGGTGATCTGGTCGGGGGACTGGCGGCCGGGATGGGTGCGGGCGATGATCTGGCCCAATTCGGGATGCTCGCCGTCAGGCATCGTGCCCGCGGAGATGGCGGCGCGCAGCTCGCCCATCAGGCGGGTCTGGCTGGTGCGGTCCGCGACATACAGGTCGGCGCGGGCCAGGCAGTCGGGATGCAGCTCGGCCTTGCCGGGCTGGTCGCTGCCCATCGCGGTGACGTGCTGGCCGGGGCGCAGCCAGTCGGCCTGCAGGATCGGCTGCGTCGCGGGGGTGGTGGTGACGATGATATGGGCCTGCCCTGCCGCCTCCGCGGGGTCGGCGGTCGCGGTGACGCGGCAGTCGGGGCTGTCCAGCTCGCGCGCCAGCGCCTGCGCGCGGGCCGCATCCCGCGCCCAGATCACCGCATGGGTCAGCGGCCGGACCAGCCGCAAGGCCTGCAGTTGCAGCCGCGCCTGCATTCCGGCGCCGAAGATCGCCGCGCGGGTCGCGTCCGGTCGCGCCAGATGCCGCGCCGCCACGCCGCCCGCCGCCGCCGTGCGGATGTCGGTCAGATAGCCGTTGTCCAGCAGCACCGCCCGCACCCGCCCCGTCAGCGCGTCCAGTACCACCATCAGCCCCGAGGTCGAGGGCAGCCCGCGCCCCGGATTGTCGAAGAACCCGGGTGAGATCTTGACCGCAAACCCCTGAAGTCCCGGCACATAGGCGGTCTTGACGTCCACCTCTCCGTTCACCTGCGGCAGGTGCATCGACAGGACCGGCGGCATCACCACGCCGCCCCCCGCCAATCGGGCGAAGGCCGCCTCGACCACGTCGATGGCGGCCAGGTCCAGGGGGACGCGGGCGCGCAGGTCGGGTTCGGACAGGATCAGCGGGGTCATGCGGCCTCCAGCAGCCGGGCATGCTGCGCGGGGTCGATATTGGCGCCCGACAGGATCAGGACCAGCGGGAACGGCCCGCCAAGGCGCCCGGCCAGCACGGCGGCGGCGCCCACGGCGGCGGCGCCCTCGACCACATGACCCTCGGACGCCAGATGGCGGATGCCGGTGGCGATCTGATCCTCGGTCAGCAGGATCAGATCGTCCATCAGGTCGCGCACCATGGGGAAGGTCAGCCGATTGCCCAGCCCGATGCCGCCGCCCAGGCTGTCGGCCAGCGTCGGCAATTCGGCGACCTCGACGGGCTGGCCTGCGGCAAGACTGGCGGCCATGGCGGCGCCGCGATCCATGCTGATCCCGATGATGCGGATGTCGGGGCGCAGCGCCTTGGTGGCCGCCGCGACCCCCGCCAGCAAGCCGCCGCCCGACAGGGGCACGGCAATGCTGGCCGCCTGCGGGATCTGGTCGAGGATCTCCAGCGCCAGCGTGCCCTGCCCCGCGATCACGTCCGCATGGTCGAAGGGCGGGATCAGCGCGAAGCCTTCGTCCCGGGCCAGACGGTGCGCCTCGACGAAGGCGTCGTCCTGGCTGTCGCCGACGATCCGCGCCTCGGCGCCAAGGGCGCGGATCGCCTCGACCTTGTTGGCGGGCACCAGGCGCGACATGCAGATCACCGCGCGCAAGCCCCGGGCGCGCGCCGCATGGGCCAGCGCGCGGCCGTGATTGCCGGTCGAGGCGGTGGTGACCCCCGCCACCTTCCCCAGCCCCGCCACGGCATTGGTCGCGCCACGCAGCTTGAAGGCGCCGGTGGTCTGGCGGTGTTCCAGCTTCAGCCAGACCTCGCCCCCGGCGCGTTCCGACAGCGCCGCCGACAGGGCGACGGGGGTGCGCAGCACGTCACCGCCGATGCGCTCCCGGGCGGCCAGCACCTGATCCAGCCCTACCATGTGCGCGCCCGGAACAGCGCGCCGGGCCCGGCCGCGGGGATCGCTGCGATGTCCAGCATCGCCCAGAACAGCACCTGGTTCGAGGTCAGGACCGGCTTGCCCAAGCGCGCCTCCAGATCGTCGATCAGGCCAAGCGCGGGCAGCGCGGTGCAGGACATGAACAGCGCCTGCGCGTCGGGGTGATCGCTCTCCTCGGCCATCTCGATGATCTCGGCGTCGCGCAGCATGGCCATGTCGCGGTCGTCGGCATGGCCCATCGAGCTGCGCCGCAGCACCTGCACGCCATGGGCCTGGAAGTGATCGCCGACCAGATCGGTGGTCGCCGCCAGATAGGGCGTCATCAGCGCCACCCGGTCCAGCCCAAGCGCCGCGAAGCCCCGCAGCGCCGCGCCCGCCGGCGTGGTGACCGGGGCGCGGCCGCCCGCCAGTCCCTCGATCTGATCGCCCAGCACCGCCGACGCCGAGGTGCAGCCGAAGCCGATCCCCGCAAGCGTGATGCCCGGCACCAGCAGGTCGACCGCCGCCCGCAGGCGCGGGCCGGTGAGGCGCAGGTTCTCCTCGGTCGTGGGGTTGTCGAAGGCGATGCGCGTGACATGCAGCTGCGTGTCGCGCGGCATCAGGACGGCGGCGTCGCCCTCGATGGTCAGGTCGGTGGCCAGGGTCACCAGGCCGAAGCGGGTCAGGCTGTCGCGGCGCATGCCGATCAGCCCGAGATCGCCAGATCGCGCAGGAACAGCGCGATCTGCGGGAAGAAGATCAGCGCGACCGAGACCGACAGCAGGATGATGATGAAGGGCGGGGTGCCCCGGATCACCTCCCAGTAGGGCCTCCGGAAGACGGCGATGGCCGTGAAGATGTCGCAGCCGAAGGGCGGCGTGGCGCTGCCGATGGCCACCTGCAGCGTGACGATGGTGCCGACCAGCACCGGGTCGAGGCCGGTGGCCTGCACCACGGGGGCGAAGATCGGCACCAGGATCAGGATGACCACGATCGGATCGACGAACATGCAGCCGATGAAGAAGGCGATCGAGATGGTGAAGAGGACGCCATAGGGCCCCATCGTGTCAATGCCGATGCCGCCCAGGATCTCCTGCGGGATCTGCGCGAAGCTGATGACATAGCTGAAGGCCGCGCCCGCGCCGACCAGGATGAACACGACCGCCGTGATCAGGCCGGTCGATTTCGCCGTGGCGTACAGCTGGCGCGGGGTCACCTCGCGGAAGATGACCATCTCCAGCAGCATGGCGTAAAGCACGCAGGCCGCAGCCGCCTCGGTGGGCGAGAAGATGCCGCCATAGATGCCGCCGATGATGATCGCCGGAAAGCCCAGGGGCCAGATGGCGCGGCGCATGGCGCGGAACCGCTCGGGCCAGGTGGCGGCGGGTTCGGTCGGCACGTTGTGGCGCACCGCGTAGATGTAGGAATAGATGGAGAACAACAGCAGGATCAGCAGCCCCGGCCCGATGCCCGCCAGGAACAGTTCGGAGATCGAGGTGCCCGAGACCACGCCATAGATGATCATCCCGATCGAGGGCGGGATCAGGAAGGCGATGTCGGAGGCGTTGATGATCAGCGCCAGCGTGAAGCGGTCGGAATAGCCCGCCTTCAGCAGGCGCGGGCGCAGCGGGCCGCCCACCGCCACCACGGTCGCCTGCGTCGATCCCGACACCGCGCCGAACATCGTGCAGGCCCCGGCGGTCGAGATCGCCAGCCCGCCCTTGATATGGCCCAGAAAGGCCATGACCAGGTTGATCAGCCGCTCGGCCGACTGGCCGCGGGTCATGATCTCGGCGGCGAAGATGAACATCGGCACGGCGATCAGGCTGGAGGGCTGGATGCCCGCCACGACCTGCTGGACCAGCGTCTCCAGTTGGCCCAGGCCCCCGAAGAGGCCCACGAAGCCCACCATGGACCCGATGATCAGCGGCACCATCATCGGGAAACCCAGCAGCAGCAGCACGATCATCGTGCCCAGAATGGCGGCGGTCATGGGGCGCTGTCCTTGTGCGGCAGGTCATAGCCGTCGCGTGTCGCGGTCGACAGCCAGATTTCGGGATCGGTCAGGTTCTTCAGCGCGGTCAGCGCGTATTGCAGCCCGGTCAGGAACAGGCCCGCCGGCACCCAGACCAGGACCCACCATTGCGGGATGCTCAGCGCGGGCAGCACCCGGCCCCGCCCGGCGGTGGTCATCACATAGGACAGCGCGTACCAGGACAAGGCCAGCAGCAGCACCGCCGTCACGGTCGAGATCATCACCATCATCGCCTTGCGCGCCCGGAAGGGCAGCGCGTCGGTGATGGCCGACATGCGGATGTGCCGCCCGTGCCGCGCCGCATAGGAGATGCCGGCAAAGGTGATCAGCACGATCAGCCCCTGGTTCACTTCCTCCGCGAAATAGAGCGACTGGCCGAAGACGAAGCGCCCGACGACATTGGCGACCGTCATCGCGGCCATGGCCAGGACCCCGAAGGCCAGCGCGAAGGCCTCCATCCGCGCGATCACCTTGTCGATCAGGCCAAGCGGCCCGGGCAGACCCGATTCGTACAGTCCATCATCGATGTCGTCCTGGGCCTGCGTCGCCTCGGCGGCGGCCAGGATCTCGGCATCGACGGTCGTGGTGTTGGGGGGGGCATCGTGGGGGCCAGGCCCACCGGGATCGACATCGCGCGTCATGGCCACCTGTGCCTCGAATGGGTTGGTCGGAGGACCCGGCCGCGACGGCGACCGGGTCCGGATTTGGTCGGGATCAGCTGGCGGCGGCTTCCAGATCGGCCTTCATCTGGTCCAGCACCTCTTGCGCGCGCGGCCCACCGATCTCCAAGAAGGTCGCCTCGACATCGGCGGCGGTCTCGCGGAAGGGGGCGCGCTGCTCCTCGGTCAGGGTGGTCATGGTCATGCCGGGCTTGGCCTCCATGATCGTCTCCAGCGCGGTCTCGGTCAGGCCCTGCTGATACTCGATGATGTGGTCGAAGGCCGCGTCGGCGGCCGCCTGGATCACCTGCTGGTCCGCCTCGTCCAGCCCCTCGAAGAACTCCTGGTTGGCCATCAGCGCGGTGGTGAAGTTGTTGTGGCCAAGCCGGGTGATGTGGTCGGTGACCTCGTACATCCGCGTCGATTCGATGAAGAAGGCCGGGTTCTCCTGGCCGTCGATGATGCCGGTCTGCAACCCGCCATAGACCTCGCCCCAGGCCAGCGGCGTGGGCGTGGCGCCGAAGGCGCGATAGCTTTCGACCAGCAGCGGGTTGGTCATCACCCGCACCTTGACGTTGCTCAGGTCCTCGGGGGTTTCCACGGGGGCCTTGGTGGTCAGCATGACCTCGCCCTCGGGATACATCTTCAGCAGCTCCAGGCCCTGCTGGGCGTAAAGCTCGGGGAAGATGTCGGTGATGGTCTCCGAATTGCGGAAGAAGCTGACCAGCTGGTCCTGGTCCTCGGGCAGCAGGTAGGGCACGAAGAACACCTGCGCCTCGGGGATCAGCGCGCCAGTGAATCCGGGCGACTGGTTCACGAACTGCAGGATGCCCGACTGCGCCTGTTCCATGATGTTGTCGGATTCGCCCAGGGTGCCGAAGGGGAACAGCTGGACCTCGTGGTCGGAATTGGCCTCGACCTCTTCCTTGAACTTCTGGGCATAGACGCCTTGGACCTCGTCCAGGGCCTCCTCGAAGGCATAGCGCCAGGTGTCGGCCATGGCGGTGCCCGAGCCCAGGATCAGGGCGGTGATGCTGGCGGTCGTCAGGGTCTTGATGGTCATGAGATACCTCCGTTGGACGGGCCGTCCCGACGCGGCGCGTCTGCGGCCCTTGATGCAGGATTCGGGCGGATTTGCCCGTGCCGGCTTGGCCCGAGAGTTCGAACGAAGCGGATTCCAAGTCAATTTCTATATTAAATCATGACAATTCCCGGGCCGAGAGTCAAACCGGGGGGTGCCCGGTCCCGCCTTCAGCGCCCGCGTCGGGGGTCAGGATTGCCGAAAGGATGCGCAGCGCCTGGTCCAGATCGCGCATCGGCACGCCCCCAATCGAGACGCGCAGCGCCGGGCCCTGGGGCTGCATGGCAAAGCCCGCGCCGGGGGCCAGCGCGACCTGCCGGTCCAGCGCCTCGGCCAGGGTCCCCGCCTCGTCGCCGCCGGGCGGCAGCGGCAGCCAGCGGTGCAGCCCGTGCAGGAATCCCTGCGATCCGGGCAGGATCCGCGCCGCCAGGCGGTTGCGGGCGGACAGCTCGGTCCGCTGCGCGGCCAGCAGCGCGTCGGCGGTGCCGCCGGTGATCCAGTCCTGCGCGATCTCGGCCATCAGCGGCGTCGCCATCCAGGCCATCGACAGATGCCGGTTCAGCGCGACCTCTGCCAAATTTTCGGGCATGGCGAGAAAACCGAGCCGCAGTCCCGGCGACAGGCATTTCGACAGGCCGGTGAAGTAGAAGCTGCGCTCGGGCGCGAAGCTGGACAGGGCGGGGGGTCGGCGCGGTGGCATCGGCCCGGTCGGATCGCTTTCCAGGATGATCAGCCCGGCCTGCGTGGCGGCGCGCGCCAGCGCCTCGCGCCGGTCGCGGTCCATGATCTGCGCCAGGGGCCCGCCACCCGAGGGCAGCAGGAACACCGCCTTCATCCGCCCGCCCGAGGCCCGCGCGGCGGCGATCAGCGCGTCGGGATCCATGCCGCGCTCGTCGCCCGCGATGCCCTTCAGCCGCAGGTGCAGGTGCTGGGCGGCGGGGCGCAGCGTGTGGCAGGTGGCGGATTCGGTGGCGATGATGTCGCCGGGCTGGGCGGTGCAGGACAGCGCCACGAACATCGCGGGCGTCGTGCCGTTGGTGATCAGGATGCGCTGCGCGGGCACCACCATGCCGCAGCGCGCCAGCCAGGCCGCCGCCATCCCACCATAGAGCGCCATGGTCTGGCGGGGCCGGAACGACATCATCGCGGGTCCCGGCAGCCGGTCCGACAGGCGCATCAGCGTGGCCGACCAGGCCTGGGCGATCTGCGGCAGGGCCACCGGGGTCATCATGGACAGGTCGATCGGCGGCCGGTCGGTGGGCGCGCGGAACCACGGCACCTCGATCGTCTCGCGCGGGCCTGCCCGCACGAAGCTGCCCCGCCCCACCTCGCCCGAGATCAGGTCGGCGCGGATAAGCTCCTCATAGGCGCGGCTGACGGTCTGCACGCTGACGCCCAGCTGCCACGCCAGATCGCGATGCGGCGGCAGGCGGGCGCCGGGCGCCAGGCTGCCCGCATCGATGGCCGCCGCGACCCCCTGGGCCAGGCTGCGATAGGCGGGGCGGGTGATATCGGTGCGACGAAGGGGCCAATGCGACATGGCCCGCAGGATCGCGTGGCCGGGCCCGATTGACAAGCCGCGCGGCGGCGGGAACAACCGCCCCCATGATCCCGCCCCGCAGCCCCCGCCTGGACGACCGCGACATCGCCATCCTGGCGATCCTGTCGCGCGAGGGGCGCATCGCCAAGACCGACCTGGCCGCCCGCGTGAACCTGTCGCCCACCCCCTGCTGGGACCGCATGCGACGGCTGGAGCAGGCGGGCCTGATCCGGGGCTACCGGGCGCAGGTCGATCTGGCGGCGCTCGGGCCGCATGTGCAGGTCTTCGTCACGGTCGAGCTGGACAGCCACCGCGCCGAAAGCTTCCAGATGTTCGAACGGGTGATCGCGCGCACCGATGCCGTCACCGGCTGCTGGGCCATCGGCGGCGGCTACGACTACCTGATGCAGGTGATCGCGCCCGACGTGGCGGCCTTCCAGGCGCTGATGGACGGGCTCTTGGACAGCCGGGCCGGGGTGCGGCGCTATTTCAGCTATATCGTCACCAAGCCGGTCAAGGACCAGCCCCCGGCCTCGGCCCTGCTGGGCTAGAGAAATCCCCGGCGGGCGCGCGCCACAACAGAGGAATCCTCTGCCCCCCTGGTCCCGAACAGGCAAATCCCCTGCAAGCCCTGCGTCATGATGCGGCAAGACCAAGAGAGGTGAGAGATGTTCGACGACCACCAGAGCCAACTGACCGAACGGCTGGCCGATCACGGGCTGCTGCCCGGACGCGGCGACTTTCCCGCCCAGGGGCGCCTGGCCGTTCGCGATCCCGCCACCGGCGCGCTGGTCGCGCAGGTCGCCGTCAGCGACGCGGCCGGCGCCCGGGCGGCGGTGGATGCGGCCCATGCCGCCTTCCCCGCCTGGTCGGCCATGCTGCCCCAGCACCGCGCCACCATCCTGCACCGCTGGCACGCGATGATCCTGGAGGCGCGCGAGGACCTGGCCCGCATCATGACCGCCGAACAGGGCAAGCCCGTCAGCGAGGCGCGCGGCGAGATCGACTATGCCGCCAGCTTCGTGGCCTTCTATGCCGAGGAGGCGCTGCGCCCCAATATCGAGGGCGTGACCAGCCACCTGCCCGATGCCGAGATGGAGCTGTGGCGCGAACCCGTGGGCGTCGCCGCCCTGATCACGCCCTGGAACTTCCCCTGCGCGATGATCACCCGCAAGGCCGCCGCCGCCCTGGGCGCGGGCTGCACGGTGGTGATCCACCCGTCCGCCGAGACGCCCCTGTCGGCGCTGGCGCTGGCCGTGCTGGCACGGCGCGCGGGCTTCCCCGAGGGCGTCGTGAACACCGTCATCGGCGACGCCGCGACCATCGTGGGCGAATGGACGGGCGACGCCCGGGTCCGCGCGCTGTCCTTCACCGGCTCCACGGAAGTCGGGCGACTGCTCTATCGCCAGTCGGCCGACACGGTGAAGCGGCTGGTGCTGGAGCTGGGCGGCCACGCGCCCTTCATTGTGTTCGAGGGCTGCGATCTGGACCGCGCCGTGACCGAGGCCGTCAAGGCCAAGTTCGCCACCTCGGGTCAGGATTGCCTGGGCGCCAACCGCTTCTACATTCACCGTCCCGTCTATGACGACTTCTGCGCCCGCTTCACCGCGGCGGTCGAGAAACTGACCCTGGCGCCCGGCATGCAGGACGGCGATCTGGGTCCGCTGATCCACGACCGCCAGATCGCCAAGCAGGAGGCCCATGTCGAGGACGCGCTGTCCCACGGCGCACGTCTGCTGACCGGGGCGGGGTCGCGCAGGATCTGGGGCCGCTGTTCTTCCAGCCGACCGTGCTGGCCGACGTGACCGACGACGCCCTGATCATGCGCGAGGAGACCTTCGGTCCCGTCGCCGCCCTGTCGGTCTTCGAAACCGAGGACGAGGTGATCGCGCGCGCCAATGCCAGCGAATACGGGCTGGTGGCCTATGTCCACAGCCTGGACCCGCGCCGGATCTATCGCGTGAGCCGGGCGTTGCAATACGGCATGGTCGCCGTGAACCGCACCAAGGTCACCGGCGCGCCGATCCCCTTCGGGGGGATGAAGCAGTCCGGGATCGGCCGCGAGGGCGCCCGGCAGGGGCTCGAGGCCTTCACCGAAATCAAGTATGTGTGCCGCGATTGGGCCTGAGGAGATGACGATGCTGACCAATGACGAACTGGCGAAATGGGACCGCGAGAACTTCTTCCACCCCTCGACCCATCTGGCGCAATTCGCGCGCGGCGAGGCGCCGCAGCGCATCGTCACCGGCGGCGAGGGCTGCCACATCACCGACCGTGACGGCAACAGGCTGCTGGACGGCTTCGCGGGCCTCTACTGCGTGAACGTGGGCTATGGCCGCCAGGAGATCGCCGAGGCGATTGCCGACCAGGCGCGCGAGCTGGCCTATTACCACTCCTATGCCGGCCACGGCACCGAGGCCTCGATCACGCTGGCCAAGATGGTCATGGACCGCGCGCCGGAGGGCATGGCGCGGGTCTATTTCGGCCTGTCGGGATCGGATGCGAACGAGACCAACATCAAGCTGGTCTGGTACTACAACAACATCCTGGGCCGCCCGAAGAAGAAGAAGATCATCAGCCGCTGGCGCGGCTATCACGGGTCGGGGCTGATGACCGGCTCGCTGACCGGCCTCGACCTGTTCCACAAGAAGTTCGACCTGCCGCTGGAGCAGGTGATCCATACCGAGGCGCCCTATTACTTCCGCCGCCCCGACGCCTCGATGTCCGAGGGCGACTTCGTGGGCTATTGCGTCGACAAGCTGGAGGCGCTGATCCAGGCCGAGGGCGCCGACACCATCGCCGCCTTCATCGGCGAGCCGGTGCTGGGCACGGGCGGCATCGTGCCCCCGCCCGCAGGCTACTGGCCCGCCATCCAGGCGGTGCTGGACGCCCATGACATCCTGCTGATCGCCGACGAGGTGGTGACGGGCTTTGGCCGCCTCGGCACCATGTTCGGGTCGGATCACTACGGCATGAAGCCCGACCTGATCACCAGCGCCAAGGGCCTGACCTCGGCCTATGCGCCGCTGTCGGCCTCGATCGTGGGGCAGCGCATGTGGGACGTGCTGGCGCGCGGCACCGACGAGAACGGGGTCATGGGCCATGGCTGGACCTATTCCGCCCATCCCATCGGCGCCGCCGCCGGGGTCGCCAACCTGACGCTGATCGACAGCCTGGGGCTGGTCGAGAACGCGGGCACGGTCGGCGCCTATCTGAACGAACGGATGACCGCCGCCTTGGGCGATCACCCCCATGTGGGCGAGGTGCGGGGCGAGGGGATGCTGTGTGCGGTCGAGCTGATGGCCGACCGCGATGCGCGGACGTTCTTCGACGCCGCCGAGGGCAAGGGCGCCAAGGTCGTGGCCGCGATGGTCAAGCGCGGCGTCATCGCCCGCGCCATGCCGCAGGGCGACATCCTAGGCTTTGCCCCGCCCCTGTGCCTGACGCGCGAGGAGGCCGACACGATCGTCGACGTGACGGCGGAGGCGGTGGCCGAGGTGCTGGGCTGAGGCTCATACGTCCCGCGATGGCCGGGGGGCTTCGCGCCCCCCGGCCCCCCCGCGGGATATTTTTCCCAAGATGAAAGGTCAGGTTGGGGCGATCTGGCCGGGCGTGTCGATGTCGCGCAGCAGACGTGGTGCGTCGATATGTTGGGCCGCTGGCAGGTCTCGGAGGAGACGGGCGGCGCCCTGATCTCCGGTCAGGGTTTGCAGGGCGGCCAGACGGGCCTGCGGAAAGCAGGCGGGGGGCAGCGAGGCGGTGCCGTCATGGCTGCAGGAGGGCAGATCGTCGGTGGCAGCGGTCAGGATGCGCGTCAGATGGGCGGCGGTCACGTCGGGCATGTCGCCCAAGGCGATGAGCAGGCGGTCGGGTTGGCCAGCCTCCCCAAGCCCCGCGCGCAGGCTGTCGGATTGCTGGCCGCCAACGGGGATCAGGACGATCCGGAACCCGTCGAGCAGCGGCACCAGCGCGGGATTGGCGATGACGGCGATGCGGTGGTCCAAGGGGGTGCCGCGCAGGGCACAGGCGGCATGGGTGACCAGCGGTCGGCCCCCGAGCGGCGCCAGCAGCTTGTCCTGCGGGCCGAAGCGGCGCGAGGCGCCGGCGGCCAGCAGGAGCCCTGTGCGGATCACGCGGTCAGCGCCTCGTAGGCCGCCAGGATCTCGGTCAGGGTCGAGGCGGCGATCAGGCGCGGATCGCGGGCGGGCGAGACGACACCGATCGGGCCGCGCAGGCGGGACAGCGTCTGCGCATCCACACCCTGCTGCGCCAAGGCCGCATGGCGGGCGGCGCGGGCGCGCTGCGAGCCGAGCGCGCCGATATAGAAGGCCGGCGATTGCAGGGCGCGGGTCAGGGCGGGCAGTTCCCGGTCATGGTCGTGAAAGAGGGTGACCACAGCGCTGTAGGCGTCGGGGCGTGCCTCCTGTCCCAGGATCGGCATGTCCAGCGCGGCGACTAAGGCGGTGAGGGCCTGCGCCTCGTCCCCCTCTCCGTGGATCTGGAAGGCGGGCGGGGGCGGCAGCGTCAGGGCGAAATCGGCGGCATCGGGCGCCTCGGCCCGGCAGGGATGGCCGGTCTGCAGGTTCACGCACCACTGGCCCGAGCGGCGGCGGATGCGGTCGTCCCAGATGGCGCCCAGCCAGTCGGGATCGGGGCGGTGGATCAGCGCGATGTCGACGCTGCCGCCGCAGGGCAGCGGCAGGTCGACCGGGCCGCCCACGCCATAGGTCAGCCGCGTCACCGGGCCCGGCCGATCCAGATGCGCGGCGATGTCGCCGTCGATGCAGCCCGCGCCCAGCCTGCCCACGCGCTGGCCGTCAGGCCAGAGCGCCATCATCGCGCCGGGACGCCGGGGAAAGCCTCCTTGCGTGCCGGTCAGCAGCGCCAGTGCCCCGCCGGGGCGGCGCAGCAGGGACTTGACCGGGCAGGTGCCCGTGGCGGCGATGGGGGTAGAGATCGACATGGGGGCATTCCGGGAACAAGGGCCGTTGCGCCTGTAACGCCCCTGCCCCGGATTTGGATGCAGGAAATCTGGGCTCTCGTTGAGGTTGTTTCCGGGCGTTCGCAGGAAGGCGGCACGGGGACCCAAGGCGCCGCCGCTGCCCGGCCATCCCGAGGGCGGCCGGACGGGGTCGGCGCCCCCTCCGCGATACCCCTCTTCCGGTGCGTCGCGGCGGGGGGCTGCCGGGATCAGGCGTCGGGCATCTCGATCTGGATCTTGACGTCGGTCTCGCGGCCCTCGGCGGCGCGGTCGAAGGCGGCGATGCTGTCGGCGAAGGGCATCGTCAGCGAGATCAGCTGCTTCAGATCCACCTTGCCCGCCCCGATCAGCGCGATGGCGCGGTCATAGACATTGGCATAGCGGAAGACCGTCTCGACCCGCAGCTCGCGCGCCTGCAGGCCCACGATGTCGACGGGCACCGGATCGACCGGCATGCCCACCAGCACGATCGTGCCGCCCGGCCGGGCCAGCTGCGGCAGGCCCAGCACCGCAGGCGCCGCGCCCGAGCATTCGAAGACCACGTCCGCGCCCCATCCGGCCGTGGCGTCGGCGATGGCCTCGGCCGGGGGGGTCTGGCGGATGTTGATCGTCTCGATGCCGGGATAGGCGGCGATGATGTCCAGCTTGGGCTGGGCCAGATCGGCCACATAGACCTTGGCGCAGCCCCCGGCCAGCGCGGCCAGCGCGGTCATCATGCCGATGGGACCGGCGCCGGTGACCATGCCGATGTCGCCCGGCTGGATG
The DNA here is from genome assembly GCF_004683865.2 of Paracoccus liaowanqingii. Classification (NCBI taxonomy): domain Bacteria; kingdom Pseudomonadati; phylum Pseudomonadota; class Alphaproteobacteria; order Rhodobacterales; family Paracoccaceae; genus Paracoccus; species Paracoccus liaowanqingii. Next base: position 1,334,924 of record NZ_CP038439.1, on the reverse strand, counting down.
CGGGCGCGCAGCGCGGCCTGCATGCCGATGGCGAAGGGCTCGACCATCGCGCCCTCGGCGAAGGAGACGGTGTCGGGCAGAAGGTAGGTATAGGCCGCCGGATGGACCACATGCGGCGTCAGGCAGCCATGGACCGGCGGGGTCGCCCAGAAGCGCACGGCGGGATCGACGTTGTAGATCCCCATCTTGGCCGCGCGCGAGGTCGGGTCGGGAATGCCCGGCTCCATGCAGACGCGGTCGCCGGGCTTCAGATGGCGGACCTGCGCGCCGACCTCGGTCACCACGCCCGAGGCCTCATGGCCCAGCACCATCGGCTCGTTGACGACGAAGGGGCCGATCTTGCCGTGGGTATAGTAGTGCACGTCCGATCCGCAGACCCCGACCGTGCGGATGGCGATGCGCACATCGTCCGGCCCCAGATCCGTGTCCAGCGCGATCTCGCGCAGCGACAGCTGGCCCTTGCGTTCCAGCACCAGTGATTTCGCCATGATGATCCCCTCCCCTGTGGGTCGTGACAGTTCGGTGCCAGCAGGACCGCCGGGGCCGCCGCCTGTCAATGTCGCCGGGCGGAAATTCGCCACGGAGTTCGTGCAAGGGGAAAAAAGCGACCGGCCTTGCGGGCGGGTCATCCTGCACGGGCGGGCCTGCAGGGGTCAGCCCGCCAGATAGTCCTGATAGAGCGCGTTCATCCGGGCGGTGCGCGGCCCGGGACGGCCATCCCCGATGGGCCGCCCGTCGATGGTCGCCACCGGGGTGATCCCGCCAAGCGTCCCGGTGACGAAGGCCTCGTCGGCGGAATAGACCTGCGCCAGGGTGAAGGGCGCCTCGCGCACCGTCAGCCCCGCCTGCCGCCACAGCCGGATGGCGGCCTTGCGGGTGATGCCGTTGAAGCAGGTCAGCCCGTCCGAGGTCCACAGCTCGTCGCCCCGGAAGATGAAGAAGTTGGTCGAGTTGCACGAGGCGACGAAGCCCCGGTCGTCCAGCATCAGCGCCTCGTCCGCGCCCATGTTGATCGCCTGCAGCAGCGCCTGGATGAAGTTCAGCCGCGAATGCGAGTTCAGGCGCAGGTCGAACACGTCCGGCGTGGAACAGCGGATGGTCAAGGTCATCAGCGTCATCCCGGTCTCCTTCAGCGCCGGGTTCGGCTGCTTCCATTCGGCCACGATGACGATGGTGGCGCCGCCGGTGATGAAGCGCGGGTCCTGGTTCGGCGTCGATTTCACCCCGCGCGAGATCATGATGCGGATATGCACGCCGTCCTGCATGTCGTTGTGGCGCAAGCATTTCCAGATCTCGTCGACCAGCCCGGCCTTGGTGAAGCCGATGTCCAGCTGGATCGCCGTCGCGCCCTCATAGAGGCGGTCGATATGGTCATCGATGGCCAGAAGGCGCCCGTCGATCAGGCGGATGCCCTCCCAGATGCCGTCGCCCAGCACGAAGCCCGCATCGAAGATCGACACCTTCGCCTGATCGCGGGGGAAGAACTCGCCGTTCACATAGATCTGCACCCCCTCGTTGCGGAGATCCTTCACATAGCTTTGCGACGAGGAACTGCTGAGCGGGGTCATGATGCGGCCTTCCCTCGGGATGTGGTGCGGGTCAGATGTCGAAGCTGACGCCCTGCGCCAGGGGCAGCTCGCGCGAGTAGTTGATCGTGTTGGTGGCGCGGCGCATGTAGCCCTTCCACGCGTCCGAGCCGCTTTCGCGCCCGCCGCCGGTCTCCTTCTCGCCGCCGAAGGCCCCGCCGATCTCGGCGCCCGAGGTGCCGATGTTCACGTTGGCGATGCCGCAATCGGACCCCGCCGCGGACAGGAACGTCTCGGCCTCGCGCAGGTCGGTGGTGAAGATCGAGGACGAGAGGCCCGCGCCGACCGCATTGTGCTGGTCGATCGCGTCGTCCAGATCGCCGTAGCGCATCACGTAGAGGATCGGCGCGAAGGTCTCCTCCAGCACCGGGCCGGTCTGGGCGGGCATCTCGACCAGCGCGGGGCGGACGTAGAAGGCGGCCTCGGGGCCAGCCTCGGGGACGCGGGTGCCGCCATGGACGGTGCCGCCCGCGGCCGTTGCGGCCTGAAGCGCCGCCTGCATGGCGTCATGGGCCGCGCGGTCGACCAGCGGGCCGACCAGCGCGGGCGTCGTCAGCGGGTTGCCCACCGTGACCGAGGCGTAGGCCTTGACCAGCCCCGGCACCAGCTGGTCATAGACGCTGTCATGGACGAACAGCCGCCGCATCGTCGTGCAGCGCTGGCCCGCCGTGCCCATCGCGCCGAAGGCGATGGCGCGCAGCGCCATGTCCAGATCGGCCGAGGGGCAGACGATCCCCGCATTGTTGCCGCCCAGCTCCAGGATCGTGCGCCCGAAGCGCGCCGCCACCTTGGGCCCCACCTGCCGCCCCATCCGGGTCGAGCCGGTGGCCGAGACCAACGCGACGCGCGGATCCTCGACCAGCGCCTCGCCCGTCTCGCGGCCGCCGACGATCACCTGGCTCAGCGCCTCGGGCGCGTCGCCGAAGCGGGCCAGGGCGCGGTCCAGGATCGCCTGGCAGGCCAGCGCGGTCAGCGGGGTCTTTTCCGACGGTTTCCAGACGACCGGATTGCCGCAGACCAGCGCCAGCGCGGTGTTCCACGACCAGACCGCGACCGGGAAGTTGAAGGCCGAGATGACGCCCACGACGCCAAGCGGGTGCCAGGTCTCCATCATGCGGTGGCCGGGACGCTCGGTGGCGATGGTCAGGCCGTACAGCTGGCGCGACAGGCCCACGGCGAAATCGCAGATGTCGATCATCTCCTGCACCTCGCCCGCGCCCTCGGACGGGCTCTTGCCCGCCTCGATCGAGACGAGGCGGCCCAGATCGTCCTTGGAGGCGCGCAATTCCTCGCCCAGCAGGCGGACCAGTTCGCCCCGGCGCGGCGCGGGGACAGTGCGCCAGGCGCGGAAGGCGGTGGCCGCCCGGTCGATGGCGGCGGTGACATCCGCCGGACCCTGCTGGGTCAGCTGCGCGATGCGTTCCCCGGTGACCGGCGAGAAGCTGTCCAGCGTGCCGCCGGAATACAGCGCGGATCCGACGCCGAGGCGGTCCAGAACGTCGCGGGTCACGGTGGCGATGCTGTCGGTCATGGGTGGGGGTCCTTGTCGGTCGTGCGAGGGCGCGAGGCCCGTTCAGGTCTGTGGATGTCGGCGTGCCGCAGGGGCGCGGGTTCGGGTTCGGGGGTCTTCTTACAGTATCGCCCCCGCCTTGGAACGGGCTCTTTGGGACTGAGGTGATGCGTGGCCGGAATGGCGCGGGCGGGGCGCGCGCCTTGGGTCAGCGCCGTGCATCGACCAGATGCACCATCTGTGCGCCGATCTCGAACCCCGCGGCGCGCAGGCGCCCGAAGGCGGCGGGCTGGGGCTGGCAGGGGCGCAGCGGCAGGTGTGCCTCGGGGATCTCGCCCGACAGATAGCCCGCCAGCACCTGCCCGAAGGCCGTGCCCGGCGCGATCCCGCGCCCGTTATAGCCGCAGAAGCTGTAGATCCCCTCGTCCAGGCGGTGAAAGCGGGGCAGGTTGTCGCCGGTCATCCCGATCTGGCCGAACCAGCCCGTCTGGAACTTGACCGCCCCGATCTGGGGAAAGATCCGCCGCAGCGCGCGCCGCGCCCAGGCCCTGTGGACCAGATCGCCGCTGTTGCGCAGCGCGCCGACCGAGCCGAAGACCATCCGGTTCTGCCGGTCCAGCCGGAACGAGGTCAGCACCTCCTGCGTGTCCCATCCGCCCTGCCGCCCGGGCAGGATGGTCCGGGCGACATCGTCGGGCAGGGGTTCGGTCGCCAGGTTGAAATAGGGCAGGAAGACCTGCTGCGTGCGAATCTCGGGCGCCAGGTGCCGAGTATAGGCGTCGGTCGCCATGACCACCCGCCGCGCGGTGACCGATCCCGCCGGGGTGGTCACGCGCCAGAGCGCGCCCTGGCGCTGCAGCCCCGTGGCGGGCGAGCCGGTGAAGATCCGCGCCCCCTGCCCCAGGGCGGCCCGCGCCAGCCCCCGCGCATAGGCCAGGGGCTGGATCGTCCCCGCGCGCCGGTCCAGCAGCGCGCCGGCATAGACTTTGCTGCCGATCATCTCGGCGGCCGCGTCCGGGGGCAGCAGCTCGACCGGGGCACCAAGGCGCTGCCACTGGCGCGCACGTTCCGACACCTCGGCCCAGCCCGAGGGGCCGACCGCCGTGTGCAGCGTGCCCGTGGGCGTCGCCTCGCAGTCGATGCCGTGGCGGCGCACGATGTCCCAGACCCGCGCCGGACCCTCTGCCAGCAGCGCGATCAGGCGGCCCCCCTGATCGGCGCCCAAGGTCGCCACCAGCTGGTCGGGCATGACCCACATGCCCGCATTGACCAGCCCCACGTTGCGCCCGGCGCCGCCGAAGCCGATCTCGACCGCCTCGAGGACGACCGCGTCGATGCCGCGCTCGGCCAGATGCAGCGCGGTGGAGAGGCCGGTATAGCCCGCGCCGACGATCGCCACCTCGGCGGTGGTCTCGCCCTCCAGCACGCCGGTCCGGGGGGCGGCGGGGGCGGTGCGTTCCCACAAACCGTGGCTGCAGGGATCGTCGCGCATCTGTCGGGCCCTTCGTGGCAAGGCGGTGCCGTTACCGCCGCCTTCCCGGCTTTTGTCCACCGGCGGCAGGGGGTAAGGATAGCACCAGTTTTTCATGACATCTGCCCGTCCGGGAATGACCATGGCCACCCCTCGCAGGTTCCTGCCCTCGCTGCCGCTGCTGGCGGCCTTCGAAGCCGCCGCCCGGACCGGGTCGATCACGCAGGCCGCGCAGGAGCTGTCGCTGACCCAATCCGCCGTGTCCCGCCAGATCCGCGCGCTGGAGGGGCAGCTGGGCGTCACCCTGTTCGTGCGCCAGAAACAGACCATCGCCCTGACCCTGGGCGGCCAGGGCTATGCGCGCGAGGTGCGCGACGCGCTGCAGCGCATCTCGGCCGCGTCGATGAACCTGCGCGCCAGCCCGGCGGGCGCGCTGACCCTGGGCGTGCCGCCGGGTTTCGGCGCGCGCTGGCTGATCCCGCGCCTGCCGCGCTTTGCCGCGCAGTTCCCCGACATCACGCTGAACATCCTCAGTCGCGCGGCGCGCTTCGATTTCCGCGACGGCATCGTGGATGCGACCGTGCGCTTCGGCATCCCGACCCGCAGCGAGGAGCCCGCGGTGATGCTGCAGGCCGAGACGGTGCTGCCGCTCTGCGCGCCCGAGCTGCGGGACCGGCATGCGCCGCGCCGGCCCGCCGATCTGCGCCAGATGCCGCTGCTGCACCTGACCCCGCGCCCCGATGCCTGGGAACGCTGGCTGCGCGAATACGACGTGGACGACAGCGGCATCCACGGCATGCTGTTCGATCAGTTCTCGCTGCTGGGGGCGGCCGCCGTGGCGGGCCTGGGGGTGGCACTGCTGCCCGAGGGCCTGTTCCAGGCCGAGCTGGCCGAGGGGCGGCTGGTCGAGGCCCTGCCCCTGCCCTATCGCGGGACCGAGGCCTACTACCTGTCCTGGCCGCGCGACCGCGACGATTTCCCGCCGCTGCAGCACCTGCGCCGCTGGCTGGTCGAGGAGACCGCCGCCGCCCCGCCCGAGGCGCCCGCCTGACCCGCCCGGCCGAGCATCGCGCAAACGGACACGGGGCGCCGCAGATCTGCGACGCCCCGTGTCTTCAGACTGAAAACCGCCCGGACCCCATCCTGCGCGGCAGGGTGCGGGGCGGACGGTCCGGCAAGATCCTTACTTGATCTTGCCTTCCTTGTATTCGACATGCTGACGGACGACCGGGTCGTACTTGCGCACGGCCATCTTCTCGGTCATCGTGCGGGCATTCTTCTTGGTCACATAGAAGTGGCCGGTCCCGGCGGTCGAGTTCAGCCGGATCTTGATGGTGGTCGGCTTCGCCATGATAATCGCTCCTGCTTCGGGGCAATCGCGCGCCGCACACCCCGTGGAATTCCTGATGAAGACGCCTTTTAGCCTCAGGCGCGGGGGTGTCAACCGCCAAACCGACCCGATATCGGGAAAGTGCGGGGTTTTCGGGGCCTATGGAGGGCAAAGACCGGCCTTCAGTCCTCGGTGGCGTAGCCGGTCGGGATGCGGCGACCTTGGCCCGGCGGCAGGTCGGCCTCGGCGATCAGGTCCTCGGCCATCGAGTCGGCATTCGGTCCGGCCTTCAGGATGTGCTGCCAGACCTCCCGGATCGCGGGAAGGATGCGGGGCTCTGTCACCGCGCGGGCCGTGTGCAACCAGATCGCCAGCCCGTCGCTGCTGTCATAGTGCCGCTCCTTGCGCAGGGCGGCGATCCTGACCTGCGCCGCCGAGACGAAGCGCGCGACGTCCTTCCTGGGCCATTTCGCGATGTCGTGCAGATCCTGACCGTCCGCCAGATAGGACGCCGCCCAGAACTGCGCGGCGGCGGCGTGGCTTTCGACGAAATGCGGCTTGGTGGTGGCCAGCCGGTCGGCCAGCGCCTGCGCCTCGTCGACAAGGCCCGAGGTGGCCTTTTCCTGCTTCCATTGGGCAAACACCGCAGCGTCCTTTTCAAATGTCGGGGCCGGGATGGCGGTCACCCGCCCGGGGCAGTGTGCCATCCGGCGCCGAAGATGTCCTCAGCGACGGCGCATGAAGCGGCGGATCATCTTGAAGATGGCGAAATACTTGAAGATACGGAACATGGGCTTCTCCTGCTGTGTCGGTCTTGCTGTGTGTGGGGGGCCAACGCGACGCGAACGGCTTGGGTTCAATCCGGCGGACAGGGCCATCGGGCGGCCTGTGGCATCCGGGGCACGGCGCGAAGTTTCCCCTGCAAATCCCGGTTTGCAAGGGAACGTTCTGCGCTGCGGCATGTTGGGTGGCCGTAACCAGTTGCAGACGTCAGTTCAGCCTTCATGAGTAGGCCCCGCCGGAAGGCGGGGCTTTTAACTTGTCTGCGATCCGGCAACAGGTGTCGCCGGTGGCACGCATCCCATCCCGAGATCGCAGATCCGCGCTTGCCGTCGGCCCGACAAGATGGCCCTTTCCCGACATCCACGTCCCTTGCCGTCCAAGTGCCTGTGCCTTCACGCAAATCAGGCCCCCGCACTTTCGCGTTTTTGCACATCATCTGTGCGAGGATGGGCATACCAATCCCGCATATCCGGCGCTAGATGAGCATCCGCTTATGTATGGAGTTAACGGTTATGTTTGTTTCGACCCGCCAGGATGCCTTCCTTCCGACCCTGTCGTCCACCGACTGGATGATGATCATGAACGCGCTGAACGCGTATGGCCACAACGCCGAATATCGCGATCTTCTGCAACGGCTTGACCGGCAGATGACCAACAAGGCCCCGTGGAAGCCGGCGGGTCAGATCACCCTCAAGGCCCGGACGCGATAGGCCCGGACGCCCTGCGGCCCCGGCGTCGTCAGGGCCCCATATGTCTGCGCGCGGCGATGGCGCGCAGCCGCGACCGCAGGATCGGCCCGCAGGGGAAAGGCCCTGCGGCCTGAGCCCTGATCACGCCGCCGACGGCCCGACCCGGGCCCCCTCCCGCGCAGGAATCGACATTTCCTCGCCGAGCCGGGGAAGAGATCGCGCCTCGGTGGCGTCTATACCTTCAAGATGACCCGAACACGCGACCCGATCCTCGATCTGCTGACGCCCCTGCGGCGCTATGCCTACGCCCTGACCCGCAACCGGGCCGAGGCGGACGACTTGGTGCAGGACGCCCTGCTGCGGGGCCATGAGCAGCGCCGCCAGCTGGGCGCCGGCAAGGCGCCCGGGCCGTGGCTGCGGGCGATCCTGCGCAACCGCTTCCTGGACCGCCGCCGCCACGAGGTCGCGCAGGCGCGGCGCGAGGCGCAGTTCGCCGAGACGACCCCGCAGGTGATCGACGCCCCGCAGGACAGCGCATTGCGCCTGTCGCAGCTGCGCCGTGCCTTCCTGGACCTGCCGCAGGATCAGCGCGAAGCGCTGGAACTGGTCGCGGTCGAGGGGCTGTCCTATGGCGATGCCGGGGCGACGCTCGGCGTGCCTGCGGGCACGGTCATGTCGCGGGTCTCGCGCGCCCGGGCCCGGCTGCGCGCCTTCGAGGACGGAGTGCCCGCAGAGGTGCCCGAACCGCGTCCCGCGCTGAAACTGGTGGCCCGCTCTGACCCTGGGGGAAGACCATGATGCAGACCGAGAGCCCGGCGATCACCGAACCCGATCTGGACGCCTATGTCGACAACCAGCTGAGCGAGGCGCAGCGATCCGAGGTCGAGGCCCATCTGGCCCGCCACCCCGACCTGGCCTCGCGCGTCATGCGCGATCTGGCCCTGCGCCGCGATCTGCGCCGCGCGCTGGCGCCCCCGCCCCTGCCCCGGCCCCTGCTGGGCGCCGCGCGGCGTCTGGCCGTGGCGCGACGGCGCGACGCGCAGCTGCGCCGGATGCTGCGCGTGGTGCCCGCGCTGATGCTGGTGGGGCTGGGCTGGCTGGCCCATGCCGGACTGGGGCCGCTGTCCGTGACCGAGGGCACGGCCGCCACCCCGACCCCGGTCACGGCGGCGCTGTCGGCTCATCAGGTCAGCCTGCTGCGTCTGGACATGGTGTCCCAGCCCGAGGTGTCGGATCTGGACTCGGTCGAGATGCGCGCCGCTACCGGCATCCTGCTGCCGCATTACGATGCGGCCTGGACGGTGCGCGACACGCAGGTCTTCCCCTCGCCCCAAGGACCGGGGATCGAGATCCTGTTCGACACGCCCGACCTGGGCCGGGTCAGCCATTTCGCGGTGCGCGCGGGCGGCTTCGACGTCACCCTGCCGCGCCTGCACGCGACGCCCGACCACGACATCGCCTGGTTCCAGATCGGCGAGACCGCCCATGTGCTGGTGGCCTCGGGCGATCATGGCCAGCCGCTGCTGGACGCCGCGACCCGCCTTCTGGACACGCTCTACTGACATGCGGAGACCCTGATGCCATCCCCCATTCCCCAGACCGGCCGCAGCGCCGGATTTGCCCCGGCGGCCGTCCTGGACGACGGCCTGCGCGCGCATCTGCTGCGCATCTACACCTATATGGGACTGGGCCTGCTGGTCACCGGCCTGGTGGCGGTGACCGTCGCCTCGGTCCCGGCGATCTACGTGCCGATCTTTTCCACGCCGCTCAGGTGGGTGGTGATGCTGGCGCCGCTGGCCTTCGTGATGTTCCTGTCCTTCCGGATCGAGACCGTGTCGGGCCCCACCGCGCAGGTGCTGTTCTGGGCCTTCTGCGCGGTCATGGGCCTGTCGCTGGCCTCGATCTTCCTGGTCTTCACCGGGGTGTCGATCGCGCGGGCGTTCTTCGGCGCCGCGGCGATGTTCGCGGGGATGAGCCTCTACGGCTATACCACCAAGCGCGACCTGTCGAAGTTCGGCAGCTTCCTGATCATGGGCCTGATCGGGGTAATCCTCGCCAGCATCCTCAACATCTTCCTGGGCTCCAGCGCGCTGCAGTTCGCGGTGTCGATCATCGGCATCCTGGTCTTCGTCGGCCTGACGGCATGGGACACGCAGTCGATCAAGCTGGCCTATGCCGAGCATCACGATGCCGAGACGCGCCAGAAACTGGCGGTCATGGGCGCGTTGTCGCTGTATCTGAACTTCATCAACATCTTCCAGCTTCTGCTGAGCCTGACCGGCCAGCGCGAAGAATAAGAGACCCTAAGGAGACCACGACCATGGATCACAACGATCGCCAGACCATCGAGGGCCTGTTCGGCAAGCTGGGCCAGGCGGCCCAGGCCCAGCCCCATCGCGACCCCGAGGCCGAGGCGCTGATCGCCGATCTGATGGCCCGCAACCCGGGCGCGGCCTACTACCTGTCGCAGACCGTGATCATGCAGGAGCAGGCGCTGAACGCCGCCGAGGCGCAGATGCAGCAGGCGCAGCGCGCCCCCGAGCCGCAGGGCGGCCTGTTCGGGCGCCTCTTCGGCGGCAGCCAGCCGCAGCCGCAGCCCCGCCCGGTGGCCCCGCGCCCGGTGCAGCCGCAGGCCCATGGCCAGCAGCAGCCCGCGCAGGGCGGCGGCGGTCCCTGGAACAGCGGTCGCCCCTCGGGCGGCGGCGGCTTCATGGCGGGGGCCGCGCAGACCGCGATGGGCGTCGCGGGCGGCGTGCTGCTGGGCAATGCCATCGGCGGCATGTTCGCGGGCCCGGCCGAGGCGGGCGAGATGGAACAGGAGCCTGCGATGGAGGACGAGGCCGGCTATGACGACGGCGGCTTTGACGATGGCGGCTTCGAGGAATAAACTGATCAAGGCGCCCCGGACAGCCGGGGCGCCGCCCACCTTCCCCTCTCTCTGCACGGGTCCTCTGGACCGAAGGGCCTGAATGATTTCCGACCAACTCGATGCGCCCACCCGGCGCCCGACGCTCAGCGAGGTCCTGAGCGCGCTGGCCGCCAGCTGGGACCAGCCGCGCATCTCGGTGGCGCAGCTGATGACCGCCCTGGGCGACCGGGGGCTGATCGGGCTGCTGCTGATCCTGGCCTTCGCCAATGTCATCCCCAACCCGCCGGGCACCTCGGCGGTGCTGGGCCTGCCGATGCTGTACCTGTCGTGGCAGCTGATGCGCGGGGGCATGCCCTGGCTGCCCCGCTTCCTGGCCGCCCGGTCCTTCGACATCGGCCATTTCCGGACCGTGGTGTCGCGCGCGATGCCCTACCTGAACCGCGTCGAGCGCCTGCTGCGCCCGCGCCTGCCCGCGTTCAGCGGCCCCTTGGCCAAGAAGCTGCTGGGCGGGATCTGCCTGATCCTGTCCATCGTGCTGGTCCTGCCCATCCCCTTCGGCAACCTGCTGCCCGCCGCCGCCATCGCGATCATCGCCCTGGGCGCGCTGGAGCGGGACGGCATCTGGATCGCCGGGGGCGTCCTGTTCGGCATCGTCTCGACCGTGTTCATGGCCGGGGCGATCGTGGTCGTCACCCGGGCGCTGCTGCGGCTGATCGGGATGGGCCTGTGACATTCTCCGCAACGAAAGACCGTCCCCGCGCGGGACGGCACGAGGCCCGCTGATGGAACGACTGATCGAACGCGGGCTGTTTGCCAGCCGCTGGATGATGGCGCCGATGTATCTGGGACTGGCGCTGGCGCTGGTGATCCTGGTCTGGATCTTCCTGATGGAGCTTGTGCGCTTCGTCATGATCGTCCCGGCGATGACCGTCAACGACGCCATCCTGGGCGTGCTGGCGCTGATCGACCTCAGCCTGGCGGCGAACCTTCTGCTGATCGTGATCTTCTCGGGCTACGAGAACTTCGTCAGCCGGATGGACCTGGCCGACCATGTCGACCGCCCCGACTGGCAGGGCGAGGTCGATTTCTCGGCCCTCAAGCTCAAGCTGGTGGCGTCGATCGTGGCGATCTCGGGCATCCATCTGCTCAAGGTCTTCATGGATGTGGGCCAGTACGATCCCGAACAAATCCGCTGGATGGTGATCATCCATCTGGTCTTCGTCATCTCGGGCGTGCTGCTGGCGACGATGGACTGGATCGCCAACCACGCCAAGACGCTGAAATATCGCAGGACTCCGTCCTGACGACCGCACCCCCCGCTGGATCGCGGCACCGCCCGCCTCCGGCATTCCCCTTCCCAATAAGGCATCGCACCACCGTGGACCACAGGCCTGACCCCATCCGCCCCCGCATCACCCGGGAGGCGGTCCGATGATCGAGGCGCTTCTGCTGTTCCTGGTCGGAACGCTCGTCATCCTGGCGATCATCGCCGCCAACGGCTATTTCGTGGCCCAGGAATTCGCCTACATGTCGGTCGACCGCACCCGGCTGGCCGCCAAGGCCGCCCAGGGCGATCTGGCCGCCAAGCGCGCGCTGGCCGTCACCCGGCGCACCAGCTTCATGCTGTCGGGCGCGCAGCTGGGCATCACCGTCACCGGCCTGCTGGTGGGCTTCGTGGCCGAGCCGCTGGTCGGCCAGTCGCTTGGCACCCTGCTGGGCGGCGTGGGCGTGCCCACGCAGGTGGGCGTCGCCGTGGGCACCATGGGCGCCCTGATCGCCGCCACGATCATCCAGATGATCTTCGGCGAGCTTTATCCCAAGAACCTGGCCATCGCGAACCCCGAGCCGCTGGCGCGCGGGCTGGCGCGGTCCACGCTGATCTACCTGACGGTCTTCGGCTGGCTGATCGCGCTGTTCGACAAGTCCGCCAACCTGCTGCTCCGCGCCCTGCGGATCGAGCCGGTGCATGATCTGGACGTCACCGCCTCGGCCGACGACCTGCCCCGCATCATCGCCGAGTCGCGCGACAGCGGCGATCTGCCGGTCGAGCTGTCGCTGATGATGGACCGCATCCTGGACTTTCCCCAGCAGGACGTGGAACACGCGATGGTCCCCCGCTCACAGGTCGATTGGGTCAGCCCCGACACGACCCTGGACGAGCTGCGCGGCCTGATGGCCCGCGCCCATACCCGCTATCCGGTGATCGACGACGAGGACACGCCCGTGGGCGTCGTCCATCTGGCCGACCTGCTGGCGCATGGCACGCTGGACGGCACCGTCGCCGCCGTGATGCGCCCGCCCACCGTCATGCCCACGCTGATGCTGCTGCCCGATGCGCTGGCCCTGCTGGCCGCGTCGGAAAACCGCCTGGCCTGCGTGATCGACGAATATGGCGGCTTCGCCGGCGTCCTGACGCTGGAGGATCTGGCCATGGAGATCGTTGGCGAGATCACCGACGAGCACGACGAGGCCTCGGGCGACGGGCTGATGCCCGACGGCGAGGGCGTCTGGATCATCGACGGCGACGTGCATCTGGACGAGGTCCAGCGCGCGATCGGCCAGGACCTGCCGCGCGGCGATGTGGAGACCCTGGCGGGCCTTCTGATCGCCGAGGCGGGCGCCCTGCCCGCCCAGGGCGACCTGGTGACTGTCGACCTGCCCATCGACCCCGCCGAGCTGGTGGTGACCGACCCCGTCCGCTGGCGGCTGGAGGTCGAAGTGCTGCGCGTCGAGCGTCACGTGCCGACCCGCCTGCGCGCCCGCCTGATCCGAACCGCCCTGACCGAGGATGACCGATGAACGACCCCCTGATCGTCACCCTTGTGACCGTCGCGCTGATCGCGCTCAGCGCGCTGTTCGTGATCATCGAGTTCGCGCTTCTGGGCGCCCGCCGCCACCGGCTGGAGGAGCTGGCGCCGACGAAACGGTCCGCCCGCGCCGCCCTGCGGGGCATGAACGACCTGACCCTGATGCTGGCCGGCGCGCAGCTGGGCATCACCGTCTGCACCTTCGCGCTTGGCGCGGTGACCAAGCCCGCGGTCGATGCCTGGCTGGGGCCGGTGCTGATCGCCTCGGGGATGCCGGTCTGGCTGGCGGGCGGCGCGTCCTTCGGCCTGTCGATGTTCTTCGTCACCTTCCTGCATCTGGTGGTGGGCGAGATGGCCCCCAAGTCCTGGGCCATCGCGCATCCGGAACGTTCCGCCATGGCCATCGGCCTGCTGTCGCGCGCCTATATCTGGCCGCTGCGCCCGCTTCTGTCCTGGGTCAACCGGCTGGCCAACCGCCTCGTGCGGGCCAGCGGCGTCGAGCCGGTGGAGAAGGCCGCCGTGGGCGGGCGCGACGCGGCCACCATCCGCCAGCTGGTCGAGCACTCGGCCCATGCGGGCACGCTGGAGCCGGGGATGCAGCGCCAGCTCTCCAGCCTAATCGACCTGGGCACCCTGCCGGTGGCCTCGCTGATCGGGACCGCACAGATGGGGGCCGCCCCGATGCAGGTGGCCGCCACGGCGACCGTCGCCGACATCCGCGCCGCGGGCCGGCTCACGGGCCACATGCGCATCCTGATGGCGGGGCCTGACGGCGCGCCGCCCGCGATCGTCCATGTCCGCGACACGCTGCTGCTGCCCCCCGAGGCCCCGGTGGCGCAGATCGCCCGGCAGGCCCTGGAACTGGCCCCCGCCATGCCGGTCTACGAGGCGCTGCACCGCATGCGGGGCGCCAGCGTGCAGCTGGCGGTCATCATGGAGAACGGCAGGCTGCTGGGCGTGCTGTCGCTGTCCGACATCGTCAAGCAGGTCCTGCCCGTCCGGGCAGGCGCCAGCCGGTAACGCCCTGTCCTTTCAGGCAATCCCGGGCCGGGAGAGAGACCTATGCGCAGGTCTCCGCGTTGGCAGGCCAGTTCCCGCCAACACCCGGCCCCAAGGTTGTCATGATCAAGTTCGTCTGCCTGTCGCTTCTGTCCCTCGGCTTGGCCGCCTGCGCGCCGCAGGCCCCGTGCGAGACGCTCTGCATGAGCACCCTCGTCGAATACGAGCCGGGGTTCGCGCCGCCCGCGCGGCCATGAGCCCGCTGGCGGCCCGTGGCCCGTCGGCCCGCATGACACGCGGCTGCAGTTTTCGCGTGACTTGATGCCCGTTCAGGGTGAAACATTCAGTTCAGATCAACCTGGACGGGATGACCGATCATGCTGCAGACCCGCCTGACCGGCATCCTCGCCGCCTGCCCGCTGATGCTGCTGGTCGCCGCCTGCGCCCCCGCGATGGCGCCGACCGCCTCGGGCGGCGTCGACATCGCGGCCTCGGCCCCCGGGATGGCGCGATGCCGTCCCACCACGTCGGACGAGCAGAGGTCCGGTGCAGAGGCCACGAACACGATCCGCGCCCGGTCCGGCCTGCCCTCGGTCGCGCCGAACGACACGCTTTCGCAGGCCGCCGCCCGCCATGCCTGCGACATGGCCGAGCGGGGCCGCATGACCCATGTCGGCTCGCAGAGCCGGGGGCCCGCGCAGCGCGTCAAGGCGCTCGGCTACCGCCCGCAGGTCACCGCCGAGAACATCGCCGCCGGCCCCTTCGATCTGGACAACGTGCTGGCCGCCTGGAACGCCTCCTCGGGCCACACCGCCAACATGCTGATCCCGCAACTGCGCGAATTCGGCATCGGGCAGGCCGTCGGATCGGACGGACGGACGCGCTACTGGGCCGCCGTCTATGCCGCGCCCGCGGGGCGGTGAGCGGGCGGGGCGGATGCCGCCGCATGGCGCCGGCATGGCCCGACGGTAGCGTGTCCGCGCCTGCAATCGGTTGACGCCCCTGCTGTCGAGAGACAATTGTCGGGCCAGGGGACAACGGAGGACATCATGAGCCACCCACTTTTCGACCTGACCGGACGCCGGGCGCTGATCACCGGATCGTCGCAGGGCATCGGCCTGGCCCTGGCGCACGGTCTGGCCGAGGCGGGTGCGCAGGTGGTGCTGAACGGGCGCGATGCCGCGAAGCTGGCGCGGGCCGCGGACCGGATCCCGGGCGCGCAGGTGCTGGCCTTCGACGTGACCGACCATGCGGGCGTGCGCGCGGCCGTGGACGGCTTCGAGGCGGAGCACGGCGCCTTCGACATCCTGGTGAACAACGCCGGCATGCAGTTCCGCGCGCCGCTGGAGGAGTTTCCGGCGGACGCCTTCCAGCAGCTGCTGCAGACCAACGTGGCCTCGGTCTTCAATGTCGGTCAGGCGGTGGCGCGGCACATGATCGGGCGCGGCGCGGGGCGGATCATCAACATCGCCAGCGTGCAGACGGCCCTCGCGCGGCCCTCGATCGCGCCCTACACGGCGACGAAGGGCGCGGTGGGCAACCTGACCAAGGGCATGGCCACCGATTGGGCGCGCCACGGATTGACCTGCAACGCCATCGCGCCGGGCTATTTCGACACGCCGCTGAACGCCGCGCTGGTGGCCGATCCCGAATTCACCACCTGGCTGGAGAAGCGCACCCCCGCCGGACGGTGGGGCCGGGTCGAGGAGCTGGTCGGCGCCTGCGTGTTCCTGGCCTCGGACGCGTCCAGCTTCGTGAACGGGCACGTGCTCTATGTCGACGGCGGCATCACGGCGTCGCTGTGACCCTGCGCGTCGTGATCATGGGGGTCAGCGGAACCGGCAAGACCAGCGTCGGGCAGGCGCTGTCGGCGCGGTTGGGCATCCCCTATCTGGACGGCGACGACCTGCATCCGGCGGCGAACGTGGCCAGGATGGCGGCGGGCATTCCCCTGACAGACGCGGACCGCTGGCCCTGGCTGGACCGGGTGGCCGCGATGCTGGACAGCCGCGCG
This sequence comes from Paracoccus liaowanqingii, assembly GCF_004683865.2. Classification (NCBI taxonomy): domain Bacteria; kingdom Pseudomonadati; phylum Pseudomonadota; class Alphaproteobacteria; order Rhodobacterales; family Paracoccaceae; genus Paracoccus; species Paracoccus liaowanqingii. The sequence continues at coordinate 1,318,866 of NZ_CP038439.1, read as the reverse complement.
CCGGTCATCATCGGCTGTTCCGCCCTGCGCCGCGCCTATCGGGACCGCCTGCGCGCGGGCGCCGGGGGGCCGCTGCGCTTCCTGCACCTGACCGGCCCGCGCGCGGTCATCGCCGCCCGCATGGCCGGGCGCGCGGGGCATTACATGCCGCCCGCCCTCCTGGACAGCCAGCTGGCGACGCTGGAGGTCCCCTCCGCCGACGAGGCCATACCCCTCGACATCACGCAACCGCTGGAGACGCTGGTCGAGGCCGCCGCCGCAGCCCTTCGGAAAGGCCCCTGACGACCCGGACCGTCGCCCGAGCAGCGCCGCCGCTGCCGGGGCTGCGAAATCATTCCCGGGGCTTGGTCGCGGTGCGACCGTCCCAATCCGATCTTCCTATTTTCAACTTGAAGATGAATTGGGAATTGAAGTGCTGACGGAATGACTTTCGACAGCACATTTCATCAGGTTTTAAACGACGCGTCCAATTCATCTCCGGATTGCATCACGCACCGCCCGGTTAACCTCACGAAGCGGTGTTTACCCTGCCCCTGCAGGCTATTTCGCCCCTCGAACCTGTTCGAAAAGTCAGGTTCGAGGAGACTAAACCGTAGGGTATAGGGGTTTCAGGTATTTCCCCAGTAAGAGGTTTCCCGTGCAACCGTTGAATGACCAGAGAAATCTTCGCGCCTGTGTTTCGGCCGATGACCTGCGCTTGATCCTGTCCGCCGTTGGCGCCTATGCGCATAACCGTGAGTATCGCGAATTGATCGAACGCCTTGAAACGAAGGCCGTAAGCCTGGGCATCGTCCAGATGCGCAAGACCAAGTAATCTTTCCCGGCCAGGCCGCCCCGCGCCAGGGTGCGGGACAGCCTTCGGCAATTGTGCCCGTCGCCTGGCACGCGGGCCCTTCCGGAAGGCTCGGCAGACCACCGCGCACCGCCCTGAACTGCCGTCGCAGAATCGCGTCTCGGGGAATGTTCCCACGGGGCGCGATTTTCTTTTGGCAGAATTCCGCTTCGATCGGCCCGGATTGCGGGGTCGGTCGGCAGGTATCCGCCAGATGCACCGGTCTGGGCACCTCAAGGGGCGGACGAGGCTGGACCCTGATCCACCGACCCGCGATTCTCTAAAAATACTGAACAAATGAAGTGACTTATGAACGTTTCCGAATTCGGCCGGCCGTATTTCCTGATAAATCCGCACCCCGCGGGAACGCACCTTAAACTTGTGCGTTATGTGTCTTTTACAACCTAAACGCGTAAAATTTGAGCCGCCCCCCTCCCGAACCGATTGGTTTGTTGGTATCGCTCGCCCTGCAGACACATCATCGTGACAGGGATACATCGTATGGGCGACACGACAGACCTGAACATCATCAACCTGCAGGTCGAGGCGCGCGATCGGATCGCCGCCGACAAGGCGAACGGCAGCTATGAGGCGAACCTCCGGGCCGACAGCAAATACTACCTCTGGCAGAGTGAGTTCCAGACGGTCCCCGTCGGCATGCATGAAAGCCCCGAGCTTTACGCGACCGGATTGCGGGACTCGCTGCCCCTCGTCACGACCCTTCGGATCCCCTTCAACCTGCACAGCTTCGACGCCCGGGGCAATCTGGATCCCGATTTCGAACGCTTCCTGAGCGCGGCCGCCAAGGAGGGGTTCACCTTCATCTTCGGCCAGTTCGAGGGCGACGCCCAAAGCCTGGACGTCAGGGGTCCGAACCAGCTTGGCCAGGCGCGCGACGCCCTGACGGGGCCGGTCTATGACAAGATGGAAGCCGCTTGGACCGACATGCTGAACTGGCTGGACCGGCATCCCGACGTCGACCGCGCGGTCTATGGGCTGGAGGTCATCAACGAGCCCGCCGCCTACAACCAGGCCACCTTCCTGGCCGAGGCGCGCTGGCCCGCCCTGCAGGAATTCGTCACGCTCTATGCCGAGCACATGGTGCAGCTGGGCCAGATGATCTCGGACCGCTCGGACGCCAAGGTCCTGGTCGGCGGCTGGAACTATTCCGGCCAGTTCGGGGAGCTGGAGCGCGTCCAGATGGGCAATGTCACGGCTCTGGACTATATCCGCGACGGGCTGGGCGACGATCTGGTCTGGTCGGCGCATTGGTATCCGGGCTGGAACGAGACCCAAGGCATGTCCGATCCCGACGAGGTCCGCGCGGTGCTGGACCGGGTCTTCCGCCCGATCCTGGGCGACGCGATCATCCTGACCGAGACGAACGCCCCGGGGGAATCCGCCTACAACCTGCGCCACGAGAATGCCGAGGTGCGCGGCCTGACCGCCACCTACGAATGGTTCGCCGACAACGGCATCTCGACCGCCTGGTTCACCGGCAGCCAGTACGGCGCCTCGGTGCTGTCGCGCATGGATGCCGACGGGACGCTGCGCTTCGTGCAGCAGGCCAGCTATGCCGCCGCCCATGATGCGATGACGCTTGGCCACGAGGACCGTGCTCATGCCGCAGGCGAGGTGGTCCGCCCGACCCTGATCGAGGGGTGGCTGCGCAACCAGACCAGCGACCCGGATTACGACCCCCGCAATCCCTTCGACGCGGCGCGCTTCCTGGGCCTGGGCGTCGGGCATGGCGGCAACGACACGCTGATGGGCCATGCCCAGGCCAACAACTTCCTCTATGGCGGCACCGGCAACGACATGGTGATCGGCAACGGGCTGGACGACTTCCTCTATGGCCAGGACGGCAACGACGTGGTCGATGGCGGCGGCAGCGGCCATGACCACCTGTTCGGCGGGCGCGGCAACGACACGCTGATCGCGGGCGACGGGGTCACCCAGATGCACGGCGGCACCGGGGCCGACAGCTTCGTGCTGCATCCGCGGGGCAAGGCGATCGTCGTCGATTTCGACCCCTCCGAGGGCGACAGCTTCAGCATCGACGGCCTGTCCCTGACCCGGGCCCAGTTCATCAGCAATGCCCGCAGCGTGAACTGGGACAATCACGGCGCCCGCGACATGGTCGTGACCCTGCCGGGGGGCGGCTCGATCACCTTCGTGGGCATGGGCGAGCGCATCCAGGACGTGGCCTCCGCCCTGCGCGCCCCCGGCGCCGGGGTCGACCGGCCCCAGCCCCAGCCCGCGCCCGAGCCGCAGCCCGACCCTCAGCCGCAACCGGCGCCCCAGCCCGCGCCGCAACCGCAGCCCCAGCCGCAGGTCCCCGACCTGCCCTCGCAGAACGGCGGCGACGGTGACAACCGCGACAACCTGATCCGGGGCGACTGGCGCGACGACATCATCCGCGGCAATGGCGGCAATGACGTGATCTTCGGCCTAAACGGCAACGACCGGCTGTCGGGCGACGCCGGCAACGACACGCTGCATGGCGGCCAAGGCGACGACCTGCTGTCCGGCGGCAGCGGCAATGACCTGATCCTCGGCGACGGCGGCAACGACACGCTGAACGGCGATGGCGGCAACGACACCCTGCGCGGCGGCCAGGGCAACGACCTGCTGCAGGGCGGCGGCGGCAACGACCTGCTGCAGGGCGAGGGCGGGAACGACACCCTGTCGGGCGGCAACGGCAACGACATCCTGTCCGGAGGCCTGGGCAACGACCTGCTGCGCGGCGACAACGGCAACGACGTCCTGCGGGGCGACAGCGGCAGTGACACGCTGGACGGCGGCGCCGGGGCCGACACCCTGCACGGAGGAGAGGGCAACGACCTGATCCGCGGCGGCAGCGGCAACGACGTCCTGTACGGCGATGGCGGCAACGACCGTCTGGAAGGCGGTCCGGGCCGGGATCTGGCCCATGGCGGCGCCGGTGCGGACATCTTCGTCTTCACCGCCACCGGGCGCGGCGACATGCTGACCATCGCCGATTTCCGCACCGGCCAAGGCGACATGCTGGAGATCGAGGCCAGCCTTCTGGGCAACGCCGCCTCGATCGGCGCCCTCCAGCAGCGCATCACCGTCAGCCGGGACGGCACGCTGATCGAGTTCGCCTCGGGCAGCAGCATCCTGCTGGAGGATTACTTCCAGCGGCTGACGGGGGACAATGTGGAGTTCATCTAGGGCCGGGGCCCGGGATCGACAGGGATCGGCCGTGGCGGGGGCGATGGCGGAAGGCCGCACTTGGGGCCGGCAGTGCCGCCCGCCACGGCGATGTGCCTCCGGGTGATCTGCAGGTGAAGTGGGGTCCCTGCCCCGCACATCGTGGGAAAGCCACAATGCCGATCCGGCGCGATGGCGTGACCTGTCTACGCATGTCCAAGACGACCTGCCGCAGACGGGGCCGCGACCCAGATGGGTATCGCCGAGGACAGCGCGAGGCCCTTTCCGTCCGCCCCGGATCTTTTTGAGGGACGAACGGAAGCCGTTGTTGCCGGTATTCCTGGCGCGCCGTCTGACCCAGCTCCCGTCGCAGAGTTCAAGGCGGACGTTCCTGCCTGCCGCCGCGAAAGGCAGGAAACGAGCCCTGAGCGGTCCTTTGAACAGCAACCGATCTTGCGGCGTGTCTACGCCGGGATGACGGCAATTGCGCGTCGCGCCCGGAAGCACCCAGCCGACAGGGCAAGTGCGGCAAAGCACGTCACTGCCAGCCCCGCACCGGGACCCGCCATCAGGATCCCGAAAACCGGCGCGCCGGCGGTCTGACCCACGGCCATCGTCAGGAAGCCGATCATCAGGCCGGTGGCCGGACGGTCGGACAGGGCGCGCACCCCCCAGATCAGGTAGACCCCCGTGACCGTCACGTAGGCAGCTCCGAACAGGGCGCCCCCGATCAGCGCAAGTGCGGGAGTGGCGATGCTTGAACCAACCGCAAGGATGCAGCCTGCCATCAGCCCCAGGCACGCCAAATGGACGCGATCGAGACCGAACCGGTTGACGAGGGTGCCTGCCCAAGCACCGGCGATCCCGCCGAGGCCGATGCAGTTCCACAGGATGCCGGCCCCGGTCGGCCCCCAGCCCAGGCGTTCCGACACGAGCTGGCCGCCGAAGGACCAGAGCGCGGTGCTGGCCGCGCCCATCAGGAACGAGGCGGCAATCAGGCGCAGGACAGGCCCGGTCATCGGTGGCAGGCCGCCCGCGCTCTTGCCGCCCCCAGATGATGGCAGCGACACTGCGGCGGTGACGGCAAGCACGACCGCAACGGCGGTGAACGCGCCGAAGGCCAGGCGCCACTGTCCCGCCATGGCAAGGGCGACCGCCCCCGACACAGCCACCCCCGCGCTTGTTCCGGCATTGATCGTGGTGTTCGTCGCGTCCTGCCGGCCCTTGGCGACGGCGGCGGCGACGGCCGCGGCCATGGGTGGCGAGGCAAGGCCCGTGCTGAGACCGGCCACCATCACGGCGCCAGCCAGGACCATGGGGGACGGCGCAAGTGCGATCCCCGCCATGCCGACGGCCGCAACGATGGCCGCGGCGGTCGCGATCGCGCGCGCCCCGATCCGCTCGGTCAGCACGGCCGAGGCGATGATGGCGACGCAATAGCCTGCGAACGCGCCACCCGAGATCAAGCCGCTCAAGGAGGGCCCGAGGCCCAGATCCCTGTCGATCTGCGGCAGGAACAGGCCGAAGGCGAACCGGGCGAAGCCGTAACAGACCGCGATCAGACCGAAGCCCACGGCACCGATGCGCAGCGCCGGGGTCATGTCCGCGCCCTCTCGACCAGGATCGCTGCCGCCGCCCGCGCGGCCGAGACAGCCTCATCCCCCCGATAGACCGCTGCATGCGTGGCTCCCTCGAAGAGGACCAGCACCTGTTCGGTCAATGCCATATCGTCACGGCCCAGATCTTTCGCGACGATGCCGCCGACCCGCTGCCGGAATGCCGCCTTGTGGGCCGCAACGGCCTCGGCAATCTCGGGTATGGCGCCGCCCGTCTCGGCATGGGAGCGGAGGAACAGGCATCCCCGCGCACCCTCGATCCGAACCCAGTCCTCCAGAGCGGCAAAAAGCGCGTCCACGCTGTCGACATCGATACGGACCATGAAGCGCCGGTCGCGCTCCGCCAGCACCCGGCCCATCAGCTGCGCCTTGCTGCCCGCGTGCTTGTAGAGTGTCCGGCTCGACATGCCTGCAGCCTCGGTCAGGCGGTCCATTCCGGTGGCCATGTATCCGTGCCGGTCGAAGAGCCGCTCGGCGGCGGCGTTGAGCTTGGGTGCGCTTTCCATGTCCAGAATGTAAAACGTTCGTTTTACATTTGCAACCGGGCCGGACCCTAAGGCCGCTGCGTCCCGCACAGCTGCCGCGAGTGAAGGCCAGATGCTTATGCCAAATCCTTGCGATCGTCAAGGAAGCGTCGGTGACGATCACCGGATCGCGGATTGCCCGCTCGACCACGATGCTCCAAGCAAAAGACCATCAGGCCAGCTTCCCTGTGGCCAAAGGCGTCGCCGTTCCTGACCACTTGAGGGCGGTTCCTGATCGTGAAGCGCCTTGGGAACAGCAGGCACCTTGGCTTTCCGGCGCCGTGCGCTCTTCGCTTTCTCCGGTACTCAGGGGAAGCTCCCTAATTAGCAAAAGCCGGCAGATTATGGCTGTCGCCTCTCGGAAAGGAGCTCACCACCGCCCGGAGCATCCGACCGGCACCACAGCAACCAACCAATCCGCCGCCATGGCGCGCAAGACTGGCGGATCGGTCGGCAACGTCACGATCATCAAGGCTGCGGAAACGGCAGGCGGGCAATTGGCCGATGGAGAATGGCGGCGCATACTCCGGGATGCATGCTGGGGAGGGAGCTCATGGACCTGATGGCGCTTGTCCGTTCGATCGAGGAACTGCTCTATGAGATCGCGTCATGGGTCCTCTTCTTCCCGCTGACGCTCTGGAAATGCGTTCGGCACCCCATCCGGATGATGCGGTACGGCGCGTCCGAACTGACCGACAAGACCGAGCACCGCTTTGCCGAGGCGCTCAGCCCACCGATCCTCCTGATTCTGACGCTGGCCCTTCTGCACCTGATCGAACTGCCCCCGCCGGAGGAACTTGCCAGGGCCATGTCCTGGCTGTTCGAGGATGACCGGAACCTGCTGATCTTCCGTGCCGGCATCTTCGGACTGCTGCCGCTCTTCTGTGCCGTGCTGGACCTGCGCCGGAAGGGCGCGGCGGTGACGCGGGAGACGCTGCGGCCCCCCTTCTACAGCCATTGCTATCTCGCCACGCCTTTCATCCTTGCGGTCGACCTTGCCTTGATCGCCACACGGCTGCCGATGTCCGGCGTCCCTGCCATCGCCCTGATGGCCGGTGCCGCAGGCTGGTATGTCAGCGCCCTTGCGGTCTGGGCCCGACGCGAGGCCGGCATCGGCATGGTCCATGCCCTTGCAAGCACGGTGGCCACCCTCGTCGCCTTTGTCCTCATCCTGGTCCTTGGCCTCTACGCGCTGATCGCCGCCTCCGTGACGTGATGCGCGCCCGCAGGCGGAGACACTGCACCGTGCGGAAACGCCGGGGGGCAAAGTTCGTGTCCTTGTGCCGCGGCGGCGTCAGCGTCATCTTGCGCCCCCCGTGTGCAGGCGCGCTTGTCCGGCGGTGGGCGACGGTCTCGACCCGCTTCGCGATATAGATAGCGGCGTGCCCGCGAAAGGATTATTCTTCGGGCGATGGCGGCATCCGCGGGCCTGAAACGACATCGAACAGGGACAAGGGAGAAACTCCATGCGCAGCATGACCCCGCTTGCCTGCCTTCTGTCGAATGCCGTTCTGGCGGTGGTCCTGGCCGGCGCCAGCCTTGCGCAGACGATGCGGAGCGAAACGGTTGCCCCGTCGGCCGCTGCCGCCGGGACGGTCATCGAGAGCGGGCTTCGCGGCGTCGACAGCATCGATTACCTTGTCGCCGGAGACGCCGGGCAAATACTGTCCGTGGACCTCGCGACACCGAACTCCAGCCTCTCCTTCAACATCCGGCCCGAGGGATCGGAAGACGCGCTGTTCATCGGCTCCATCTCGGGCAACGTGGCCGACATTCCGCTGCCCGAGTCGGGCACGTATGTCGCGCGGGTCTACCTCATGGGCAACGCCGCCCGGCGCGACGAGACCGCGGCCTTCTCTCTCGGGATCGGGCTGGGCGGGCCGGACTTCGCCGATGGCCTCGCGGGCGGCCCGGACTGGTGGGCCGTTTCCATCAGTCCGGGCAGCGCGCTGAACATCCGCTCGGGTCCTGCGACGCGGCATGACGTTGTCGGCCGGGCGCAGAATGGCCAGGTCATGCAGAACCGCGGCTGCCGGATGACCGGGTCCGAACGCTGGTGCCGGATCCGGACCCACGGGTCCGGCGTGCAAGGCTGGGTGTCCGGACAGTTTCTGATCGAAACCGAGCCTCCGACGATGCCGGATGCGCCCGACGGCGGCCCGGTCGGCAATGGTACCCCCTTCGATGCGACCGGCATGGTCCCCTGCGCGGCCACGGCGGGCACGTCGATGCGAAGCTGTCCCTTCGGCGTCGTCCGCCAAGGTCCCGGCAGCGCGGGGGTCTGGATCGCCTTTGACGGGGGCGGCGAACGTCAGATCCTGTTCGAAGGCGGTACGCCCGTCGCGACGAACCTAGACGCCAAGCTGACCTCGGAACGATCCGGTGACGTGACCCTCGTCCGGATAGGGGAGGAACGCTACGAGATACCCGACGCCCTCGAAAACGGGGGCTGAGGGCGGACATGCTAGGTGGGGGTCTCTTTGCAAGGTGAACAGGCGCGATCCGGCCCGAGGACGGGACCAAGAGATCTGCAGGCGCATTGAGAAACTCCTTTCGAACAGGCCCCCGGGGGGCGGTGAAGCATGTCCTGATCCAACCACGGGACGCCCACCCACGCGCGGATCGTACCAAGGTCCGATGCGAAGACCGCAGGGGTCCGATGGCACGGTGATCCGACGGACGGGTGCGGACCCGCCGCACCCGGCGAGGCCAGGAACCAATCCCGCCCCTCGCGTCGAAATCTCGCGGGTGGTTGCGGCTGTGCCGATGGTTGATATGGATGGCTGGCACACAGCTTTCCCATGTCAGGATCAGCCATGACCTATCTGCTTTTCGTCCTGGGTCTTGTCGCCCTTTTCTTCGGCGGCGAGCTTCTCGTGCGCGGCGCCACCGCCGTCGCCCGGCATTTCCGTCTCTCGCCGATGCTGATCGGCCTGACCATCGTGGGGTTCGGCACCTCGGCGCCGGAGATGCTGGTGTCGGTTCAGGCGGCCCTGGCGGGCCAGCCGGCCATCGCCATCGGCAACGTGCTGGGATCCAACATCGCCAACATCCTGCTGATCCTCGGCATCTCGTCGGTGATCGCCCCGCTTGTCATCCCCGTGAAGAAGCTGTGGCGCGATCTGGGCTTCATGCTGCTGGCCACGGCCGTGATCTGGATCATGCTGCTGGATGGCACGGTCACGCGTCTGGACGGCGTGCTGCTGATCGCGGGCCTCGTGGTCTTCCTGGTCACGGCGTTCCTGACCAGCAAGGTCGAGGATGTCGAGGTCGCCCAGGGGGATGTCGTCCAGTGGAAGGCCTGGGCCATGACCTTGGGCGGATTGATCGTGCTGGTGGTCGGCGCCCGTCTGCTGGTGAACAGCTCGACCGAACTGGCCCGCGCCTTCGGCATCTCGGAAGCGGTGATCGGCCTGACCATCGTGGCGGTCGGCACCTCGCTGCCGGAGCTTGCCACCTCGCTCATCGCGGCCATCCGCAAGCAGACCGAGATCGCCGTGGGCAACATCGTCGGATCGAACATCTTCAACATCTTCGCCATTCTGGGCGTGACCGCCCTGATCGACCCCATCCCGGCGGATCCGCGCTTCGCCTCGGTGGACATGGTCTGGGTCTCGGCCTCGGCCCTGGGCCTGTCGATCCTGGCCTTCGCCCTGGGTGGCCTGCCCCGGATTGCCGGCGTGGCCCTGCTTCTGGCGTATGGAGGATATGTCGTCCTGATCTGATCGGGCGGTCGGGGGGCCGTCTGCCTGCTGGATCGGCAGGCTCGCCACGAGCCTGTGATCAGGCGGCCCGTTTTGCAAATTGCGATGCCCGCCATGCTGCATTAGCTGATGGCGATGCCCCATCAGATCACCCATCCCATCGGCCCGATCCTGCTTCTCGACGATGTCGCGGGCGACCGGCTGTCGCTGTCGGCGCTGTTCATCACCGCAAAAGGCGATACGCCGCCGCCCATCGCATGGGCGGCCGGGACGGCGGCTCCCGTGGCCCTGGCCCGCCATGCCCATGCCACGGTCTGGCGCATGCGGTTTTCCCTGCCCGCCGACCGGACCTCCTCGTACCACTGGGACGGCACCGACTACGAGGTCGCCGGTGACCTGACCGGTGACCTGCGTCTGGCCTACGTCTCGTGCAACGGCGAGGAGGTGGGCGACATGCTGCGCGAAGGCTCCGAGCGCAACGCGATGTGGTCGCGCCTGCGCGAGGAACATCGCCGCCAGCCCTTCGCGCTGCTGCTGCACGGCGGCGATCAGGTCTATGCCGACGAGGTCACGCAGGGGCACGAGCTGAGCCGGGACTGGCCGGACCGGGTGCCGGACGATCCGTCGCCCGAGGCGCTGGTCGACCTGCGGCACCATCTGCGCGAACGCTTCTTCGAACGCTACGCCATCCTCTATGCCGCGCCGGAACTGGCGTGGCTGGCCGCCCGCGTGCCCTCGCTGATGCAGTGGGACGACCATGACATCTGCGACGGATGGGGGTCCCTGCCGCGCGATCGCACGGAGTCCGCGGTCGGTCAGACCCTGTTCGCCGTGGCCCGCGAGAGCTTCCTGCTGTTTCAGCACGGGACGGTGCAGGACGACCTGCCCGCGCGCTTCGGCGATCCGTCCGGCGCGCATCTGGGATGGGGCATCCACGCGCCGGGCCTGCGCATCCTGGCGCCCGACCTGCGGTCCGAACGCACCCGCCGCGACATCATGGGACGGCCTGGCTGGGCGATGATGGACGCCGAGGCGGAGCGGAACGTGGAGGGGCACACTCTGCTGATGTCCAGCGTCCCGCTGCTGGGACCGCGGATGTCGCTGCTGGAGACGCTGATGGTGGCGATCCCGCGCATGCAGAAATACGAGGACGATCTGCGCGATCAGTGGCAGAGCCGCAGCCATCGGGACGAGTGGCGCCGGATGCTGGCGCTCGTGCGGGACATGGCGCGCCGCGATGGCCACAACGTCACCGCGATCTCGGGCGAGATCCACCTGGCGACACGCGCGGTCATGGATCTGGGCAACGACCTGCACCTTCACCAGCTTGTCGCCTCGGGCATCGCCCATCGCGCGCCGCCCAAGGGCTGGGCCCGGTTTCTGGGTGCCCTGGCCTCCCTGGGAGAGAGCCCGTTGCCGGGCCATCCCATCCGCATCGCGCCGCTGCCCGGACAGCGCACGCGCTACACCGCCGAGCGCAACTACCTGATGCTGGACCGCGTGTCAGGATCATGGCGGGCGCAATGGGATCTGGAACTGAGCGGATTGACGGATCCCCTGCCGCTCTGACACGCGGCCGTGGGAAGAGGCCAGACGTGAGCAGGCTGGTTGGTGTCGCTGCATGCGGCTCTGTGGCACAGATCGGGTGAAAGGCGGATCTCCCCTTTCCCCGAACGGGCTCATCCCCACGGCTTCGGTGACGGGTATGCCAGGCGCGGTGAAACCGGTCAGCACGGCAACCCTGATCTGGAACGCTGCGACCTGACGGTCAAAGTCCCTCGCGGCCCGTCGCTGGCCCAGCAGTTCGACACAGTTCATCTTTGTTTCGATGCGGCACCTTCATCGTAAGGCAGGTGTGCATGGCAGCATCGCTGTCGTCGGGCTGGCGACCACGTTTGCCGGGCGGCGTGGCCTCCCAGGTCAGGGCGGGATCGAACCGATCGTCAGCAAGCCACGGCGCTTGAGCGCTTTGTTAGAAGCCGGCCAGTTCCTAGTCTTGTCGGCGGGGGATGGGTCTGCTCATGCAGTCCAGCGACCACACCGGACTCACGAGATGAATCCATCACAAGATTTGCAGCAGAGCCAATGCCAGGCATAAGAAGCCTCGCGCCGGATGTGGGGGGTCTGTCCAAAGCCATCCGACCTCTCCCGGCGACGAGACTGCAGCGTCGGTGTCAGTCTTCAATCGCAGGCGTCCACCTCAACGGCCTCCGCATCACCAGAGCACCGATGACCGCGCGACGGTGATGACCACGACAGAGGGCGTTCAGTCCAGGGATGCCGCTGCGCGCAACGAGGCTTCGGTTTCGGCAAGATTATCCGGGTGTATCCCGGGCGCGGGCCGTCTTTCGCCGGGGCGATGGCACAAGGTGGCCGTCACGGCGCGGTGGTCGGATCCGAAGTCCGGCAAGACCCGAAACTCCTGCAGCGCGAACCGGGGCTCGAACAGGATGTGATCCAGGGGCCAGGACATCAGACGGCTGTCCGTGTCATACCAACAGCCCTAAGCTCTGACTCACGGGATTCCCTTCGACCTGAAAATCTGAATCATTGCCATCAAGAGATGGAGGTTCTGATGGCGATTGAGATCACTCGAACGGATATGTCGACAAGTGAGCTTCGGGCGGCGGCGGCGCGCACAAAGGATGCAAAAGCGGTGCGGCGGATTTTGGCGATCGCTCTTGTTCTGGAGGGCGCGGATCGCAAGACGGCGGCGGAGGCCTGCGGCATGGACCGGCAGACCCTGCGCGATTGGGTTCATCGCTACAACGCCGAGGGGATCACCGGTCTGTCGAACCGGTATTGGGCAGGCCCGACGCCGCTCCTGAACTCTGAGCAGAAAGCGGAACTTGCCCGGATGGTCCGTGAAGGGCCTGACCTTGAGGCCGATGGGGTGGTCCGCTGGCGCTGCGTCGATCTCAAGCGCAAGATCGAAGATCGCTTCGGCGTGGTCATGCACGAGCGGACGGTCGGCAAGCAGCTGGCAGCCCTTGGCTTCCGCCGCCTTTCAGTGCGCCCACAGCACCCCAAATCCGACCCGTTGGCACAGGAGGCATTTAAAAAAACTTTGCCGCTACGGTAAAGGCCGCCCTGCCGGAGACGGCGCACGGGAAGCCATTGGAGGTGTGGTTTCAGGATGAAGCACGCGTAGGTCAACAGGGGACGCTCACCCGGACCTGGGCCGAGTGCGGAACCCGGCCTCGTGCGCCGCGCGACACCCGCTACAAATGGGCCTATATCTTCGGCGCCGTCTGTCCATCGCGCGCCACGACCGCGGCACTTGTCATGCCACGTGCCGATACCTCGGCCATGAACGCTCATCTCGCTGAAATCGCGAAAACCGTCGCGTCGGGCGCCCATGCCGTGCTCGTGATGGACGGCGCCGGCTGGCATAACTCCAGCGCTCTGCGCATCCCCGACAACATCACCATCGTGACGCTTCCGCCCTATGCGCCAGAGCTGAATCCGGTTGAGAACATCTGGGCCTATCTGCGCGCAAACTGCCTCGCCATCACCGTCTTTGACACCTACGCAGACATTGTCGACCGATGCTGCAGCGCATGGAACGCCTTCGCAAACGACCCCGAGCGCGTCCGATCGATTGCCACGCGTGAATACGCAAAAGGGGTCAGTGCTTAGGGCCGTTGGTATCATAGGTCGGATGAAGGCCGCGCCCGACGCGGGGGTCGACCAGACCGCCGAGGCGGATGGCGCGGCGGGTCACGCGCTCCCACGGGACGGCGTTGAAATCCCCGGTCAGGATGGTTGCCGTTTCCGACCGGCGCGCAACCAGAGCGGCGGCCAGAAGATGCGCGTCCCGCATGGTGGTGGGCTGAGACCACGGCAGTGGCGGACGCGGATGCAGTCCGACGATGTCGATGATCCGGTCGTCCGGCAGCTGGATCTGGGTCACCAAGGTTGGCGTGTCAGCATCGAACAGAAACCTGAACTCGGGCGAGATTAGCCTGTGCTTGGACAGGAAATGCATGCCGTAGAAGGCGTCATCCTCGGGAATGTTCTGGACCCGATGGGGATACTTGGCGGCCAATGTCGTCAACTGCCCGTCCCACCACGCGTCTGTCTCCATCACCAGAAGCAGGTCGGGATCCACGGCGGCGACCTGCGCCAGAAACGGCGCCGTGGTTTCGTTGCGGCGCTTGACGTTGGCGCTCATGATGCGCAGCGACTGACCTCCCGCGCAGTCGGGTTCGAGGGACGCGGCAGGTTCGGCCAGCCCCGAATAGGGCAGAAGCTTGTAACCGTGATGGCCCAGGCCCGCCATCGCGCCGAGGATGACCGCCCGCTGGATCCAGCCGGTCCGTCGGGCCAGCAGCAGGAAAACAAGCAGCAGACCGATCAGGGCGACGCTGAACTGCCATCGCGGGAAATCCAGGAAGCGGACCCACCACGCGTTCGTCCTGGCCAAGGGCAGAAGTGAGGCAGTCGCGACCGTGGACAGAGCCGTCAGCGTGATGACGGCAGCCGCCTTGCGAATGCGGTCGGCTCTCGTGCCCATGGTGCTGCCCCTTCACGCGTTCCTGCGCAGGCGTCGCCTCCGCGATAGGGACCTTATGTGGCTTTGCAGCTGCCATAAACCTGGAGCGGACAAGGTTCCTGCTCCGGCACCTCCCGACCGCATTCCTGCCAGGAAGGAAGTTGCGCGCGTCCCGCCAGAGTGTTCAGGACCAGATGCGCGCCGTCCTCCCTCAATGGGGCCATCGTTGCGCGGTCCTGCCTGAAAGGTCCGAAGGGAGCGCGCCGCCGGCGGCCATGCGCGAGGCCGGTCTGCAGGTGGCCGGCCCCGCAAGCAGCCTATTGCCTCACCAGATGAAGTCGTCGGCGCTCATCTGGGACAGCCGGACATCGTCGATGACCAGACGGCTGGCGCCCAGGGTGATGACCACATCCGTGCCCTGCTGGCTGGCCGCGTCGCGGATCGCGCCGAAGCCCGAGATGCGCGCGAAGGCGGACAGGTCGATCTCGTCGTCGCCGTTCTCGAAATCGGTGATCCGGTCCCGCCCGCCGGTGAAGACGAAGCGGTCCGCCCCCTCGCCGCCGGTCATCAGGTCGTTGCCGGAGCCGCCGTTCAGCGTGTCGTTGCCCTCGCCGGCAATCAGGCGGTCATTGCCGGCCCCGGCCACCATCCTGTCGTCGCCCTCGCCGCCGGACAGGATGTCGTTGCCGCCGCCCGAGCCGATCCGGTCGTTTCCGTCCCCGCCCGAGATGGTGTCGCGGCCGTTGCCGGCCTTCAGAAGATCGTCGCCTTCGCCGCCGAAGATGCGGTTGTTGCCGTCGCCCGCCGAGACGGTGTCGTTGCCCTCGCCCGCCTGGATGCGATCGCTGCCGCGGCCGGCCCAGATGCGGTCATTGCCCTCGCCGCCATCGACCAGGTTGTTGCCCAGCCCCGCCCAGATCAGGTCGTTGCCCTCGCCGCCGTTCAGCGTGTCGTTGCCCGAAAAGCCCTGGATGCGGTCGTCGCCCGAGCGCCCGTAGATGAGGTCCGCGACACGTGTGCCGTTCAGCCGGTTGTCGTCGTCATTGCCGAAAAGTCGTGCCATGATGAGGTCTCCTCGATGGATATGTGATGCGTCCTGCCGTCATCACTGCAGGTCGACGCCGATCCCTGCAGGCCTCGACAGGGGCGCCGCCGGCTTGCCTGTCCCCCCGATGACGCGCGACCTGAGGGATTATTCCCAAGGCCCGCGCTTTTTTTCGTGTCGGTGACAGCAGCATCCGGGCGGGGGGCAGGACGATCGCGCCGCAATGGCGGGATCAGGGGGCGAGGGCCTCGGCCTCGTCGGCGGGGGACAGGGGATCGCCGGCGCCGATGCCGGCCAGAAAGGCGTCAAGCCCCTCCAGTTCGCCCGAGGCCGGCTGATACCCTTCGGCGGTCGTCAGATCGAGCGCGAAGCGTTCCTCGAACGCTTCCGATGCGTCGTCGCGGCACAGGATGGCCAGCCGGGCACGGCCATCCCCTGCCGTCTCGATCTCGCGGCAGAGCTGGCCCGTCCCGGTGCGGAAGCTGGCGATCACCGTGACGTCGGTGCCGTCCTCCAGCATGGCGCCTTCGCCTGCGGGCACCCGGGCCAGCACCTCCTGCAGCCCGTCCGAGCCGGAATTGCCCCCGGGCAGCCACCATCCGATCGCAATCCCCAGGACCGCCAAGCCCGCGGCCAGCGCGGCCCAAGGCGCGCGGTTGCGGTTCGCGGCGGGGCGCGGGATCGGCCTGCCCGAGGGCGGGTGCGCCGCGATGCCGGCGGCACGGATGCGCGCGGTCAGGTCCGCATCGCCCGGATGCGCGGAGGCGTCCTCCGCCAGCGCTGCCAGGTGCGCGCGGGTCAGGCGGAACTGAGCCAGTCGCGCCTGCGCCTGCGGGTCGGCGGCGATGCGTGCCTGCAGCGCCCGCGCCTCGGCGGCGTCCAACTCGCCGTCGGCCAGGGCCATCAGGGTGATGTCGTCGATGCTCACGTCACAGGTTCCTTGTCACCGCGATCCGGAGAGGCTACGCGCCCGGCGTCATTTTATTCCCAATGCCTCGGCCAGGGCCAGCCGTGCCCGCGACAGGCGGCTCATGATGGTGCCCTTGGGCAGGCCCAGCACCTCGGCCGCCTCGGCATAGCTGAGCCCCTCGATGCAGACCAGCGTCAGGATCTCGGCCTGATCGGCGGGCAGCCGGCCCATGGCGGCCTGCGTGGCCTGCAGCATCAGGCGGGCCTCGGTCACGGCCGTGCCGTCCGTGGACAGGATGTCGGGGTTCTCGGTGACATCCACCCGCGTGCCCTCGCTGCGCTGGCGGCGGGTCATGTCGATGAAGGCGTTGCGCAGGATGCGGAACAGCCACGGTTCCAGCCGCTGCGCGGGATCGCGGGTGCCGGCATGCGCGATGGCGCGTTCGACGGTGATCTGGACCAGATCCTCGGCCAGGTCGGGCCGCCGCGCCAGGGACAGGGCATAGCGGCGCAGATTGGGAAGAAGCCGGACCAGAGCGTCCCCGAAGGCTGCATCCATGACGATCCGCCTTGCCGTTGCCGCATTCTTTCGCGGAATATCTGGAAGCTTCGCCCGTCATTGTCCAGAGAGCTGAAAGTACGGAGGCGCCCGATGTCCAGATTTGTCCTGCTGATGCTGCTGACGTCACTGCTGACGACCCTTCAGCCCAGGATGTCACCCGATGGCCTGACGATCCTGTCGCAGGCCCTGGCTGACGATGACGATGACGATGACCGCGACGACGACGATGACGACGACGATGAAGATGATGACGACGATCGCCCTGCGCGCGCAGAGCCCCGCCAGGCGGCCCCTGCGCCCCTTCCGCAGCGCGCCCCGGACGAGATCATCGTGCGTGGCCTGTCCCAGGCCGATCTGGCCCAGCTTCTGAGCGAGGGGTTCGAACAGATCGACCGGCGCGATCTGGCGCAGGGCGGCAGTCTGCAGCGGCTGCGCAAGCCCGCGCGCCTGTCGCTGGAGGACGCCCGGGATGTCGTGCGCGCCCGCGCCACGGCGGCACGCGCGGACTTCAACCATTACTATCGCACCGAAGAGGCCGCCGTGCCCGTCGCGGACTCGTGCCCCGGCGGCCTCTGCCTGGCGCGGCAGGTCATCGGCTGGCAGGCACCCTCCGGCTGCGGGGATCTTCCCCGGATCGGCATGGTCGACACCGGCGTGAATGCCGGGCACGAGACCTTCGCGGGTGCGCGACTGCAGCTGCACAGCCTGGATCCCGCAACGACGTCGGCGGCGCCCTCGGACGCGCTGCACGGGACGGCCGTCGCCGCCCTGCTGGTCGGTGCGCCCGGCAGCCGCAGCCCCGGACTGGTGCCCGGGGCCGAGCTGGTCGCCGTCGATGCCTTTGTCCGGGCCGGAGAGGATCAGCGCAGCGATGCCTTAACCCTGATCGCGGCCCTGGACTGGCTGGGCGCCCAGGACCTGCGGCTGATCAACCTGTCCCTGGCCGGCCCGCCGAACGACGAGCTGGCCCGCCAGATCGAGGCGCTTGCCCTGCAGGACATTCTGGTCGTCGCGGCGGCGGGCAATCTGGGGCCCCGCGCGGCCCCGGCCTATCCCGCCGCCTATGACAGCGTGCTGGCGGTCACGGCGGTCGACCGGCGCAAGCAGGTCTATCGCCGGGCCGGTCGCGGCGCGCATATCGACCTGTCGGCGCCGGGGGTCGAGGTCTGGACCGCGGCCTCGATCCGGGGCGCGCGGACCAAGACCGGGACGTCGTATGCCGCCCCCTTCGCGACGGCCGCGGCCGCGCTCTGGCTGCAGGCCGAGCCGGGGCTGTCCTCGGCCGACCTGATGGCACGGATCACCGGCAGCGCCGACGATCTGGGCGCGCCGGGACGCGATCCGATCTTCGGCGCAGGGCTGCTGACCGCGCCGCCTGCCTGTCCGACCGCGCCGGCGCAGGATCTTCCTGCCGCTGTGCCGGGGGGTTCGGCACGGAACTGACCGGGAACCGAGCTTGGGCATACCTGGCCGGGCCGAAGCGGGGGGTTGCACGTCATGGTCGGGAACGGCGGCGGCACAGCTCTGGAAGAAACGAGACGCCCGAGGAACATCGCATGGCGACCGCCAGTCCAACAGGCAAGCATTGGATCCTGAGCAGGATCGTCGTTCCGTGAGGCTGAACGGACCTGCGACGGCATTTCTCGCCAGTCCCCTATTGGCTTTTGGCACCTACCTGCTGTCATCTATCGTCATGGTGCCGTAGGAACGGCAAAACGATGCAAGGTTGGATGATGCGCACTCATATCGCTGCTCTTCTCGCTCTCATGATCGCCGGCGGATGCGCGGTCGGATCGGGTGCCGTGGTCAGGGGCGCCGGGCCCGACGATCTTCTGAAGCTTCGCGAAGGCCCCGGCTTCGATCACGGCATCATCATCGGCCTGCCGGACGGAACGCGCCTCATCCGCCAGAATTGCGTGACGAATGACGGCAGGGTCTGGTGCCGGGTCCTGCTGGCCGACAGGCCGAGTGTATCGGGCTACGTGTCAGCCGAATATCTGGCGCATCGCTGACAGCCACATCACCCTGTGGTCGCCCGTCAGGCATGATCACCTGCGGCGGCCCCACGTCCCCGGACCGGTCGTCATGCCTCGCGCGGCGCCCCTTGCCGCACGGTGGCAGCGATGCTGGACGCCCGTCGACATGAGTCCTTCCGTCGCCACGGTCGAAGCTGCGATGCAGCTGCGGAAGGGGAGGATGCCTGCAGGCGCCTCTCCCGATCACATCATCCTCCCGGTGTCGCAGCCGATCCGGCCAGAATCCCGCCGTCGATCGTCAGTTCCGCGCCGGTCATGTAGGCCGCCTCGTCGGATGCGAGCATGACGGCCAGGGCGGCGACCTCCTCGGCCCTGCCGAACCGCCGCATCGGCGTGTCGGCGACCATGGCGGCCTCGCGCGCGGCCCGATCCGGCCCGTTGCCCAGCATCGGCTCCCACATCGGGGTCATGATCGCCGCCGGATGGATCGAGTTGCAGCGGATCGCCAGGCCCTGCCCCGCGCAATAGAGGGCCACGGACTTGGTATGGTTGCGGATCGCGGCCTTCGATGCGGCATAGGCCGCGGCCATCGGGATGCCGACCAGCCCCGAGCGCGACGAGATGTTGATGATGCTTCCCGCACCCTTCGCCCGCATGGCGCGGATCGCATGACGGCAGCCAAGGAACGTGCCGTCCGTGTTCACCGCATGAACGGCGCGCCAGTCGCCGAGGGAGGCGTTTTCCGGATCATGCGCGGGCGGCGGCCCGTCGAACGGTCCCTCGAACCCGGTGATGCCCGCGTTGTTCACCAGGACGTCGAGACTGGGGAACCGCCGCGCCACCGCCTCCCAATTGGCTTCGGAGGCCACGTCGAGCCGGGCGAAGGTGGCGCCGATCCCGTCGGCCGTTCGCTGGCCGGTCTGCGCGTCGATGTCGGTCAGGATCACCGCGGCGCCCTCTTCCCGGAAGGCCGTGGCGATGGCGGCGCCGATGCCCCGGGCCCCTCCGGTCACGAGGGCGATCTTGGTCTGCAGTCTGGTCATGGACGCTCCCTCAGGTCAGCGTTCGATACATGCGGGGCGTCTTGCGCCCGACGCGCGGGCCCGCCCTAAAGCGGGAAGCCGGATGACCGGTGACGTCGATCCATCGCGGCACTCCTCTTCGGGTGGGGACGGGATAGGACATGAGGCTGGCAGAGGTCAATGTCGCGACGACGGAGCATGTGTCACGACGGTGCATGTGTCATCGCGGGTGTGCCCCTCAGCTCTCACGACCGCAAGCTGCTGCGAGGAGCACTCGGTGCAGGAAGCCCCTGCCGGTCGCATAACGTATGGTCAGGTGATGGTGTTTAGCGAGGCTTGTGCGGGTGGAGAGCCTCTCTCCGCGGCAAGATTCTCTGGTCCCGGGTGGGCCTGCCCGACCCACAAGGTGGACCCACGCGGGCAGATCCTGACCATTGGTCTTACCAATCAGGCGAAAATCCTCACGGAGCAAGTGCCAAATAAGTTATTGATATAATTTTATTTTACTCATCAGTTTTACCCATTTTACGCTCTGCCCACGCAAAGTTCCCTTCCTCCATGAACCTCACCGTTGACCACACGCGGCCAATGGTAGGAACCTTGAGGTCATCCTGGAGGGGCTGCGATGGTTGAAATCCTTGAAAGCGAGATGCGGCAGACCGGGTCGGACCGGGTCGTGTCCTATTTCAAGGAGCGCATCCTGAAGGGTGACCTGAAGGTCGGCGACCGGGTGATGCCGGAACGCGAGCTGGCCCTGCATCTCGACGTCGGGCGGCCGCTGCTGCGCGAGGTCATGAAGTCGCTGGTGATGCTGGGCTTTCTCAATGTCCGGCAGGGCAGCGGGACCTATATCGCCAAGGCAGACATCCGTGTCCTGTCGGATTTCTTCACCTTCTGCCTGTCGCAGGAACAGGACATCCTGGAAGACGTCATGCAGGCCCGCATGGCGATCGAATGCCAAGCGATCCGGCTGGCCTGCGAACGGGCCAACGATTCCGACCTGGGCCGGATCGGGCAATGGCTGGGCACGCTGATCGACACGCTCAAGGACCCCGAGGCCGGAGGGCGGGCGGACTTCATGTTCCACCAGTCGATCGTCGCCGCCAGCCACAGCCGGGCGCTGACGACCCTGTATGGCGCGATGGCCGAGCTGCTGCAGCGCAGCCATGTCCAGCGCCGGGTCACGACCTACCGGAACCCGGAGATCGTCCGGATCCTGGTCGATGCCCATCGCGAGGTGTTCCTGTCGATCGTGGCCAGGGACCCCGATCAGGCCGACCGGCGCCTGCGCGAGCATTTCGCCATCGGCGACGAACTGCGGCGGCGCAGCCTCATCGAGACCTACAGGGGCACCGCCGCGACACTGACCAACTGAACCATCCCAGGGAGGGGACAACCATGTTCATCAAGACCGGACGGCTGCTGGCCGCCGCAACCATCGCGCTGACCGCCATGCCCGCCATCGCGCAGGACCTGCGCTATGCCCATGTGGGCGCCGAGGGGGACATCCAGACCCGCTATGCCGAGGAGGCCGCCGCCGAGATCGCCGCGGCGACCGACGGTGCCGTGACCGTGCAGGTCTTCCCCGCCAGCCAGCTGGGCGGCGTGTCCGAGATGGTGGGCGGCGTGCAGATGGGCTCGATCCAGATGGGGCATCACGACTTCGCCTCGCTGGCGCAGATGGTTCCGGACGTGTCGGTGTTCAACGCGCCCTTCATCTATCGCGACGGGGCGCATGCGCTGGCCGCGACGGATCCGGCGACCTCGCCTGCTCTGCAGCAGATCAACGAGCAGCTGGTCGAACAGGGTGGCGTGCGGATCATCGGGCGCATCTATCGCGGCGCGCGCCACATCTCGTCCAACTTCGAGGTGAAGTCGCCCGACGATCTGGCCGGCAAGCCGTTCCGTGCCGTGCCGCTGGACCTGTGGGTGTCGATGGTGACGGGCTTTGGCGCCACCCCCACCCCGGTCGAGGTGGCCGAGCTGCCGACCGCGCTGATGACCGGCCTGGTCGTGGGCCAGGAAAACCCGCTGACGATGATCACCTCGAACAGCCTGCACGAGGTGCAGAGCCATGTCGCGATGACCGGGCACATGCAATCCGTGCTGGCCGTCTTCATCAACGAGAGCGTCTGGCAGGATCTGTCCGAGGAGACGCAGGCGCAGATCACCGAGGTGCTGGACGCCAAGGCCGAAGAGTCGCTGGTCTGGGCGCAGGAGTCCGAGGCCGAACTGGTGGCCGAGCTGACCGACAGGGGCATGACCGTCATCACCGAGGAAGACGGGCTGGACATCGACGCCTTCCGCGAGCGCGTGCTGGCGCAGATCAACGGCGATTTCCCCAGCTATCAGCCCTTCATCGAACAGATCATGGCCATCGAGTGAAGGACAGCCGGTCGGCCCGCGGGTCGACCGCCACCCAAGGGGAACCACGATGCGCAAACCACTGGAAATCGTCTCGGTGCTGCTGCTGGCCGCGCTGGTCGCGGTGCCGTTCATCCAGATCATCGCCCGCGAGGTCCTGGGCTCGGCCATCGTGGGCGCCGAGGAGCTGACCCGCTTCCTGCTGATCTGCACCGTCTTCATCGCCTATCCGCTGGTCGCCGCCAGCCACGAGAACATCGTCATGTCCGAACTGCTGGACGCGCTGCCCGCACGCGCGGGACGGGCGCTGCGCTTCGTGATCCTGGCCGCGGGGCTCGCCACCTGCGGCTTTCTGGGCTGGGTCGCGTTCCAGAACATCATGGGCAACATGCGCGGCGCCACGCCGACGCTGAAGATCCCGTTCTGGATCTTCATGGGTGCCACGACGTTCGGGTTCGCGGGTGCATTTCTGGTCCATCTGGTTCAGCTGCGCCGACGCGACACCGGCCACGGCTCGGTGGCGCTCTGATGGGACTTGCCCTGATCGCGCTGTTCCTGGTGCTGTTCGTCTTCGGCTTTCCGGTCGTCTATGCGATCCTCATTCCGGCCATCGGCTATGTCCTGGTCGAGGGGCTGCCGCTTGGCCTTCTGACGCAGCGCGTGACCTATGCGCTGGACAGCTTCCCCCTGGTGGCCGTGCCGATCTTCATCTTCGTGGGCAACCTGATGAACCTGGCGGGCGTCACCGACCGCATCTTCCGCTTTGCCGACACGCTGGTCGGTCGGCTGCCGGGCGGGCTGGCGCAGGTCAACATCTTTTCCAGCCTGATCTTCTCGGGGATGTCCGGCGCGGCGCTGGCCGATGTCGGCGGTCTGGGCCGGATCGAGATCGAGGCGATGCGCAAGCGCGGCTTCTCGGCCCCCTTTGCCGGGGCCGTCACGGCGGCCTCGGCCGTGGTGGGGCCGATCTTTCCGCCCAGCATCCCGCTGATCGTCTATGGCTCGGTCACCAGCGTCTCGATCGTGCAGCTGCTTCTGGCGGGGATCGTGCCCGCCCTGATCTGCATCGTGCTTCTGATGATCACCGCCGCGGTCCTGGCCAACGTCCACAAGATGCCCCGGGCCGACCGGGCCCCCACCCTGCGCGAGATCGGGGCGGACCTTCTGCCCGCCCTGCCGGCGCTGTTCGCGCCCGTGCTGATGATCGCGGGCATGCTTCTGGGCCTGTTCACCCCGACCGAGGCCGCAGCCGTCACCGTGGCCTATGTCCTGCTGATCAGCAGCCTCTTCTATCGCGAACTGACGTTTCCGCATCTGTGGAACGCCATGCTGATGACCGTCCGCAGCACCAGCGCGATCCTGATCATCGTTGCCGTCGCCTCGCTGTTCGGGTGGATCCTGGCGGTCGAGCAGATCCCGCAGGACTTCGCCCGCTGGATCCTGCAGTTCGCCGACAGCCCCGTCACGCTGCTGATCATCGCCAACCTGATCTTCTTCATCGCGGGCATGTTCCTGGACAGCACCACCGCCACGCTGCTGGTCGTGCCGGTCATCGCGCCGCCGCTGGTCCTAGCCGGGGTCGATCCCGTGCATCTGGGGATCATCGTGATCTTCAACCTGATGCTGGGCCTGCTGACCCCGCCGATGGGCCTGTCGCTGTTCCTGGTCTGCGACATCGCCAAGATCACCCTGCGCCAGCTGCTGAGGGCCTTGCTGCCCTTCTATGTGCCGCTGCTGGTGACGCTGGCGATCATCACCTTCTCTGCCGACCTGGTGCTGTGGCTGCCCGGTCTTCTTCGTTGAAACATCTGAAAGGTAAAGACATGCGCATTGTCATCGGATCCGATCACGCGGGCTTTCCGCTCAAGGCCACGGTCGTGGAGCATATCCGCAAGCTGGGCCACGAGGTCGAGGATGTCGGCTCGCACGATGACCGACCGGTCGATTTTCCCGACATCGCCCAGCTGGTCACCGGTGCCGTCGCCGAAGGCCGGGCCGAGCGCGGCCTGCTGGTCTGCGGCACCGGCGTGGGGGCGTCCATCGCCGCCAACAAGGTCAGAGGGATCCGCGCGGCAGTCTGCCACGACATCCATTCGGCCCATCAATGCGTCGAGCATGACGACGTCAACGTCATGTGCATCGGCGCCCAGATCGTCGGACCCTGGCTGGCGCTGGACCTGATCGACTCCTACCTGAAGGCGGAGTTCTCGACCGACGAGGACTTCCGCCGCCGGGTCGAGAAGTTGCACAGGATGGACGCCGACCGCTGAAGCCGGCGAACCCGTCCTTGCCGATGACAGGCAGGGACGGGCACGGGCGCGACCTGGTTGCATGTGGCAGGATTCCGTTTTGGTTCGGTGAAAGGCCCCCGGGTCAGTCGCCAGATACCTATTTCCAGGCACACGCCAGACGGGGTGGAGCCGCTCAGTTGACCGTGGCACTCGCCCCCTGAGCTTATCCGCTGGTGACGGATTCCGCCGCTGCCGACAGGCCGTGCGACGCGCCCGGCAGCTGGTTTCCAGACCTGATGCCGAAAGCGCCGGCAATCCGGAACGGGATCGGCGGGTGCGTGAAGCGCATCCAGCAATGACTGTGACGAAGCCCCGGCACGACGGTCCGGGGCCGGCGCTTCTGGGACCGGCGATCATGACGACGCGGCATCTCCCCGCATGGGCCTTTCTCCGGCCAGCAAGGGCCCGTTGTCCTGATAGATCTTCGTCAATCGCTCGATCAGCCGGCGGATGGGGGGCCTGTGGCGGTCGTCATCATGCATCACCAGATACTGCTGCTCGGTCAACTCGTCGATGACCGGGCCGACGCGTGCCAGCGATGGATCGCAATCCCCGATCATGCAGGGCATGACGCCGATCCCCGCTCCGGCCCTGACCAGGTCGTGAACCGTGGCGATCGAGTTCGCCAGCACGCTGATGTCATGGCCCTGCGCATGCAGCCACTGGACCGCCGCGTGCTTGGCATGGGCCGGATCGATCGCCACCCATCCCAGCAGGTCGGGGTTGCCGACGCTCCAGCTTCGATAGGCGGCGAACCGGCATAGACTTTGCGGCGTGCGAACTGCTCGGCAGGCGCGATGGTTGATTGGCAGGTACAAACCGCGTGTGCTGGATCCCGAGGACGGGTGAAATGCCCTCTAAGGAGCGTGAACTGCTCCTGTCATGGCGGTGATGCTGCCGCTATTCTGGTCCGGCCGGTCGGTCTTTTTCGCCCATAGCAAAGGGCACCACGGAAGAAATGCCGCATTTGCTTTATACCTCACAGAGAGGCCTCCTCCACTTCGGGCCTTTTCCTGCTCATTGCGGGTCGCGTCCGACGCACGATCGAGATTTGACATGGCAGACAGGGTCGTTCCTGCCGCAAGATGCGGTTGGGTCCGCCGCCTATAGAGGTGGCCAGAAGCGCTGGCGCAAGGCCATCGGCACAAGGAACAGTCCTATGGTCATCACGCCTTTCCAGATCGCCGTGCCCGATGCCGCGATCGCCGATCTTCACATGCGGCTGGACCGGGTGCGCTGGTCTGCGGCGCAGGACGATCAAAGTTGGGCCTCCGGCACCAGCGTGGCCTTCCTGCAGCGGCTGGTTGATCGCTGGCGAACGGGGTTCGACTGGCGGCAGGCCGAAGTTGGGATGAACCGGCTGCCGCAGTTCATGGCACGGTTGGAAGGTGTGGACATCCACTTCGTCCATCGGAAAGGGGTGGGCCCTGATCCCCTTCCCCTGATCCTGACCCATGGTTGGCCGGGGTCGTTCATGGAGATGGAACAGGTCATTCCGCTGCTGACCGATCCGGCCGCACATGGGGGCGATCCGGCGGATGCGTTCGACGTGGTCGTGCCCTCGCTGCCGGGCTATGGCTTCTCATCCGCCCCGCTGGCCGAAGGGATGAACACGCAGGCCATCGCCAAATTGTGGCGCGCGTTGATGGCGGAACTTGGCTATGATCGGTTCGCGGCGCAGGGCGGTGATATCGGGGCCGGTGTCAGCACGTGGCTGGCGCAGCTTTACCCGAAGACGGTCATCGGCATCCACCTGAACTATATCCCCGGCAGCTTTCGGCCCCTGTTGGAGGACAACCAGAAGCTCACGGCAGAAGAGCAGGGATTTCTCGACCGGGCCGCGGCATGGTCGGCACAGGAAGGCGCCTATGCGGCCCTGCAGTCCACCAAGCCCCAGACGCTGGCCTTCGGCCTCAGCGACTCTCCGGTCGCCCTCGCGGCCTGGATGGCCGAGAAGTTTCACGGGTGGAGCGATTGCGACGGCGATGTCGAGACGGCGATCCCGATGGACGATCTGATCCGCAACATCGCGATCTACTGGTTCAGCGGCAACATAAACGCGTCGCTCGACCTGTATCGGCAGAACCGGGCGCACCCCCTGACATTCGCGCCCGGCGAGCGGATCACCCCGCCGCTCGGCGTGGCGCTGTTTCCGCACGAGTTGCCGACCCCGCCCCGGTCCTGGGTCGAGCGGGTGTTCGACGTGCAGCGCTGGACCCCGATGCCGCGCGGCGGTCACTTTGCGGCGGTGGAACAGCCGGATCTGCTGGTGGACGACATTCGGGCGTTCTTCCGGCCCCTGCGCCGCGTCTAGGCCGTCCTGACACCGGTCGCCAGGATCGTCCGCAGACCCAGGATGACGCCGATGCAGGTCGGGGACAGGAACACGATCTGGAACATCGCCTGCGCGGGCAGGCCGAGGATGAGTTCTTCGGCAGATCGAATTCGGGGTCGAAATACAGGGTGTTCGGGTAATGGATCGCACCGGCCTGGGTGGCCCAGTAGACACCGGCAAATCCGGCCGCGGCCAGCAGGTTGGTCAGCGCATCGCCGCCCGGTCGCCACGAAAAGAACAGCGTCAGCCCGCCCAGCAGGGCCGAAAGCGCCATCGTGTGCGCGGCATGATACTTGGCATGACCGGACCAGGCCGGGTTCAACAGATGCGTATCGCTGTAGTCGGCCAGATACGCGCCCAGGGCGGTCGCGATGGCGACGAAGGAAAACAGAAGACTGCTTGCAAGAGGCATGGTTTCATCGCTCGTCGAGCGGTTACCGTTGGTGACCACATGGGCCGCGAATCATGCCATCCTGCAAGGAGTTACCTTTTTGAAACCGAGCTATGTCGCCCTGATGGTCGAAGGCGACTGTGCCGAGGTCGGGGATATCCTGTCGCGTGTCGGCGACAAGTGGACTGTCCTCGTCATCGTGGCGCTGGCCGACAAGCCGATGCATTTCAACGAACTGAAGCGTCTGATCGACGCGATCTCGGCCAAGATGCTGGCTGCGACGCTAAAGGCCCTGGTGCGGGACGGAATGGTGACCCGTCACGCCACCGATGACCTGCCGCCCCGGGTCAGCTACGACCTGACCCCAATGGGCCGCAACCTGCTGCTGGTGGTCCGCGACCTTGCGCTCTGGGCGGTGAACAACCGGGGCGGTATCCGCGCCGCGCGGCTGTCCTATGACCTGGCCAATCCGCCTGCACGGCAGTTGATCAAGGCAGGATAGGGACCACGCCAGGCCTGCGGGAGTGCCGCAGCGCCTGGTCCAGGACCGGTGTGACGCTCAATCGGCCCATCCCGTCACGTCGTGCCCGCCGAAGACCATGCGGCGGATCATCGGGCCCGTCAGGCTGGCCGAAAACCCGGGCGTCGGCGCGCTGATCCGGTCAAGCCGGTCCCGCTGGTCGTCGGTCAGCCGGATGTCGGCAGCCGCAAGGTTGCCCTGCAACTGCGACACCGTGCGCGCGCCGATCAGGGTCGAGGTCACATTCCGCCGCCCCATGACCCAAGCCAATGCTGCCTGCGCAGGCGTGCAGCCCTGCTCGTGCGCCACCGTTCGCAGCACCGCCAGGATCTCCCAGTTCCGATCCGTGAACTTGCTGTCGCCAAAGGGGTTCGCGCCGCTCAGACGGCCCCCTTCCCGGGGCGTGTCGCGGTCATATTTGCCGGTCAGAAATCCACCGGCAAGCGGGCTCCACGGCATGATGCCCATGCCCCCCTCCCGGGCCGCCGGAACATGCTCGGCCTCGATGTCGCGGGCGACCAGCGAGTATTCGACCTGCATCGCGATCGGTCCCGGCACCCGGCGCTCGGCGGCGATGGTCGCGGCCTTCATCGCCACCCAGGCGGGCATGTCGGAGAAGGCGTAGTGGCGGATCTTGCCCGCACGCACCAGATCGCCAAGCGTCTGCAAGATCTCGTCGATCGGCGTCACACCGTCCCAGATATGCATCCAGTAGAGGTCGATGTAGTCCGTCCGCAGCCGCCTCAGCGAGGCGTCCAGCGCGCGGCGGATGTTCTTGGACCCGGCGCCGCCCGCATGCGGATTGCCTGCGCGGTCCTGATCGGCCGCCAGAGGGCTGCGCGACCCGTTGAAGCCGAACTTGGTCGCCAGCACGATCTCGTCCCGCGAGCCGGTATCGGCCATGAACTTGCCGACGAGTTCTTCGCTGACACCGCCGGAATAGATGTCAGCCGTATCGACGAAGTTGCCGCCCGCGTCACGGTAGGCATCGAAGATCTGCCGTGATCCAGCCTCGTCCACCCCCCAATCGCCGGGGCCGAAGGTCATCGTGCCGAGGCACAGGGGGCTGATGACCAGACCGGACCGGCCGAGCGCGCGAAAATGGGTGAGTGACATGATGCCTCTGGTTTCATAACAATCGATATGTTTCTGATGCCTGCCTTGCGCAGTCCTGTCAATGATTTTACTATCGATCACTATGAAAACGGATCAGACCCCCTTCCGCAAACCCGGACGCCCACTGTCATTCGACCGCGAGGCGGTGCTGGAAAAGGCGATGCTCGTCTTCTGGTCCAGCGGGTACGAGACGACGTCCGTGGCGGATCTGACAGCCGCCATGGGGGTGACGGCGCCCAGCCTGTATGCAGCCTTCGGCAGCAAGCAGCGGTTGTTCCTGGAAGCGATGCGGCGCTACGTGGGTGATCCGGCGCTGCTGGAGCAGCGGATGATGCAGGCACCGACGGCGAAGGACGCCGTGGAGGAGATGCTGTCCAAGGCGGCGGTCCTTTACACCGGCGCATCGACACCTCCGGGATGCCTCTTGGCAAGTGCTGCCGCGACGGGATCGGAGGACGCGGCCGAGGTGCGCGCCGCCATTGCCGCCGAACGCCGGGCAGTCCGCGAGATCATCCTGCGCCGCATCTCCGCGGACACGGACCGGGGCTTGCCGATCCCGAGGCTTGCTCCCGGCGTTCTGGCTGACCTGGTCGTCGCGGTGCTGCAAGGCATGTCGGTCCTTGCTCGCGACGGCGGGGACCGGACTGCCTTGCTGGCCGTCGCCGAGGCGGCCCTGCAATGCTGGGAAACCTGTGATGGCCGAAGGCAGGGACCGTCGTCCGGAGGATAGGCACGCTGCAGTCCCGAGGTAGCGGATCGATGGCGTCCAGAACGGCGGATGGTTCAGGTTCTTACATCTGCCGCGCCGGGTCGTGAAGACCAGTTTCCGTCCCCTGCATCCATCCCAGGCCAGCAATGATATGGCAGGGAAAACTAATACTTCAACCTGTTGCCGCAAAGGCTTTGCCGCACCGCCGTCGGTCGGCTTTCCGCCCGCTGAAGCGGTCTTCTAGCTGACCTTTACGGCAAGACTGCAGAAGCAGTGAATGGAAGCTTGGTGTCCCATCCCGGATGATCACATAGACCCTCGCCGGACCGCATTTTTCGTGGCAAGATCGATCTTGGGCGAGTTTCGGGACGGGAGGCGAGGATGCTGATCTCTCTTCACAAACAGGCAGCGACGACACCGAAGATACGAGCCGCGATCCAGGCAAGCACGGAACCGGCCTGGATGGTGGCGGAGCGCTACGGCATCTCCATGCAGACCGTCTGGAAGTGGCGGAGCCGAGACAGCGTCCATGACCGATCCCACACGCCGCACAGGCTTCAGTCGACGCTCACGCCGGCACAGGAAGCTGTGGCAGTGTCCCTGCGCAAGTCGCTGCTGTTGCCGCTGGATGATCTGCTGTCGGTGGTGCGGGAGTTCCTGAACCCTCATGTCTCGCGTTCCGGACTGGACCGCTGCCTGCGCCGGCATGGCGTGGGCAATCTGCGCGCTTTGAAGCCTGCCTTGCCACGACCTGCGCACGGGGCCTTCAAGGCTTACGAGCCGGGCTATGTGCATGTCGACGTGAAATATCTGCCGCAGATGGCCGACGAGAGCCGCCGCCGGTATCTGTTCGTCGCCATCGACCGCGCCACGCGGTGGGTCTTCGTGCGCATCTACCCGGCGAAGACGGCGGCCAACGCCCGCCGGTTTCTGCGCGATCTGGAACGCGCCGCGCCGATGAGGATCACCAAGGTGCTTACAGATAACGGCAAGGAGTTCACCGATCGCCTGTTCGGACTTCGCCGCCGGGGCCCTACCGGCAACCACGATTTCGACCGCCTCTGCGCCGACCTCGGCATCGAGCACCGCCTGGCCCCGCCCCTGCACCCGCAGACCAACGGCATGGTCGAACGCTTCAACGGCCGGATCGAGGACGTCCTGCAGAGCCACCGCTTCCGCAGCGGCGAGGATCTCGAACAGACCATCCTGCGCTACGTCCGGCTCTACAACGGTCAGCTTCCGCAATCAGTGCTGAAGGGCCGAACGCCAATCGACGCGCTCAAGGACTGGCAGAAACAACGGCCGGACCTGTTCAGGAAGCGGCCCTATAATCACGCGGGATGTGACAGCTTGGTCTTTGCGGAGTCAACGGATAGTCGCGCCACACTGTCCGAACTTTTCTGCAGGGGTCCGATACTGCGCGCTTTTCTTGGCCGCACATTCAGCTGTCGTGCCATGGCGCCGAGTTTGGCTTGGCTGTGGGTCGACATGTCGATGCGCAACGGGAAGTATCGGCGCAGAAGCCAAATGGCGGAGACGAAGTCCTTCGTATCGCCAGAACTTATCGTGTAAGCATTTGATTTTTAATGATTTCGTATTTTCTTGCCGTGCAAAACGTATTGCAAAATGTATAGCAAATTTTGGCGTTCGACTGTGGTATCGTTCAATAGGTTTTTGGCTATACGTCAGTCAAAGCGCGGTATCGGGCACATTAAGGACGCAGCGCTGCCCTTCTGATGCAATAGGTGCCCTCCTCGGCTGGCTGGAACGCGAACTTGAAGGTCTCGACCGGTCACAGGTAGACGCGTCCGGAACCTTCGGACCACGTGCACGTTTCTCCTATCAACCAACGGAGAGGAGAAACGTCATGGACAAAGATCGGATTAAAGGGAAGACCAAGGATTTGGCCGGCACTGCCAAGGAGACGTTCGGCAAGGCGACCGGAGACAAGCAGACCGAGCGCAGCGGAAAAGCCGATCAGGCTGAAGGTAAAGTCCAAGAGGGCGTCGGCAACTTCAAGGACGCGTTTCGCGGCGACAAGTAGTCCCATTACTGGGCCGGTTCTCGATTTGCCGGGCTTTGCACAAGGCGGCCGGTGCGATCCGGCCGCGCTTGAACCCCTTAATGCTGTTACTCGCGTGGGTGACGAATTGACTTATCTCGATGGTTCTCCACTCTCCAAGTTCGAAAATGACGACGAGACCGACAATGCCCGTCTCGTCGCTAATTGGAACCACGACAACCCTACCGCTGCCTGCCGCCGAAAAGCTTGTTCAGCAACCGAGCTAGTATCGATCCGCCATCTTGAGCAGGCCGCATTGGTGCTGACTGCCGTTGCGCCGCCGCTGGCGCGGTTGGGGTTGTCTTGGCAGATGCAGGTGTCGCCAGTTGCTTGGCGGCATGGGTCGCTATCGCATCCATTAGGGGTGGTGACAGCGTGTCATAAGGATGAAGCCGCAATTCCCGCAGACGGCCACGGATCCCGTCCATGCGAGAGGGATCGACCCCGGACTCGATGATTGAGCTGACAAAAGCTGCAAACTCCGGCTCGGACCATCCCGTTTCTTTTGACAATTCGGTATGCACGAAATCGAGCCCGTAAAACGGGTGGTCCGGGTTTTCTATACGCCCATACATATGCACACCGCATTCCCGGCATCGGTGACGCTGAATGGCCGCTTGAGCGTTCACGACCTCCAGCTTGGCTTCCTGTTCAACCACCTCGACGGCATCTCGCGAAACGACGGCAACCTGACTGAAGATTGCCCCATCGGGTTTCCAGCATTTAGTGCAGCCGCAAACATGATTATGCGCGGTTTGTGCGCCGACACGTAGCTTCACAGGATTGCTGGTGCAGTGGCACGCCAGAACCCCTCCGGAAAAACTCGGATCGCCTCGTTTTATTCCATTGTCGACCGCAGGATGAATAAGCACGCTTTGTGTGTTTGACATGGCCCTCTCCTCTGATGACCAATTTACCTCAACGTTGCTTTAACGGGAAGTAGCAGCAAGCGGGAAGAAAGTGGCAGATCCGCGTAATAGTTGTTTCGGGGATGCGCAAACTGATCAGTGGCTCGAAGGCATTCAGATGTATGCTGTATGTGCTCGCCGGATCACGCGCCAGCGCGGACCGATATTCCAGCGAGTGATGCCTTCATCCTTTCTCTGCACGTTGCAGCTCTATGCGCAGGGCTGCGATGTCTTCCCGAAGGGCTGCAATCTCCTGGGATCCGCCAACATCGCCATCGGGTGCTGCGGCCTCTTGTCCGATAAAAAAAGTCGCGAAGCTGGCGGTGATGTAGCCAAAGACTGCCAGCCCGTAGGTTGTCAGGAGTAGCGCGAGAACCCTGCCTTCCGCCGTCAGCGGCCAGAAGGCCGACCCCATTGTGGAAACCAGCATCGCGGTCCACCACAGGGCATCGGGATAGCTGGTGAAGCCCCCTTGAACATCACTGGCAGGCTCGAACGCCAGCATCCCGCCCGCGCCCAATAGAATAACCAGGGCAGTGGTAGTCAGCACATAGCCCAGACCTCTCCGGTCGAAACTTTTGCGCAAGGCGCCGAGGCCACGGTTGGCAGTGCCAACGATCCGAACGAGGCGCAGTCCGCGAGTCAGGCGCAGCAGGCGCAACACGCGCAGGAAACGGAACGCGGGTGCGGCAAGCGCAATAATCGTAATGGGATTCCGCCGCAAAAAAGGGATCTTGCGCGGTGCGAGTGTAAAGCGAAGTAGGAACTCAAGGATAAAGACAATCCAAATGATCGTGCCCAGCATCTCGAACACGCCCGAGGTCGTCCAAATCAACTCGATCGTGACGAGGCTGAGCCAGATGAACGACAGGACAAGCATTGGCCGTTCCAACCATTCCTCTAGCTGCGTCAGCACATGCCAGCGTTCCTGTTCATCATCTGACGGGTCAAGATGTGGCTCGGGGACCTCTTCCATGGGCATCTTCCTTTTTTGAGAAGTCCCACATCAATTCCTGCTGGGCCAATCAGGTCCATGTTGCCCTAGCTTGTCAAAACGCGAAGGGTCCGAAGAACCTATCCGAATATTCGCAGACGAGCCGCCCCGGGCGGAATGAAACCACGATGTTCGGTCTAAATCCTCGCTTTGGCGAAATCGTCGTGCCGCCTTGATCTGCCCCTATTCCCTGCCGCACTCTGCAATGGGAGGACTTGCCGATGACCACCACGACCGAACTTCTAGATCTTCTTCAGATCAGGTTTCCGATCCTGCAGGCACCTATGGCAGGAGTAGCCACGCCCTCGATGGCAGCGGCAGTCTCGGACGCGGGAGCCTTGGGTGCACTGGGTCTCTGCGCCTCAAGCCCGCAGGCTGCTCGGCAGGCTATCGAAGACCTGCAGCGGCGGACAGTGGCGCCTTTCAACGTGAACTTTTTCTGCCACGAGAGACCAATACGCAACCCCGCAATCGAGGCGGCCTGGATTGCGCGAGCGGCGCCGCTCTTTGCGCGGTTCCAAGTAGCGCCGCCACCACAGCTCCGCGATATCTACACCAGCTTCCGCGACACCGACGCCTATCTCGACCTTGTTCTGGAGATGCGCCCCCGCGTCGTAAGCTTCCATCTGGGCTTGCCTCGTCCTGACCAGATCGCAGTTCTGCTCGCCGCGGGGCTTGTTCTGATCGGCAGCGCGACATCGCCGACTGAGGCCCGCGCCATCGAGGCGGCCGGCCTACATGCCGTCGTTGCACAAGGGTGGGAGGCTGGAGGCCATCGCGGCCTTTTCGATCTGGGTCGGCCGGATGCACGACTTTCGA
Organism: Paracoccus liaowanqingii; assembly: GCF_004683865.2. NCBI lineage: Bacteria > Pseudomonadati > Pseudomonadota > Alphaproteobacteria > Rhodobacterales > Paracoccaceae > Paracoccus > Paracoccus liaowanqingii. Next base: position 1,284,498 of record NZ_CP038439.1, on the reverse strand, counting down.
CACGCGACCTGCTCCGTGCCCTTTTGAAGGAGGTGACGCTGCCGATTATTGCGGCCGGTGGGATCATGGATGGGCGTGACATCTGCCGCATGCTGGACGAAGGCGCTGCCGCGGCCCAGCTGGGAACTGCCTTCATCGGCTGCCCGGAGAGCGCGGCGGATGCAGGCTACCGCGAAAGGCTTGCCCTTGGTGGCGATACGGTCATGACGCAGGCAATATCCGGGCGCCCTGCCCGCTGTCTCAGCAATGCCCTTACTCAGTGGGTGGAGGACGTCGAACTCGCTACGATACCAGCCTACCCTTGCGCCTACGACCTAACCAAGGCCTTGGACACTGCCGCCAAGACCACGGGCGCCACGGCTTACGGCGCGCAATGGGCCGGCGCACAGGCCTCGCGTGCGCGCACCCTTCCGGCGGCAGAACTCGTGACGGCATTGACGGGCGAGATGATGGGCCATGCAGCTTCTGAAGTAATCAACGGCAACAAAACCGATGAATGATCTGCCGGTGACGAAAGGTAGAACTATAAGACAAGGATAACTTATACCAACAGCCCTGAGCTCTGACTCGCGGGATTCCCTTCGCCCTGAAAATCTGAATCATTGCCATCAAGAGATGGAGGTTCTGATGGCGATTGAGATCACTCGAACGGATATGTCGACAAGCGAGCTTCGGGCGGCGGCGGCGCGCACAAAGGATGCAAAAGCGGTGCGGCGGATTTTGGCGATCGCTTTTGTTCTGGAGGGCGCGGATCGCAAGACGGCGGCGGAGGCCTGCGGCATGGATCGGCAGACCCTGCGCGATTGGGTTCATCGCTACAACGCCGAGGGGATCGCCGGTCTGTCGAACCGGTATTCGGCAGGCCCGTCGCCACTCCTGAACTCTGAGCAGAAAGCGGAACTTGCCCGGATGGTCCGCGAAGGGCCTGACCTTGAGGCCGATGGGGTGGTCCGCTGGCGCTGCGTCGATCTCAAGCGCAAGATCGAAGATCGCTTCGGCGTGGCCATGCACGAGCGGACGGTCGGCAAACAGCTGGCGGCCCTTGGCTTTCGCCGTCTGTCGGTGCGCCCACAGCACCCCAAATCCGACCCGTTGGCACAGGAGGCATTTAAAAAAACTTTGCCGCGACGGTAAAGGCCGCCCTACCGGAGACGGCGCACGGGAAGCCATTGGAGGTGTGGTTTCAGGATGAAGCCAGAGTGGGCCAGCAGGGGACGCTCACCCGGACCTGGGCCGAGTGCGGAACCCGACCTCGCGCGCCGCGCGACACCCGCTACAAATGGGCCTATATCTTCGGCGCCGTCTGTCCATCGCGCGCCACGACCGCGGCACTTGTCATGCCACGTGCCGATACCTCGGCCATGAACGCTCATCTCGCTGAAATCGCAAAAACCGTCGCGCCGGGCGCCCATGCCGTGCTCGTCATGGACGGCGCCGGCTGGCATAACTCCAGTGCTCTACGCATCCCCGACAACATCACCATCGTGACGCTTCCGCCCTATGCGCCCGAGCTGAACCCGGTTGAGAACATCTGGGCCTATCTGCGCGCAAACTGCCTCGCCATCACCGTCTTTGACACCTACGCAGACATCGTCGACCGATGCTGCAACGCGTGGAACGCCTTCGCAAACGACCCCGAGCGCGTCCGATCAATTGCTACGCGTGAATACGCAAAAGCGGTCAATGCTTAGGGCCGTTGGTATTATTCCGCAGTAAGCAGACATGCGGAGCCTCGCCACGTGTCATTACCAACCAGAAGGGAAAGCAGATGAAAGTTTCTGATTTTGCAGAGCGACAAATTTTGAAAGCCCAAGCTGAAGGCCAGTTTGATAACCTGAAAGGCGCTGGACAGCCGCTCAATCTCCTGGGGGACGGAAGCGCTGACGCCATCGGGTTTCGCATCATGGCCGATGCAGGAGTTGTGCCCCGTGAAATCCAGTTGCGCAAAGCCGTCGACGAGCAGTCGCGAGTTTTGCGAGGGACGACGGGCGAGGACGCTCGGAAGCGAGAGATGATCAAACTGGCTGATCTCCAGTTGCGCCTAAGCATCGAACAGGAAGCGCGGCGACGCTTCTACGGCAGCTGAGAGATCGGCACGAACCAGCTCAATAGTTTTTTATCGCGGGAGCATCCAATCCTAATCAGCGCGCTCGGCCCATGCCGGCCGATCGACATCTATGGATGCCGTTCTGCGGCGTTTCAAAAGTAGCCGCCTCAGAACCTGGCACCATTATTGGATCTGGGTCAGCCATACCGCCGCCCGCCAGACGTCCCACTGCGCCAAGACCATAGTCGCGTATTCGCGCGCCTTGCGTCTGGCACACAACAACGCCCCTGACGTCAAGAGTGAAGGCAAAAAGGCCAAAGGTGCTCTGCACGGTGCCCACTGCGATGCCGGCTTAGGCTGCGGTCACGCCTAAGACATAAGCGGCAAGTGCAACGTGCATGATGGGCTTGCCGGTATTGGGCGGCAGAAAAGGCCACCCTTCATATGAGATATGGCGCCTTTATTTTGCGCTTGGTATTGCCCCGATTCGAGCGCATGCTTGCTCATCAACAGAAAGGAAAACCTATGTTTCGGCTGCTCGTGACCGCGCTGGTCTCGGCTTGCAGTCTGGCATCCGCCAGTCTGGCGCAGACGACCACAATTCCAAATAATGTGCCCGCGGGCAGCCCTTCGGCAGCGGGCGCCAGCAAAGTTCCAGTCGCGCCCCCGGTTACTGGCAAGGTGAACCTGCGCACCTGCCCAAAAGCCAAAGCTGCGACCTGCCGAGGGACTGTGCTTCATAGAAGAGGGCGCTGACCTTTTTGAATGGGATACTTCACCAGGCACGAGTTTGTCGGCGGAGGACCCGACGTATTTCCTTCTCCCGCTGCTCTCTTTTGCCAAGCATTTGAGAGAGGGGTTTTTATGTCTCAGAACTCCTTTTCCGTTACAGCGCCCCCCGGCAGCGGCATCCTCGCCGACAGCATTTCACGTGATGCCTGACCTCTTAAAATATCAAGAATGCCCATAGCTCCGGGAAAGCTTTATCATTCCCGACAGCGCCCTGTGGTAGCCAGTCATTTCGGCTGAGGAACGCTCTTAGGACGCCCTGGCGGCAGAAATGCCTCCCGGGATGCACATCGCGGAAAGTTGGGCAAACTGTGCCGTGATGTCTGCCGAGTTGGTTTCCCAAGCTACTTCGCACCCTGCCGAGACTTGCTCTATGTTTCCGTCCCATCCATACGGAAAGTAACGCAAACTGGCACCAAACCTACTGAGCGAACCATAGGTTCATCTGTATCAGGAATCGCTTTGGCTTGTAGTGCTGAGCCCCCCAGTCACTTGCCACCGAGGCCAGTTCCCACAGGACTTTTAAGCCCCCCCGGCACGATTTGTGCGCTTGAGCCTGTTGTAGCAGGCGAATTGCTGGCTTCTTAGGCTAAGCCAAATTTTATTAAAAGCGTGATTTACGGTTGCGCGTCGCTATTACGCGATCACCACAACCTGCAAGTTCCTATTTCGATTTGCGAAAGTCCCATTCTTACGACGTTGCTTGATACAATCGAAGCGGCGGATTGCACGCGGAGGGCGATATTCGACCAAGTTTTTCATCTGGATAGAAACACATATTAAATGTTAAGTGATAATTGATCACGAATCTTAATCATAAAATTGGGATAGAAACTTAGCATAAAGAGCAAACAATATGCCTCGTAAGTTTCTCGAATCTGACGTTCGCCCTACTGTCTCAGCAGGGGATTTGCGGCTAATCCTATCCGCCCTCTCGGCATATATGCACAATACGCAGTATCGCGTATTATACGAGCGGTTGATGGCTCAGGCTGTAGTGTTGGGTGTAAGCGTGCCGCCACCTGATGCTGCGGCTGAGGAACAGCCTCCCAAAGCGTTTCAAGCTGCGTTCGATGAATGGCCGGAGCGCGATAAATACCCCAGCCAGATAATCATAATGCCGCGCCCTCAAGGATAAAGGGAGCCGCATTTGTCGAGTTTTCCCGCTTGCAGTCCAGAGGGGATGCTTTGAGTTTGCCGAAGTTACAGCCGGGCGCTTTCTGCCTATCTTGTGTCGACTGAACAACGATGACGGTCATCAGTTTGCCGTTTGGTGTCCTGTTCCAAAGCAGACGAGCAGCCTGCACACCAGACGGCCGGTAGATTGTCCGGATCGTTGCGGGGCACGCGGCGGAGCGCTCGACTGCGGGGTGCGGGTCAAGATGCTGTGGACGAGGGGACCGAGTGGCAGGCGAAGGCCGGAGGTCCTCTGGGTTTAGCAGGCCTGCGTCGGTCCTCAGCATGAGCACCACCGTCATCCAGCCCTGACCCATAAACTTGTATATCATGAGCACAGCCCCGATGGCGTAGGCCACGAAGACCGGGTTCTCCATCGAGAGCATGGAAGGCATGAGGCCTCTCCTGATGATTGTTACGCAAGGCCGCTGTTATCGTCGTCGCCTGGACCCACCCGGCATGCGACGTGTGCCCGGCGGGTCCGATGAACCCCTGTCATTCCGCCGGGGTGAAGGCCGCAGCGCCGTGCCGAAGCTTTAAGCCATCGCCAAAGCCGTGGCGGACCACAGTGAAACGGAACACCGCCATAGAGCCGAAAGTCAGGAACGAGCCCGCGATTGCCACACCGGGCGAGCCGCCGGTCGTGGCCAAGGCGATGCCCGGGACCATGATCGCGACCCCCAGTATCGCGAGACCTGCATGAACGCGCGGCAGCCAGCCCCCCCCGCGGCCTGGGGCGTCACTCGATAGTAGAGACCAAAGAGCGCCATCGTGGCCCATCCCACGAGGTTGAGGTGAGCATGTGCCCCGACCATGGAATGATCGTTGCTGGCGGCCATCTGGAGGCACCAGATCATGCCGCCTGTGACGCACAGGACGGCGGCGATCTACCGCACCTATTGACGCGACCGCGCCGCGCTGACCGCCGTGGTGATGGACTGAAGGATCCCTCCCTCGACGGGCGTCGAACGAATGGCACCTGACCGGTGCGCTCACAAAAGCCCATATCATCAAAAGGCCGCGCCCATTCGGGCGCGGCAATGAAAGTCAATTACGTGTCTAAACGTCGTTTTCAGTTACACCGTCCTTGTCAACATAGATGATCGGTCCGCGCACGAGGAGCCGTAGTGCTGCGGCCAGAAGTGCAATCCCGATCGGAAGATAGATTGCGGTCAGTCTGCTGAAGGTCCAGTCATCCTCTGAAAGACGATACAATCCCCCGGCGAGGAAAATCGCCCCCATGATGGAAAAATTTTGCACCATGGACCGCCATTGCAAGATCCGGATCAGCCTGATGTCTCTTACCAATTCAACCATTTCATTCACCTCTTGTTGCTACTTCGACGTTTCTAAAGCGCAGCAAGTGAGAGGTCGCTCGGAGAATAAGATGCCACGATCGTCTCCGGCATCATGGTGTGCAAGAAGCCGTGTGTTACACCCTAGCGGAAAGTGTTGCCTTTCCGAACTGCGCGCGGCAGGCCTGCCCGTCGCTGTCGTGGGCGACAGTTGCCGCGATCCGATTTATGCTTACGGGTATCACGACATGCTGGACACATGGCGCCAATCGGTCCGCATCCTTATCTGGATCATCCCTTCGCGGATGCACCCAGCCTCGCCGGGCCGGTTCCGGCTCGGATCATGGGTGTCACGGCCGGGGCCATCGGAGCAGGACGGCGGCTGACCTAATGCTATTCCACGCCTATACCCTTAATCAGGTCATCGCTTGGCCCTAATCCGACCGAATGCTGGTGCGGGCGGGACAGTGGTGCTCGCCACCTTCGCCCGCCTATGCTTCAAGGTGACGAGGTAAACATCTTTGCCACAGAACGGCCCAAAGTAGTCGGGCAGCCCATATCAGCTGCTGCGATGCAGCTTCCCCAAACCGGACGTCGACAGTTTCTGCAGCCTTCTCGGCTGAACAGGTCGCTATTTTCCAACTAATGAAACGATCGCCTCCACGATTTCTGCCGTCGGCGGCGCGATGCCAACTCTGAGATGCCGTTCATCCCGTCCCGGCTCTTCCAGCGTCGCTACTTGGCTGTCAAAAAGAGCGATAGGCATGAAGTGGCCATTGCGGCGGCGCATTCGCTCTATCAGGGTTTCTCGCGTGCCGTGCAGGTAGATGAACAGCACATCTCCCGGCGCAACCTCACGCAACAGGTCGCGGTAACGGCGGCGAAGGGCCGAGCACGCCATGACGGTGCCGGGTCGAAGCTCAGCACCAACCTCGCGCAACCACGGCTCACGATCGACATCCGCCAAGGGCTCTCCACGGACCATTTTCGCGATATTCGCCGGTGGGTGCAGTTCGTCACCATCGCGAAAGTCCAGGTTTAGCCGCGCAGCGAGCGCCCGACCAACCGTGCTTTTGCCACAGCCTGAGACGCCCATCACGACATAGGCGACGCCTGTCATGTCAGCAGCCATACCGGCCACAGGACGATCTGAGGCAGGGCCGCGACGATCACCAGCACGATGATGTTGATGACGTAGAACGGCAGCGCTGCGCGGACCAGCGCCTGCATCGGCAGGCGGGCGACGTAGGCAGTCGCAAACAAGCAGGTCCCCACGGGCGGCGAGGCGAGACCCACGGCGAGCGCCGCGCTCATGAACACGAGGAAATGCATCGGATCGACGCCAGCCTGCACGGCTGCGGGCAACAGAACCGGGATCAGCATCAGCGCGGCGGCGACGATGTCCATCAGCATCCCGACGATCAGGAAGACGATGCCCATCAGGATCAGCACCATGAAGCCCGAGGCGTCGAAGAAGGCCAGAAGGGAGGACGCCTTCCGCGGCAGCTGATCGATGGTGAAGATATAGGTCGCAGCGCTGGCGACCATCAGGATCAGCAGAACTGCTCCGGCGGTCCGCCCCGCCCCAATCGCCAGCTCCAGCATGTCGCGCCAGCCGATCTCACGATGGACCAGCCCCGCGATCAGCAGCGTATAGAGGACGGCAAGACCCGCCGCCTCGGTCGGCGTGACGATGCCCGAGAACATGCCCGTCAGGATGATGATCGGCGCGCCAACCGAGGGCGCGGCGCGCAGCAGCGCCCGGACCGCCTGTCGCCCGTCCCAGGCCATCCGCGCACCATAGCCATTCCGACGAGAGATCCAGTAGTTGTAAAGCGCCAGCGCTACCGCCAGAAGGATGCCCGGACCAAGCCCGCCGGCCAGCGCGCCCCCGACCGAAAGCCCCGCAGCCGAGGCCGCGATGATGATCAGGATCGAGGGTGGCACCAATGTGGCGAGCGTGGCGGTGATCAGCGTCAGCGCGGCTGAATAGTCCAGCGGATAGCCGCGAGAGGTCATCGAGCGGATCGTGATCGGCCCGAGGCTTGCGATATCGGCCACTGATGATCCCGAGATGCCGCCGAAGACGAAGGACGAGGCGATGTTGACCTGTCCGAGCCCGCCGCGGAAGCGGCCGATCAGGGATTGCGCAGCGTCGAATATTCGCTCGGACAGACCGCCGCGTTCCATGATCAGGCCAGCCATGATGAACAGCGGCACGGCGATCAGCAGGAACGAGTTAATCGACGTGGCCATGCGCTGCGTGATCATGCTGATTGGCAGCTCGAACCACCACAGGACCGACAGCGTTCCGAGGCCGAGCGCCACCGACAGGGGCACGCCAAGGATGGCAAGGGTGAAGAAGACGGCAAGAAGCGTGAGGCTCATGGCGCGGACTCCGTCGGGGGTGGGGACAAGGGGCGCAGGCTGTCCAGCAACGCCCCAAGGATCGCAAGGCCCGAGCCCAAGACCAGCGGCAACGTCGCCCACCACATGCCGACCTGCAGGATCGGGGATTGCTCACCGAAGCGGATCTGCTGGTTCAGAAGCGACCAGCCGTGCCAGCCGACAACCGTGAACAACGTGACGCAGGCCAGAACCTGAGCAATGCGCATGATCAACAGCAATAGGCGTGGCGCGGTCTCGGGGATCAGCTGCAGCGATGGGTGCGCCCCGGTGCGGAACGAGGCTGCAAGCCCCATCCAGATCGTCCATATGAACAAGAAACGCGACAACTCTTCGGTCCAAGGCACCGAGATGCTAGCTAGGCGCGAGCCGACCTGCAAAGAGATCAGCGCTACCATTCCCAACACCGCGACCAGGATCACAACATCCACGGCGCGCCAGATCAGTCTGTCCAGTCCAGTCATCCCATCCCTCCCCCTGATGCTCCCGCCGCACAAGGTGCGGCGGGCAAAATGCTGTTACTGCTGGACGAACTCCAGACTTCTTGTCATGAACTCGGCGCCGATCTGCTCTTCGAACTGAGGATAGATGCCACGTGCGATCTCCTGCACGCGGGCCAACTCGCCCTCGGCGAATTCGTTGACCTGCATCCCCTGCTCTTGCAGTTGGGCGATGATGTCCTGTTCGGCCGCGATCTCTTCGGCGTCATGTTCGGCAATCATCTCGTCGGCTGCTTCTTGAACGGCGGCGCGGTCGTCCTCGGGGATGCGTTGCCAAGCGCTGTCAGACAAGGCCAGCAGAAAGCTGTCAGCGACGTGCCGGGTCATGTTCAGGTGCCCCTGCACCTCGGAGAAGCGATTGTTCAGCGGCACCTCGACCGGGTTTTCCTGTCCGTCGATGGCGCGCAGTTGCAGCGCCGAATAGACTTCCGAAAAGGCCATCGGCGTCGGGTTCGCGCCGAGCGCCTCAAACAGCGCGACGAACAGCGTGTTGTTCGGCGTGCGCAGGGTCAGGCCGCTGAAGTCCTCGGCCGTGGTGATCGGGGTCTCGCGCGTGGTCACGTTGCGGAACGTCCGCAGGAAGAAGCCAAGGCCGTGGATGCTGAGCCGGTCCAGAGAGCCTTTCAGCTCGTCGCCGGGTTCACCGCCCAAATAGGCCTGAAGCTGGTCGTAATCCTCGAAAAGATAGGGCAGCGAGATGGCGTTCATCCGCGGTTCGAACGAGGCATAGACTGAACTGGCCAGGATCAGGCCGTCCAGCGCACCCGAGCCAAGCTGGTTGATCGCGGCATTCTGATCTCCCCCGAACAGGACGCCATCCGGAAAGACCTCGATCGTGACCTCGCCCTCGGTCTTCTCGGCGACCAATTCGGAAAACCGCGTCGCCGCGCGCCCGACCGAGCTGGTGGCGGGGTCCGGCACTGCAAGCCGAAGTGAAACCTCGGCCAAGGCTGCTCCCGGCAGCGTCGTCAAGGCCGTGCCAATGAGGGCCATCGCGGCCAGGCTGCGCGTCAGGGCGCGGCGGGTTGTGGTGAAAGTCATGTCGTCTCCTCCCCAAGTGTTGCGGGCGAATGCCCTTGTCAGTCCGTCAGTCCGTTGCGGCGCCGCAATTCCAGCAGCAGCGCGGCGTGGTCCAGATCGCCCCCTCCATGAGCGATGAGGTCCGTGAAAAGCTGATGCGCAAGGTTCAAAACCGGCAATTCCAGCCCCAGGCCCATGGCCACCTGCCGCGCGGCCGTGGTGTCCTTCACCTGGTAGCGCGCAGGCCCACCGGGCACGAAGTTGCGCTCGATCATGCGCTGGCCGTGCAGTTCCATGATACGCGACGCCGCAAAGCCACCCATCAGCGCCTCGCGGACACGAGCCGGATCGGCTCCACCCGCCTCGGCCAGAATCATGGCCTCGGCCACGGTGGCGATGGTGCTGGCGACGGTGATCTGGTTAATCAGCTTGGTGAGGGCGCCGGTGCCGGGTGGGCCGATATGGACGACCCGGCCCAGGGGCTCCAACAGGGGGTGGGCGGCTTCGATGTCCGCGGCCATCCCTCCTGCCATGATCGACAGCGTGCCGGCCTCGGCTGCGGGCGTGCCGCCTGATACGGGCGCATCGATCCAGCGCAGGCCCATTCCCGTGGCGATGGTCGCAAATTCCAGTGCCTCGGGATGGCTGATCGAAGACATCACGATCAGCAGCGCCCCCGGTTTCAGCCGTGCGGCGGTGCCCTGTTCGAACAGCACATCCCGGCAGGCGGGACCGTCCGACAGCATCACAATGCAGGCCACCGCGCCATCCGCCGCGTTGATGGGCGTCGCGGCCACCCAAGCGCCCGTGGCCTGCGCCTTGTCCGCGCTGCGGTTCCAAGCGCGGACCTCCGCGCCCGACGCCACGAGATTGCGGCACATCGGCGCGCCCATCAGTCCGGTCCCGAAGAACGCGACCGTCATGATGCGACCCGCTTGAGAAACTGGACCGGCCCCTCGGTGCAAAGATGCAGGCTGTCGCGAAAGGCCGCCAGATGCGGCGTCTCAAGATGCCGGTCGAACGCGGCGCGGTCGGTATAGACCTCGTAAAAGATGACCCGCACTGGCGAACTGGTGCGGTCCACCGCGATGTCGAACTGCAGGCAGTTGGGCTCATCCGCCAGCGAGGCGAACGCATCAGCCTGTGCAGCAGTCAGGAAGGCATCCAAATTGCCTTCCTCGACCTCGAAGGATGGCAGCACCACATAGCTCATGCCGCGCGGACCTGCTCGGGCGCCATCGTGCGCTGCTGTTCCTGGCGGACCTCGACCACGTCCAGATCATCGACCATGTCGACATCGTCGAAGGTCACAATCTGGTCCTGCGGCACATCCCGCTTCAGTTTGACCTTGTGTGCCAGCCCAATGGGCAGCGCATTGATCCGCGTCGACAGCGTCGCCGGAACGGCCTTGGCCCAGGTCGCAAAGCCACCCTCGCCATCAAGCCAGTCGCCAGCCTTCAGGTTGCTCTTTGCCGTCGCCACGGCGTCGCCGCGGAACTCGACCGCCGTGCCCGTGGGCTCGCCGCGCAGGCAGGCCGAGAGAACCGAGACGGACGTTTCCAGCCCGATCAGATGGAAGGGCCGCCACATCGAGCCATACCAGCCGCTGTCATCCGTCAGCAGGCCGTATTGCGCAAAGCACTGGCGCGTGTATTCGTCGGGGGCGCGGAAGGTCACGAACATGCCGTATTGGATGTTGTTCATCACCACGCGCCCATCCGGCTCCCGGCTGGCTGCAATGTCCGTCAGACCCGCGCGCGGCAGCCTGCCGCCATCAGCTTCCGGTTTGAAAACCTGTGCAAGATCCTGCAACCCTGCCGGATAGAAAGCCAGACCGTCATCGGGGCAATCCAATCCCGTCCCGTTAGCGACTGCCGCCATCTCGATTGCGGCCTTGGTGCCGTCGGTGAACGAGTTATACATCTTGGGATTGAAATCACCCGCGGCCACGAATTCATCCGACCAGCCGAAATAGCTCCAGACCGTGTCCGGGGTGGAGTAGCGATAGGGCGGGCGGAAATTCATTCCCTTGCCGGCCGATACTAACTCAAACCCCGACGAGCGGACCCAGTCCACCAGCTCGCAGCAAAAGGCCGGCTGATCGCCATAGGCCATGGAATATACGACGCCTTTCTGGCGCGCACGCTGTGCGAGGATCGGGCCGCACATCACGTCGGCCTCGACGTTGACCATCACGATATGCTTGCTCGCGTCGATCGCCATGATGGCGTGGCGCACTCCGGCAAGCGGATGGCCGGTCGCTTCGATGATGCACTCGATCCCGTCGAAGGCGCACAGTGCCGCTGCGTCGTCGGTGACGAAGGTCCGCCCGCTGTCCATCGCGTCGCCGAAGGAGGTCGCGGAATATTCTTCGTCTTCCCAGCCCGTCCGGGCCAGCGACCCACGAACCTTGCCTACGTCCAGATCAGCCACTGCGACGATGTGATAACCGGGAATCTTGCGCGCCTGTGCCAGCACCATCGAGCCGAATTTTCCTGCCCCGATCAAACCGACCCGGATCGGGCGGCCTGCTTCGTGGCGCTTCGCAAGCATGGATGAAAGGCTCATGTCGGATCGTCCTCTGTCGGCGCTTCTGCGCATATGGCTGGACGGGGGACGGGCAGCGGGCCGAGCATGGACCCATGCGCCACGCGCCGGGCCCCTACGATCGATCCTTGGGCTCCTCCCCCATTGCAGCCATGTTAGGATGGACGCGGGTAAAAAGAGAAATTACTCTTTCTTTTTGTCATTTAAGATATTCTAAGCTGTTCGCTGGGCTGGTCTGCCTCCACTCGGCTGCCTCCTCTCGCAGCCATTCGATCAAGCGTGTCACTCGGTGACGCCGCAGATTGGAACGTGGACAGACCAGCCATTGCGTTGCCACCTGCAACAGCGGCGTCTGCGCAACTGGCACGACAAGCCGCCCCGCCGCCAGTTCCGCTTCGATCATCAGTTCGCTTTCCAGCGCAACGCCATGGCCCAGACAGGCCGCGTCGATCGCCATATGCGAACGGTCGAAGGACAGCCGTGCCTCGGCGACCGCCCCCAACTCCTGCGCCTCGGCCCAGGCCTGCCATTGAACCTGCGCCTTGACCGATCGGATGCGCGGCAGGCGCAGCAGGTCGGCCGCCGACAGTGACGCCGCGCCGGCCAGGTCCGGCGCGCAGACGGGCACAAAGCGTTCCTCGGTCAGCGGTTCGGTATAAAGGCCCGGCCACCCACCCAGTCCGTGCCGGATCTCCAGGTCCACATTGTCGCGGGCGAAGTCCACCGGCTCGTTGGTGCCATCAATCCGCAGGTTCGTGTCCGGCATCCTTTCCATGAAGCGCGTCAGCCGTGGGAGTAGCCATTTTGAAGAAATCGTCGGCGTCGCGCGGATGATCAGCGTCGCCTGCTGCTGACGCCCCTGCATTGCGTCGGTCGCGCGCATTATCCCCTCGACCTTGTCCGAGATCATCTCGAAATACCGCTCACCGGCCTCGGTCAGCCCGACATTGCGCCCGCGCCGCGTGATCAGTGCCGTGCCGATCTGTTCCTCCAGCGCCTTGAGTTGCTGGCTGACGGCTGAAGGCGTCACGTTCAGCTGCGCCGCCGCCCCTACGATCGAGTTGAGCCGCGCGACATGGTAGAAGACGGCTATGGCGCGAAATGGTTGCATGGAGGCCTGTGGTGAAACGCTGATCAAACCGATTGTGGACCTTTGGTCAGGACTGTCCAGTGGGCGATCATTACGCCTCCACGTGGCAACGCGGAGGATTGCAATTCCTTTAGCCGAACTGCGCGAAATAAAGGGTAGGGTTGGTCGAGCCTCGTTGCCGGTTCGCTGCGGACGCGGGCACCGGGCAGCACCGGACTACCTTCGCACCTATTGAGCCACCGCCGGCCCGAAGCGTCGCAATGTCGCGATAAAGCTGCCGGCGCGAGATCTCGGTCTCCTCGGCCAGCCGCGCGGCAGTCACCGGGGCGGGCAGCCGTCGCAGCGCGGTCATGAGGCGCATCAGCCTGTCCTGTCGTGCCATCTTGATGCTGCCTCGTTCTGTCAGGAGCCCCAAGCTATGTAAGACGCATCCAGATCTGAAGGAAATCCGTGATGCCCGTTCTTTGTCATGCGCCACAATCGCGTTCCGACACCATCGCAACCCTTGTCCGGATGCTGGAGGCCAATGTCGAGATCCGCGAGGTCTCGATCCCGCGCCAGGATGGTTCCGGCCAGCCGGACCCGACAAACCCGCACCCGGAGAAGAAGGTCCCCTATCTTGTCGATGGCACCGAGACGCTGCGCGAGCGAGGTGCGATCATCGTGTATCTGACCGACGCCTATCCAAACGCCAGGCTCGGCCCTTTGCCCGGCGAAGTGGGACGCGGCGCCTATCTGTCGTGGCTGTTCTACTATCAGGGCGTGATGGAGCCGCTGATCCTGCTGCACTGGGCGCAATTGAGCCATGCCGCGATCACCGCCTCGCTCCGCGACATCGACACGATGACGGCGCGGTTGACCGAGGCGCTTGATCCGGGGCCATATCTGCTGGGGGATCGGTTCACTGCGGCGGACATGCTGTGCAGTTCGCCGTTTCACTGGTTTCCGGACCTCATGCCCGAGGCACCGGCGATCCGGGATTGGGTCGCCCGGTGTGCGCGACGCATGCAGCCATGATGTCCGTGCCAAGGCCCCGGCAGTGTGGACGGGGCCTTGGCACGGCGCGATGATCAGACCCTGCTGCGACAGTTATGCGGATGCATTTCCCCGCATGGGGCGGTCTCCGGCCAACAAGGGGCCGTTGTCCTGATAGATCTTCGTCAATCGCTCGATCAGCCGGCGTATCGGGGCTCTGTGGCGGTCGTCGTCATGCATCACCAGATACTGCTGTTCAGTCAGCTCCTCGATGATCGGGCCGATACGCGCCAGCGACGGATCACAATCTCCGATCATGCAGGGCATGACACCGATGCCTGCGCCAGACCTTACAAGCTCATGAACCGTGGCGATCGAATTTGCCAGAACGCTGATCCCATGTCCCTGATCGTGCAGCCATCGGACCGCGGCATGTTTGGCATGGGCCGGATCGATCCCCACCCACCCCAGCAGATCGGGGTTGCCGACGCTCCAACTCCGGTAAGGGGCGAAACGCAGGATGCCCAATCTGAGCGAGGCCAGATTGCCTCCCTCGGCGGGACGATTGCGGATACCCAGATCGACTTCCCGATGCGCGATGTCCAGCACCGCTTCCGTCGTCACGAAGTTCAGCCGGAAGCCGTCGCTGGATCGGTTCAGCAGGCTGAATTTGTCAGCTAGAAAATGCGCCGTCGCCGTGCCTGCAGACAGGCGGATCAATGGCGTTTCTCGTCGCGCGTGCAGGATTTCCTGCACCGGAATTGAACAGGAATGCATGACGCGGACCCGGTCATGCAGCGCCTTTCCCGCCGGGGTCAGGCTGTATCCGGTCTGTGACCGATGGAACAAGGCCTGTCCCGCGCGCTGCTCCAAAGCGAGCATGCGGCGCCCGACGGTGGGAGGGCTGAGCCCCGTCAACCGCCCGGCCGCACTCAGGCCCCCGCTTTCGGCAACATGGAAGAAAACCTCCAGATCCGCCCAAGACAGTTTGTCATTCATGAAAAATGTCCTGCACAATACGGCGTATTCCGAGCGTGCAGCTTGCTCCATCCTTTCATCAAGGAACAGATGGGGATGACATGCTTCCAGTTTTGCGACTAGGACCGATGAATGGACTGTCTGAAGAGGAGTTCTACGCGCTCGGACGGACGTCGGTCTTCAACAGGATCTTGTCAGCGTGGTTTCCGCCATCCGGACACCGGTTGACAGGCACAGTGGGTCACCCACCAGCACCAAGCTCGAATGGTGCTCTCCCAGAGCGCGGTGCAGGTTCGGGATGAGGTGCTTACCGGCGGCGCCAAGGCTGTCGACCCGCAACGTCGCCATATCTTCTGGCGAGGAGGCTATTTCAAGGAGACAGGCAGCCCTCCGCGCAGCAGCCTGCGATGGGGTGAAGGCAGGCCAGCGCTTTGCCGCGCTGACCCGGGACCGTGCTTTCAGATCGCCTGACCGCCCGAGACCTCGATCCGCTGCCCCGTGACCCACCGATTGTCGTCAGACAGCAGGCTCGCCACCATCGGGCCGATATCGTCGGGCAGGCCCACGCGGCCGAGCGCTGTCATTCCCGCGTAAAGCGCGTTCACATCGGCATTGTCGCGCACGATCCCGCCCCCGAAATCCGTCTCGATGGCGCCAGGAGCCACGGTGTTGACCGCAATGCCACGGGGCCCGAGCTCTTTCGCAAGATAGCGCGTCAGCACTTCCACAGCCCCCTTGGCCGCAGCATAAGCCGAGAAACCCTCTGCCGAAAATCGCGTCAGTCCGGTCGAGAAATTCACGATCCGCCCGCCATCCGCGATCAGCGGCACCAAGGCCTGGGTCAGGAAATAGACCCCTTTCACATGGACGTTGAACAGCCCGTCGAACTGCGCCTCGGTGGTCTCGGCAAAGGGGGTGAACTCGCCATGCCCGGCGTTATTCACCAGATGGTCAAAGCTGTCGCGCCCCCAGACATCCTGCAAGCAGCGCTGCAGCGCCTCGGCAAAGGACGGGAGTTCCGACAGCTTCGACACATCAAGCTGAAGCGCCACGGCCTTGCAGCCAAGCGCGTCAATGTCCCTGACGACCTCATTGGCTTGGGCGGCATTGCCGCGATAGGCGACGATGACATCGCCGCCACGGCGGGCGATGGACAGGGCGGTGTTGCGGCCAAGGCCCCGGTTGGCGCCGGTGACCAGTGCGATCTTGCTCATGTCTTGTTCCTTCTCTTCAGTGGATGAGAAAGAAGATGGGGCATGACGGCTGACTTATGTTGCCTGTTCCTCGGCCTCTCTTGCCTATTTCGATGAAATTCTGCGCAACGGCTTGTTTAAAAGGGGTCATGCTTGCCAGATACTGTAAGTCTCGTCCTTGGAGTCCGTTGATGCCCAGCCTTCTTTCCCTTGTCCGCCGCCACGCTGACGCCTACGCCGACCGCTTCGGTCTCGCACCGACCCCGTTTCGTGGGCTGGGCGTGGTGCGTCAGCTCTCGCCCGGCGAATTGCAGGTGGCTGTGCAAAAGCCGCTCGTCGCGATCTGTCTTCAGGGTCGCAAGCGGGTGACGATGGGCACGACCCGCTTCGACTATGGCGCGGGAGAGGCGCTGGTGATCACCGCCGATGTGCCCACGGTCAGCGAGATCATCGAGGCGAGCCCCGCAGCCCCCTATTACGCGTTGGCGCTGGAACTGGACCCGGCCCTGTTGCGCGAACTTGCGGTGGAGGCGGATCTGGGTGCCAGCGACAGGGCCCCGGTCAGGATCGAGCCTGCCGATCCGGATGTGACGGATGCCGCCCTGCGGCTGATGCGCCTTCTGGACCGGCCCACCGCGCAGCCGGTCTTGGGCGAGGCCCTTCTGCGCGAGATGCATTACTGGCTGCTGACAGGCCGTCATGGCGCCGCGATCCGGGCGCTTGGTGCGGTCGACAGTTATGCCCATAGTATCGCCCGCGCAGTCGCCCTGATCCGCCGGGATTACGCAAACACCCTGCGCGTCACCGATCTGGCCGAGCTGGCCGGGATGAGCGAATCCTCCTTCCACCAGCATTTCCGCGTGATCACCACCCTCTCGCCCTTGCAGTTCCAGAAGCAGTTGCGGCTCATCGAGGCCCGCCGCCTGATGCTGGCGCGGGGGGCCGCGATCGGCCATGCCGCCCATGCCGTCGGATATGAGAGCGTTCCGCAGTTCACGCGCGATTATGCCCGCCTGTTCGGCTCTCCACCAGGTCGGGATATGCGGGAGGCCCGGATCAGCGCGTGAGGTGCATGGCTAACGAGGACCAAGAAGCACAGCATTGCTGCCAAGTCCGTCGAAATGAGTGCTATACTAAGGCGGTAAGAGAATTTAGCCCATAGCCGCCCGTCGGCCTCCGTTCGATGGTGCAGTGCAGCTTCCCGGGACCGGCCTCGGCGCAGGCGCACTTGCCGGTCTCGCGGCATTCCCAAGTGGCGCGAGAGCGACGGATACGAGGCGCATCTTAGAAAGTGGCACGCTTCCGGTGCAACCCTGCCTGCCGCGCACCGTTCGTCCATCGGACAACAGGAGAAACCGCCTTGCTACGCCATCCAAAGCTGACCCCCATCATCCTTGTCAACGTCTTTACCTGGCCTCTGGCCTCACCCGCCCTTTCGCAGGAAGCGGACGAGTTGGCCGAACTGCGAGAGGCCGCATTGGAGCGAACCAACGCCTCTCGCGAGGACGCGGACCTTGGTGCCCTCACGCGTAGCGACGTGCTGGATGACGCGGCGCAGAGTCATGCCGCAGACATGCTGGAGCGTGACTACTATGACCATGTTTCGCCGGAAGGGGAGACACCGTTCGACCGCTTCCTCGCCACGGGCGGCAACAGCTGGGCCGTCAGCGGCGAAAACATCGCCACCTGCACCGGCTGCGCCGCACCGCCGGACGTCGATCGCGTGGACGCCTTCCACGACGGCTGGATGCAGAGCCCGGGGCATCGCGAGAACATCCTGTCAGAAGGCTTTAACAGTTTCGGCTTTGGGATCGCCGGCGTGGGCAGCACTGTCTACGCGGTTCAAACGTTTTCCGGCCCCGGCGCGGATGAGGCGGGCGCCGGTCCGGCTCTCGGCCCCGGAGACATTGCCGAAACCGCGGTTCAGCAGATCAACGATGCCCGCACTGACGCCAGCCTGGCGCCGCTCGAGCAAGAAGTCGATCTGGACGAGGCCGCGGCACGTGTTCTGGAGCATCTGGCACAAGAGACAGCAGAGCTTCCCGGGAACATCTTCGATCTGCTGCCAGAGGGGTCGACGGGCTGGACCAGCCTGAGCGTGCAATCGGCGACGATCGGAGGATCCGGTGCCTCCGTCACCGAAGAGGATCTTTCCACGATCATCTCGGACTGGACGCAGGCCGCGACCCAAGGCGATATTCTGGGCGGCTCGACTGCGTCTCACCTCGGCTTCGCCGCAAAGGCTGCAGGCGACGGGCGGTTGACGGCTGTGGCACTGTTCGGGGGGAAGTAGCACCGCGTGCCGTGTCAGAAGAGAAGGCCGAATGCCATCCCGATCCCCAGTCCGAGGGGTAGCCCGAACACTATGCCCCTGAAGAACAGGCAGCAGGGACAGGACGTCTGAAAATACTGCATGAGGCGGGACGTCCAGTGCTCGGGGGTATCGCACCAGGACGGAAGAAAGACCCGGCTGCCCCAGGCCATGACGTTGGAAAGCCAGTTGCCCTGCCAATCTCCGGTGCCGCCGTCAAGCTTCTGTGCGTCCGGCTCGGCAGCGGCGTCCGGGGTCTCTGGTCGAAATTTAAACGGATTGATCATCAGTCACCTCGCTGGGCAAAATGCGGGGTGTTCCTCGGGGAGAAGGCTCCGGATCCGCCTTTGAACGCAAGGCACGGCTGCAAGTTGCGACATCGCACAGCTTTGGACGGGTGGCATCGGGTTCTGCGGCAAAAATGGCCTTTCGGTCTTGCAGCGCTGGGTCGCCGGCCCCTCGCGCCGACTGGTCGGTTTGTCGTGACGACACCCGGTTGCATGACACACCCTTCGGTTTGGTGCCCGTCGACCGGGCCCGGGATCAGGCTCCATCCGGATGGTGTCGGGCGCAACGACGCTCGACCTTGGCAAGCAGGGTCAGGCTGGCGGTCAGCAGCAGGGCGGCGTTGAGTGGATGAAGGGACAGAGGCAGCGGGTTCGCCCCGGCGGCCGGCGCGACTTGCGCAAGGTAAAGCGCAAGGGTCAGCCCCGCCCACCAGCCGAAGCCGCGCAGCCGGATGACGAAAGCTGCCCCACCGGCAAGGACGAGGACAGGAACGGCCAATGCGCCTCCCATGGCGCCGTGCAGCGCCCACATCTCTGCGTCGCGAAACAGCGCGGTTCCGGCGCTAAGGAACTGGATGAAGATGCCAACGGGCAGAGCGCTCGCTGCCAGGGTGAACCACAGGGGCGTGCCTGCGCCCAGACGGGCAGCGATATGATACCGAGTGGCCGGACAGAGCAGCCCGGACGATGTGGTAGCCCCCGGTCTTCTCCCCATCGGGCCTGAAATCAGGGCAGATGACATCTGCAAAATGGCTGCGTCCAATGCTGGCAGGACCGGGCTGCTCTCACGCCCTGAATGCCAGTTATTGCAACTTGCGGCGAAGGCGATCCGTCATCCATTCCATTCCAAGAACGATTACGAAGATGACCAGAATGATGGTCGAGGCGTTGCGATACTGGAACATGTCGAACGCCACCTTCAGTTCCTGACCGATCCCACCAGCGCCAACAAGGCCAAGGACGACCGACGACCGCACGGCTTTCTCCAGCGCGAACAGTGAAGAGTTGACAAGCGACGGCATGACATCCGGGATAATTGCTCCGAAAAGGATCGAGAGACGGTTGCCGCCGATCGCCGAGAGCGCCTCCTGAGGCTCTTTTTCGCTGTCTTCCATCGCTTCGGCAAAGAAGCGCCCGCAAAAGCCGATGGTGTCGACGACGATGGTCATGGTGCCCGCCACGGCACCGAGCCCGACCGTCGCTACGAACAGCAGCGCCCAGACCAGATCCGGCACTGTGCGCAGGAACGACACAAAGGCTTTGGTAAGAAAAGCGCCAACATTGCCAAGCGGACCAACGCCCCGTGCAGAGATCCACGCAATCGGAAGGCTGATGACGATGCCAATGACCGCCCCGGCCAGCGCGATCTGGAAGGTTTCGAGGATGCGCCAGAAAATACGCTGAAGGAACGCTGGATCCGTGTTTGGAGGAGCCATTCGCGAGACCAGGTTGACCAGGTTCGGAACCCCTTCGGCCATCTGCCCGACCGAAGGGGCAACCTGACCAATGGACACGATCACAAGGGCTGCGGCGGCGATCGACAGCGCAAAGGTAACGGGCGACGGGCGCGGAAGGCGGGAGGGCAGCTCAGCGGTTCTCGACACGGAATGTCTCCTCGAGATCGGAATCTGTGGTGGTGGCCGCGGGCTTGTCGAACAGGATGCGCCCTGCCTTTACGGCAACGATCCGGTCGGCGTAATCGCGGACATGCGCCATGTCGTGGGAGGTGAAGAGCATCGTGATGTCATGATCAGCGCACAGGCGTGTAAACAGGGCCATGACATCATGGCCAGAGACCGGATCGAGGCTGGCCGCAGGCTCGTCCGCGATAAGAAGGCGCGGTCGGCGAACCAGTGCGCGGGCGATCGCGACACGCTGCTGCTGTCCGCCGGACAGGGCATCTGCACGGGCATTTGCCCGGTCGGCCAGATTGACCTTGTCCAGCGCACCCAGTGCTGCGCGTCGCCATGCCTCTGGTGCCAGGCATTGAGCGAACCCGCGCCAGTTTCCCGGTTCGGACAGCATTCCATGCACCACGTTGGACAGCACCGTGCGGCGGCGGACAAGGCAGTGTTTTTGAAACACGAACCCTGTCTGCCGCCTCAGTCTTGACCGCTGCGCTGAGGACGGGACGCCCGAGAATGTTTCGTCCAACGTGGTGACCTCGCCCTTGGTCACGTCATGCAGCCCGATGAGGCAGCGTAGCAGCGTGGACTTTCCACAACCGTTCGAGCCGATGAGGGCGACGCGTTCGCCCTGGCGGACGGTCAGGTCGATGCCCTTCAGCACCTCCCGCCCGTTTGGATAGGTCTTGCAAAGCCCGCGCGTGCTGATGACGACCGCTGTCTTCACGTCGGCGCAGATCGGCAGTTCTGGCAGATGATCAAGCATGGTGCTTCCCCAACGGGTCAGCGGGGCCTTGCGGCCCCGCATCCGGTCACTCGATGAACTGGGCCATATCGACGCCGACCGTCGCATACATGGCGCGGACGTAGTCATAGTCGCTGTCGGCGACGTCTGTCAGAAAGAAGCCGCCCTCGTATTTCTTGTTGTCGTCGCCTTGCAGGATTGCGGCCATCAGGTCTGCGCCCTGAGTTTGGAAGACATCGCGCAGCTTTGCCAGCATGTCGGCATCGATCCCGCTGCGGGCAAGCAGCACGTCGTTGGGCAGATCGCGGCCACGGGCGATGACCGTGAAGGCCTGGTCCGGAAATGCGTCGCGGATGGATTGCAGATGCGCCTCGCTCATCCCGACAGCGGCGACATCGCCGCGCACCAGCGCCTCGATGGCGACGTTGCGGGAAATGATCTCGGGCTGGTAGTCGGTGGCGTATTCAAGCCCAAGGTCGGCAAGGACCTGGGCCGGCCCGATATGCTGGGACGTGGATCCGACTGCCCCGAAGGTGACGCGCTCGCCGCGCAGGTCCTCGACGCTGCGCACGTCTCCCTTCGCGAGGGTGACGATCTGGGCATAATAGTTGGGGCGCTGCCAGGCCGCGACGATTTCGGGGGCGGTCAGCTCTTTGATGACGACGTATTCGGCGGGTCCGGTCAAAATCAGGTCGACCTGCTCTTGATTGATCGCTTCTACGGCGGCGGTTCGAGACGACACCGGGAACAATTCGACATCATATCCGGTCGCGGCTTCCAGCGCGGCTTCGAAAGCTCCGAATTCCTGTTCCATCGTCTCCATCCCGTCGATGTCGGTGACGGCAAAGCGGACGGTCTCTGCGAGGGCTGGGGTTGCCAGAAACAAAGTGGCGGCGGTCAGGGCTGAGCGGATCATAGCTTTTCTCCAAGGGGATTGCTGTATACACAGCGATGTCACAAACGCCTGATAGACGGTTCGCATGACATGCGTATGACTGACGGAGACGGCGATGCTTGATGCGGCGAACTGGATATTGAGCGGCGGGACCGTTCTGCGTGACGGCATGCTCAAACAGGGTGACCTGCACCTGTCAGGTGGCGTCATCGCACAAGAGGCAACTGCCCCTCAGATCTTCAATGCGCGCGGCCTGTGGATTTTACCTGGCATCGTGGATGTCCACGGCGACGCGGTCGAGCGCATCGTGATGCCGCGGCCCGGCGTGACTTTCCCCCTGCCGTTGGCCTTGGAAGAGGCGGACCGGCAGATGCTTGCGAACGGCATCACCACCGCCTTTCACGGCCTGACCATCAGCTGGGAACCTGGTTTGCGCAGCGTTGCCACGGCAGGCGCCTTCGTCGAGGCGCTGCAAACTGCGCAGCTCTCTTGCGACACCCGCATCAACTTTCGATGGGAGAGCTTCGCGGTGGACGCCGCGGACGAAGTTGCAAGCTGGTTCGCGCAGCTCTCGGGATGTGTATTTTCGCTGAATGATCACACCCTGGCCCATCTCGGCCTGCCACCCTCGGCGCGCAAGATCGTCCGCATGGCCGAGCGCAGTGGCCTCACGCCTGACGATTGCGTCACCCGCCTTGCCGCGATGGCAGAGCGCGCGGTTGAGGTTCCGGATGCCGTGATGCGGATGATCACAGCGGCGCAAACAGCCGGGATGCCCATGTTCGCGCATGACGAAACGTCGCCAGCGATGCGCGAAGAGAACCGCGCACTTGGGATCAAAGTCTCAGAATTTCCGATGAGCCAAGACACCGCCATCGAGGCGCGTCGTTTGGGCGAGCACGTGGTCTTCGGCGCGCCGAACGTGCTGCGCGGCGGCAGCCACAATAAAGCGGTCGATGCAGGCCCGGCAATTGCGATGGGTTTGGGGACCGTTCTCGCCTCGGACTACTACTACCCGGCGCAGCTTCGGGCGGCATTTGTGCTGGCTGATCATGGACAGTCATTTGCGTCTTCCTGGGATTGTGTTTCGGCATCGGCAGCCGAGGCTGCAGGGCTGTCCGATCGCGGTCGGATCGAAACAGGGCTCCGGGCCGACATCATCGCCGTTTGTCCCGCCACCCGACGCGTTCGGGCCGTTTTTATCGCAGGGGAAAGGAAGCTTCAGATTGACTGACACAGCTGCCGTCATCGCCGAACTGGCCGATGCGCCGTTCGAAGCGCGCACCGAAGCCTCGATCTGGCAGCAGATTGCAGACCGGATAAAAGCGGCCTGTCTTGACCGGCGCTTGGCCGACCGCCTTCCCGGCGAACATCAGATGGCCGATGCGTTTGGCGTGACGCGCGTGACTATGCGCCGCGCGCTGACGCGACTTCAGCAAGAGGGCCTCCTACAGGCCCGCAAGGGGGTTGGCATCTTTGTCCGGCCGATCCCGCTGACCTACCGTGTCGATCACGGCAAGCGCTTTGCAGACGGGCTCGCACCCGGTGCGAAGGTCAGCACACAGACGCTTTCGGTCTCGCGGCAGATCGCGGATGCCGAAGAGGGACAAGCACTTGGACTGGCGCCCGACGCACCGGTGATCCGTCTGTCGCGCGTCCGGATGGTTGACGATGCGCCCGTCTATTTCAGCGACAAGACCTTCCCAGAGGCCATTTTTCCTGACTTTGATGCGGCCTACGCGCCGGGACAATCCGTCCGCGATGCCTATGTCGCTCATGGAATTGAAGATTACCGCCGCGCCGAAACCCGGGTCAGTGGAGGCTTCGCGACGCTGGCCGAGGCCGAGGCACTGCGCCTGACACCTGATACCCCTGTTCTGCGCAGCGTGGCGATCAACGCCGCGCGCGACGGGGCTCTCATTGAATTCAACCGGGGAACATGGCCGCTGACAGCCGTGGAGCTTGTTCTGAAAATCGCAAACTAAGGGACCATGACATGACGATCCAAATTAACGACCGCGACTATGCGATGCCGCAAAAGCCCGCTGTGGTGATCTGCCTCGATGGCTGCGAGCCTGACTATATTGACGAAGCGATCGACGCCGGAGTCATGCCCGCGTTGGCCAAGGTCATCGCCGGTGGAACGCGGACACTGGCGCGTTCGGCCATGCCGAGTTTCACGAACCCGAACAACCTGTCCATCGCGACCGGCGCACCGTCTTCGGTCCACGGCATTTGCGGCAATTTCTTCCTCAATCCCCAAACCGGCGAGGCGGTCATGATGAACTCGGTCGAGTTCCTGCGCGCACCGACCATCTTCGCCGGCTTTCAGAAGGCAGGGGCAAAGGTTGCCGTGGTGACCGCCAAGGACAAGTTGCGCGAGTTGCTGGGTGCGGGGCTGGATTGCGCCGCCGGTGCCATCTGCTTCTCGGCGGAAAAAGCGGACATGGCGGTGGGCGCGATCAACGGTCTGGATGATGCCGCGAACTGGCTTGGACTGCCGGTTCCCGCCGTATACTCGGGAGATCTGTCGATCTTCGTGCTGAAAGCGGGGGTGAAGCTTATGGAGGAAAGCCGTCCGGACATCCTCTATCTGTCTACGTCGGACTATATCCAGCACAAGCACGCCCCGGGAACGGCGGAAGCCAACGCATTCATGGCAGAGGTCGATGACGCGATTGCCCGGCTTGTCGCTCAGAATATTCGCCTGGTGCTGACCGCCGATCACGGCATGAAGGCCAAGCATACGCCCGATGGGCGTCCTGACGTCATCTACCTCAATCCGCTGTTGGAAGGCCTTTTGGGACACGGCAGGGCGAGGGTCATCCTGCCGATCACCGACCCCTATGTCGCCCATCACGGCGCACTGGGAGCTTTTGCAACGATCCATGTGCCTTCGGATGTCGATCCTGTCGTCGTCGCCGACGCTCTGGCTAGGATCGAGGGCATGGATCAGGTGCTCACGCGTCGTGAAGCATGCGCCAGGTTTGATCTGCCCGCAGACCGCATCGGCGATCTCGTCGTGACCTGCGTCGCCGGCAAGGCGATTGGCACGGCGGAGGAGGAGCACGACCTAACAGGCCTCGACGTTCCGCTGCGCTCTCACGGCGGACTCGATGAACAGGTCGTGCCGTTTATCGTAAATGGCCCGATGGGTTCGCATCAGAATTCGACGACATTGCGCAACTACGATGCGTGGATCACCGCAGTCGGCATGGTCTGACAGTCAGTGCTCGTGGTGCGACAGGAATGGGCGTGGGGCAACCTATCTGGAGGATTGATCGAATGGCGGTGACAACCGCAATCCGCTGCTGTGAACGGCTGGCGAACAAGTCGCCGTCATGCCTCCGTTACGGCGTCGGCGTTCGGTCTCTTGCGCATGGGGACCAAGACCGGTGTGATCTGATTTACCCCGCCGTTCCTGTGCAGCCACTATACGCCTCTCTGCCATGGATGCACTTTCGCGCGACGGCCACCATGCGGAGAGGCGGCGACGCCGGATTAAGCCGCGCATTGGTGACAGTTAGCAATGCGCGCTTCACGTCTTTCGGCACGGCCCGGCGGCTGGTCCGTTATCGGTCGGCCAGCCGATGCATGCGCCGCTCAGTGACAGGACCGGTAGCGCCTCAAGACAAATCACCGGAATCCCAGCCCCTATCGAATGGGACCGATGTCCGATGCGTGTGATTTCACCCCGCCCTCTTCCCCTTGTCGCAGCACTTGGGGTGACGCAGATCATCGGCTACGGATCGATCTATTACGCGTTTCCGATCCTCGCCCCCGCTGTCGCGCAAGAATTCGGGGTGGCAGAGCCATTTCTGTTCGGCCTCTTCTCGGTCGGTCTTCTGCTGGGTGGGTTCGCGGCGCCCGCCTTGGGCGGCCTGCTGGATCGGGTGGGCGCGGCGCGGGTCATGACGGCAGGAAGCCTCAGCATGGCGCTGCTTCTGACGTTGCTGGCGTTCGCCCCGGGCATCTGGACCTTCGGTGCGCTGACGATCCTGGTCGAGCTTCTCAGCTTTGCCGTCCTTTATGACGCGGCCTTCGCCATGCTGGCGCAGAAGCACCCGGCCGACACCCGCAAATCCATCACCCGGCTGACCCTCATTGCAGGGTTCGCATCGACAATCTTCTGGCCCCTCAGCGGGTTTCTGATCGAGGCTGTCGGCTGGCGCGGAACGCAGCTCATCTTCGCCGCCTCTCATTGCCTCTGTGCTGGCCTCCATTACTGGACGATGGCGGTGCCCGTGTCAGGGGGCTCGACATCATCGGTCGACACCTCCCTGCAGAAACCATCATCACCGCCGGTCATGAGCCCGACCGTCGCCCGGCGCGCGTTTCAGCTGTTGGCGGTGGGCTTTGCGCTGACCGGCATGGCGGTGTCAGCCGTCACCGTGCATCTGGTCGAGATCCTGCGATCCCTGGACATCGGCGAGGCCGCCTATATCGCAGCCATGGTGATGGGCCCGGCGCAGGTTGTCGTCCGCGTCATGGATGCGACGGTATGGCGCAACAGGCATCCGCTGTTTGTTGCCATCCTCTCTGCCGCAGCGATCCTTGCGGCGATCCTTCTCTTGCTTCTTCCCGGCCCGGCTTCACTTCTCGCTTTCGCCTTTGCGGCCATTCTTGGCGCTGGCGCCGGGCTTTCCAGCATCGTGCGGGGGGCCGTCCCCGTCGCCCTTTTCGGAGCCTCGGGGCTGGGGCTTCGGCTGGGCCGGCTGGCGGCAATCCGCAATGTGCTTGGGGCGTCGGCGCCGTTCCTCTTTGCCTGGGTCGCCGCTGCGTATTCGATGACCTGGGCGGTTGGTGCGGCCCTGGTCGTCTCCGTGACCGGCCTGGGGGCGCTCCTTCTGCTGCACAGCCACCTTGAGAGGCTCGGCATCGTGCCGCCGCTGAGGTCAAAACCCGTCAGGCATGGAATGTCTGCATAGGTCGCCGTGAACCTCCCCGTGCCGTCTTGCATCGCTTCACTGCCTCGGTCGGGCTCAGTGGGACTTGCAGGTGGCCCCACAGCGGCTGATTGGGCATCCAATAGCTGCGGTGCCCCCTCCCGAAACGGGGCGTTCGTGCCTCAGCGTCAAAACCAAAAACGGCCCGCGCCATCTTCGCCAAAGAAAGAGGCGCGTCAGCGCGCGGTGCGACGATGCCGCCCGCGCCTCGTCGCTTCGCTTCAGCCCTTGAACAGGGCCACCGCATCTGCGCCCGCAGGCACGCGCAAAGGTGTGGCGGGGTCGGTCGCCACGCGCCAGATCGCGGCGACCACATCCTCTGGCCTGGTTTTCCCCTCATCGGCCCCGTCGGTCACGCGCGCCATGACCGCCTGCACCATTCCTGCATAGGGTTCCGGGAAGCCGCCCTCTTGCATTATCCGTGCGCGGGCGCTGGTGGAAAAAGCGGTGCCCGGCGCCTGGCCCGGCAGCACGACATGGGCGCGGATGCCGAAGGGGGCAAGCTCCAGCGCCATCACCTCGGTCAGCGCGTTCACGGCGGCCTTGCTGGCGGTATAGACCGACAGCAGTTCATAATTCTTCAGCGTCACGCTGGAGGTCACGTTGATGATCACGCCCGCGCGGCGGGTGCGGAACTGCGGCAGCACGGCCTGGATCATCGCAATGGTGCCGATTGTGTTGGTCTCGAAGATGTCGCGCACGACAGCAAGTGGCGTGCCCTCGACGGCGTTAAGCCAGCCGATGCCCGCGTTGTTCACCAGCACGTCGATGTCGCCCGCAGCCGCAACGGCGGCGGTGACGCTCGCCGGATCGGTGACGTCGAGCGGCAGGATCGTCAGTTGGTCGGAGACGGGCAGCAGGTCGGCCTTCGGGGTCCGCATCGTGGCGATGACGTTCCAGTCTTCGGCCAGGAAGTGCCGCGCGGTGTCGAGGCCGAAGCCCGAAGAGCAGCCGGTGATCAGGATGGTGGGCATGGCGATGTTCTTTCGCTGTTGCCCGACCTATCTAGCCACCGGCGCCGCGACGTCCTATAATCCAAAGTCCTTGAATGTTTATCCTCAGTCCGAACGGCACTATTGCATGACCGACCCACTGACCCAGATCGTGACCCTGCTGCGCCCCGGCGCACCCTATGCCAAGATCACCAGCGCCTCGGGCGCCTGGCGGGTGCGCCGTGACGAGGATGGCATCGTCTTCTACAACCTGACCCTTGCCGGGCGGGCGATGCTGGAGATCGACGGCAGGACGCCTGTCCTGCTGGAGGAGGGCGATTTTGCGCTGATCCCGGCCGCGCGGCGCTTCACGATGGCAAGCGTGGATCCGGTGCTGCCCGACGGGCAGTTCACCGAACCCGTCCTGATCGCCCCCGGACAGGTCCGCATCGGCGATCCCGACCTGCCGGTCACGGCGCAGCAGCTGGTTGGCCATTGCACCTTCGGCACAAGGGATGCCGGGTTGCTGCTGACCCTGCTGCCCGATCTTGTGGTCATCCGAGGCGAGGACCGGCTGGCCATGCTGATCAGGCTGGTCGCGGACGAGGCACGGGCGACGCGACCGGGGCGCGAGGTGGTGCTGGAACGGCTGCTGGAGGTCCTGCTGATCGAAGCTTTCCGCGCCACGGGCGGCATCACCGCGCCGCCGGGCCTGCTGCGCGGCCTGGGCGATCCGCATCTGTCCATCGCCTTGCGCACCCTTCATGCGGATCCGGCCCGGCATTGGACAGTGGCAGAGCTGGCCCGCGCCGCAGGCCTGTCGCGCTCGGCCTTCTTCGCGCGGTTCGAGCGTGAGGTCGGCCGCACGCCGATGACCTATTTGACAGGCTGGCGGATGAGCCTCGCCAAGGACCGACTGCGCCGCCGCGATGGAAGCTTGGCCGAGATCGGTGCGTCCTTGGGTTATGGCTCAGCCAGCGCGTTCAACACAGCATTCGCCCGCGAGATCGGCCAGCCACCGGGGCAGTATGCCTTGGCTACTGCACAGCCGGCGCGGGAGGATAAGCCGTTCTGAGGACGGCCCATAGCTGACGGATGGCTCCTGTTGGGTGACATGCTGCAGCATCACGGAACCAGTCATTGGTGCCCGCTGCAGCATAAGACAACGGGCAGTGCCGCTAGTGGGGCATTGACCTTCGCAGAATAAGCTTCGGAGAAGGTCTGGGCTGCCAACCTCCATCCGCATGCCCATCAAGACTATCGAGCCGCGCAAACAAGTGTCTCACTTTGCCAACGTCTTCGGCTAGGATGCAGCAAATTTGCGGAGTGAATTTGAATGGCGTTATTTGACTGGCTTCTCGGACGCAGCTTTGAGCCGCAGCGTCGCGATCCGCGACGGGCGGAGGGTTTTGAACCATCCTCGTCTCGATACGTCCGGGCCTCTGCCAGAACGTCCTTCGGCCATGCGAAACACGTCCCCCAGGGACGCTTCCGCTTTATCGCGTTGGACGTGGAAACAGCATGCAGTGATGCCGCAAGCATCTGCCAGATCGGCCTAGCCTGCGTTCAACCCGATGACGAGATCCAGACATTCTCCATGCTGATCAATCCCCGCAGCCGGTTCGATCCCTTCAACATCCGGCTTCACGGCATCGGTCCGGATCATGTGGCAGAGGCACCCGGATTTTCAGACGCCTTGGAGGTTTTGCTACCGCTGCTGACGCAGCACCATCTTATCCAGCACAGCAATTTCGACAAGCAGGCGGTGACCGCCGCCTGCAGGTCCTGTGGCATCGACGTGCCCGAACTGCGATGGAGCGACAGCGTCATGATCGCCAGGCGGGCCTGGCCCGAGCTGAAGGGGAATGGCGGGCACGGTCTGGCCAATCTCAAGAGGACGCTGAACCTGAGGTTCCACCACCATGATGCGGGCGAGGACGCCCGCGCAGCTGCAATGGTCGTGCAGCACGCCGAGCGCCATCTTGGTCTTTCCTTCGAGGACCTGACCAAGCCGGTTCGCAAAAAGACTTATGCCCCGGCGATCACCATGGCGGGAGACCCGTCAGGGCCCCTGGCCGGTTCCACGGTGGTTTTCACGGGCGCGCTTGGCCTGTCCCGGACCGAGGCCGCCGAATTGGCCGCCCGGGCCGGGATGTCGGTCAAGGCCGGCGTGACCAGGCAGACCACTCACCTTGTCATCGGGGATCAGGATCTGTCCCTGCTTGCCGGAGATGCGCGAAGCAGCAAGCACCGAAAAGCCAAAGACATGCAGGCTGTCGGCCACCCCATCCAGATCCTTGGCGAAAGCGACTTTCGAAAGCTAGTCGCACAGAGCGACACCGTCTGAACCCCTGCGAGGGCGTCCTCGTTTGAGTGCGCAGCAAATCCCATGCAGTCGGCGTTCCACACAGTGTGCATCTGTAACCCGCAGAAGGAACCATGGCCGGCAGGACAATCCAGGACTTGGCAAAGGCAATGGGCAAGATCGACTTTGCCATGCTGACCACCCGGACCGAGGGCGGGCAATTGGCCACACGCCCGATGAGCAACAAAAGCGAGGTCGAGTGGGACGGTGACAGCTATTACTTCACCTATGAAGACACGCGCACCGTCAGCGACATCGAGCGCGACCGTCATGTCGCGCTGTCCTTCCAGGGCCGCGCGGGCATCCTGGGCGCGCGGCCTCTGTTCGTGGCCGTCGAGGGCGAGGCCAGCATCATCCGCGACAAGGCGGCCTTCGCCGACCATTGGTCCGCCGACATTGATCGGTGGTTCCCCGACGGGATAGACACACCCGGCATGGCACTGGTCAAGGTTCACGCCGTGCGCGTCCATTACTGGGACGGCGAGGAAGAGGGTGAGGTCGAACCTTCGAAGGCCTGACCCCATCGTCGCAATGGCCGGCGGGGATTGCTATCCAAAACGGGTCCAGCCCAGCCCTCCTTGACTGACACCTTCGATGAGGAGGTGGATGAGATGTTTGGCTTGTGTTCGGCCCGAACCTGCCGGCTGGCACCTGTAGCGTGCCGCCGTGTAGCTTCGCCATACCGGACAGTCGGACCTGCCGCTGCCATATCATGTAGACAGGGTGCGACGTGCGGGACGAAGCGTCATTGATCCCGAGCCCAGCGAACCAGCGGAAGATAGAGTTATACTCCATCTGCTCCATGCGGGCCCAACATCTCCGAGATCGGCAGCCTGGTCTGTCATGTTGAAGGGCCTTTTGGCAGCAGACGATGGACCACCTTCGGCGCCCTCAAGTCCTGAGCTGAAACTGCTGATCAAGACAAACGTCAGTAGGTCATGGCCGCAGCATTCAGAAGGCCCACCGAGAGACTGACCGCCGCCAGGTGCATGGCGGCTGCGGTCTGACCCTCTTCGATCCGGGTCACGATATCGCTGTGGAAGAGCCGGAAAACCAGGAAGCAGAGGACCTGCAGGACCCCGGCCACCACGCCCCAGACCAGGACATCGAGCAGGCTGATGGAGTTCTGGACCGCCGACGCGATCGGCAGCACGAAGCCGATCATCGCGCCGCCATAGGAAATGGACGCGGCGGGGTTGTTGGCGCGGATCAGCGCGTGCTCGTCATGTGGCGTCACCATGGCGTAGATCTTCATGAAGGCCAGGAACAGGCCGATGGCGACCCCCATGTAAAGAAGGAAGGCGGGGAGACCCGCGACGGAGGCGAGGAGAGCATTGTCCATGTTCGGCAGTCCTTATGCGGCGATACCGGAAGCATAGTGCATCGACCGTCCAGGCTGAACCAAGCTTTTCGCGATCCGCCGAACGGCCTTGCGTGCCGGGAATATTGTGTCCGGGGATCCGCGCGCGGCCCGAGGCTACGTGCAACGCACGCGGGTCTACCCGTCGATCTGCGTCACCTGGCGGGGAGGCCAGAACCGTTGGACATGGTCTAGGCGCACCCGGCCCAAAGCCGCCGGTGAGGGTTCACGCGGCGACGGTCGGGTG
This sequence comes from Paracoccus liaowanqingii, assembly GCF_004683865.2. NCBI lineage: Bacteria > Pseudomonadati > Pseudomonadota > Alphaproteobacteria > Rhodobacterales > Paracoccaceae > Paracoccus > Paracoccus liaowanqingii. The sequence continues at coordinate 1,252,769 of NZ_CP038439.1, read as the reverse complement.
CCTTGCCACCTGGATCGTTTAGATCTCGCTTCGGCTATAGCAAGACCGGTCGCTCAGGAGTTGCTCGCCCGTGTGTGTTCTCTCACCTCGCGGCAAGACATCCTGACCAAAACACCTTGATATCGTCGCTGGACGCCGCTAGCTGGTTCTCGACAATTATACTCAACAATGGAACCGCTTGATGTCGCAAAAATCGATCATGGCGATTGCAGTCGCAGTTTCAACCTGCCTTGGCTCTGCGGTCCAGGCACAGACGGACTATCCCATGACGGTCGAGAACTGCGGGCAGTCCGTCACCTTCGAGGCTCCGCCGCAGAACGCCGTTGCGCTTGGTCAGAACAGCGCCGAGATCATGCTGATGCTGGGGCTCGAGGACCGCATGGCGGCGACGGCCTTCTGGCCCAACACGGTGCTGCCCGAGCTGGCAGAGGCGAACGCCGAGGTGGAGCTTCTGTCGGTCGAGTTTCCCTCGCTGGAATCGGTGCTGGCGGTGCAGCCCGACTTCGTGGCGGCGATGCTGGTCACGCTCATGGGTCCCGACAGCAAGGTCGCCCAACGCGAGGATTTTCACAGCCTGGGCATTCCCACCTATCTGTCCCCGAGCGCCTGTTCCGTGACGGAGGTCTCCACCGACATCTACGGCACCCGCTCCGAGCTCTGGACGATGGATCAACTCTACAAAGAGATCTCGGATCTGTCGCGGATCTTCGATGTCGCGGATCGGGGCGAGTCCGTTATCGCGGATCTGAAGGCGCGCGAGTCGGCCCTGCGCGGGCGATTCGAGGACCGCGATGACCTGACATTCCTGTTCTGGTTCTCCAGCCCGTCGCCCGAAGACGATGCCTACCTCGCCGGCGGCAACGGTCCGTCGACGTATATCGCGGAGCTTCTGGGCGGCTCGAACGCCGTCAAGGCCGCGTCCGAATGGCCGACCTTGGGCTGGGAAGGCATCATGGCGACCGACCCCACCGTGATCGTCGCGGCACAGGTCGACCGCAAGCGCTGGAACCTCGACGAGGCCGAGAACAAGATCGCCTTTCTCGAATCCGATCCGATCGTCAGCCAGATGGAGGCCGTGCAGAAGGGCCGCATTGTCGTGATGCCCGGTGCTGCGACCAATGCCAGCATCCAGACGCTCTACGGGGCCGAGGAGGTCGCCGAGCAGCTTGAGGCGCTCGACCTCGCGGAATGAGCGCAGGCATCATGGATCGCGGTATGGTGCGGTTCGCACTGCTGACGCTTGTCTCGGCCACGGTCCTGGCCTTCGCCATCGCCGTCGCGACCGCCATCGGCGACTACACGATCGGGCTTGGCACCGTGTTCCTGGCAATCACCAACGGGATTGGCCTGACCGCCGCCGAGCTTCCGCCCATCGAGGAAAGCGTGGTCTGGGACCTGCGGCTCAGCCGTGCGCTCGTCGCGGCACTCGCCGGGGCGGGGCTGGCGCTCTGCGGCGCGATCCTCCAGGCGCTCCTGCGCAACCCGCTGGCCGAACCCTTCGTGCTGGGCATCTCGGCCGGCGCCTCGACCGGCGCGGTCTGCGTGATCATCCTCGGCGTCGGCTCAGGCAGCCTCACGCTCTCGGCCGGGGCCTTTGCCGGGGCCTTCGCGGCCTTCGGCGTGGTGGCGCTCTTGTCGAACGGCGCGACGAGCGGGCCGAACCACACGATCCTGGCCGGAGTCGCCGCCTCACAGCTCTTCAACGCGCTTACCTCCTACATCGTGACCACCTCCGGGAATGCCGAACAGGCGCGCAATGTCATGTTCTGGCTGCTGGGCAGCTTCGGCGGCGTGCGCTGGCCCGACTTCCAGCTTCTGCTGGTGACGGTGCCTCTGGGTCTGGCGCTCTGCATCTACATGGCGCGCGCCCTCGACGCCTTCACCTTCGGAGACGAGGACGCGGCCGCGCTCGGCGTTCCGGTGGGGCGGATACGTCTCGTGCTGTTCGCGGTGACGGCCGTGATGACGGCAACGATCGTCAGCATGGTCGGCGCCATCGGCTTCGTGGGCCTCGTCGTGCCCCATGCCGCGCGCTTCGTCGTGGGGCCGATGCACATGCGCCTCCTGCCCGCCTGCGCGGTCATCGGGGCGATCTTCATGGTGACCGCCGACATCGTGTCGCGGGTGATCGTGGCGCAGCAGACCGTCCCCATCGGCGTTGTCACCGCCCTTGTCGGGGTGCCCTTCTTCGCGATCATCCTCTACCGCGCGAGGCCGCAGGCATGAGCGTCGTGGCGCAGAACCTCACCTGGGGCGTGAGGCGCAAGACCATCGTCTCGGACGTGTCGCTCGCGGTCGCGCCTGGCGAGACACTCGGGCTGATCGGCCCCAACGGCTCGGGCAAGTCCTCATTGCTGCGGCTTCTGGCGGGGCTGCGTCGTCCCGGCTCCGGCCGGGTCGAGATCAACGGCCAAGACATCGCGCAGGTGTCCCGCAAGGCGCTGTCGCGCCAGGTGGCGTTCGTCCAGCAGAGCGCTGCGACGGACACCAATGTCACCGTCGCCGATGTGGTGCGGCTCGGGCGGACGCCGCACCGCTCTGCGCTCGCGGGCTGGTCCAAGGCCGACGAGGCGGCGGTCGGCGAGGCGCTCGATCGCGTCGACATGACATCGCGCAGCAAGCAGGCTTGGCAGACCCTGTCCGGGGGCGAGCGTCAGCGCGTGCATATCGCCCGCGCTCTGGCACAGGCGCCGCAGGTGGTGTTCCTCGACGAGCCGACGAACCATCTCGACATTCATCACCAGATCGAGATCCTGCGCATGGTGCGCGATCTCGACCTGACCAGCGTCATCGCCCTGCACGACCTCAACCTCGCCGCGATGTTCTGCGACCGTATCGTGGTCCTTCAACAGGGTTCTGTCTGCGCGTGCGGAACGCCCCACGCCGTGCTTACCCGAGATATCCTGCGCGACGTGTTTCGCGTGGCAGCACAAGTCGACGGATCGGCGGAGGCCGGTCGCCCGCATATCCGCTTCAGCGCAGGATGAGGCGCTTTGGATCGATGACACACTGCCCCGTTAGACTCCCTGGTGCCCGGGCCGCGCGGTCGTGAACGTGCCGCTTCCCCAGGCCACTGCCCTGCCGTTCTTGCAGAACGAAGCGCTCGGGATCACGCTCCGCATCCTCTCGACCCTCGCCTTTGCGCTGATGGGCGTTTGCGTCAAGGCGCTCGGTGACACGGTCCCTCTGGGGCAAGTCGTGTTTTTCCGCTCCGCAATCGCCCTTCTGCCGCTTGCCGCATACCTGTGGTGGCGCGGTGACTGGCCTGGCGGTCTCAGGACATCGCGACCCTTCGGGCATATCGGGCGCTGCCTCATGGGAGCCGCGGCCATGTTCACTTCGTTCGCGACGATCCGCCTGTTGCCGCTCGCCGAAGCGACGATGCTTTCCTACCTCGCGCCGGTCATGCTCGCCGTGCTGGCCTGGGTGCTTCTGAAAGAGCGCCTGACCGCGAGGCGGATCGCAGGGGTGGCCCTTGGTCTGGCGGGTGCGGCTGCATTCTGCCTGCCTGCCTTCGCGGGCGGCTTACCCGACACGGGGGGCTTGGGGGTGTTTCTCGGCATTGTCACCGCCATGTTGACAGCCGGTGCTTTAATTCAGGTGCGCCGTCTCACATTGCTTGGCGAAGGCGCTGGCGCAATCGCGTTCTGGTTTGCCATCGTATCCGCCTTATGCGGCCTGGCGACGCTTCCCTGGGGATGGACCTGGCCTGGCACGGCCGGCACGATGCTGTTGATCTCCACCGGCTTTGCAGGCGGGCTCGCCCATATCTTGATGACGTTGTCTTTCCGCCATGCCGATGCCTCCGCTTTGGCTCCGTTCGAATACCTTTCGGTGCTCTGGGCCGTGGCGCTTGGCTTTGTCTTCTTCGCAGAGGTGCCGGGCTTGGCCTTCCTGCTTGCAGGTCCGCTGGTCCTGCTCGGAGCGATTGTCGCTCGGTCTCCGAGAGCGAGGTAAGGCACACCGCATTATGACGCCGACCTCTGGAATGCTGATCACGGAAAAACGACCAGCCGACAGCAGCCATGGGTTCAGACTTTGGACCGAATAAGCTGTTCTGGCCAGGCACGGAAATCGAGGGTTTTCCGCTTACCAGACCTTCATGCCACACACAGCGAATGTCGGGTTCCCGCCCATTCGGTTTTCAAGAGCACTCACCTGTCCTTCGACATACGGAGCGTCGGCTTTCGGCTGATGCTGCGGACGCCATGCTGCACCACTGTCAGGCTGCTCTCCGCCCCTTTCGACGGTCCAACTCGCTTCGGCGTGGTCGACCCAGAGCGGTCGCTCCGACGAGCAGCGACGCCGCAGCGTGGCTTCCCCAGACCGGACATTTGTGCCACACGCAGCGAGATCGGTAATCGGCGTCTGAACCCCAAGTTGCTTGTCTGACGCTGTGCTGCGAAGTCCTTTCCTCCGCTGATGGGAAGTGCGTTTCGCAATATGTGCCAAGAATTCCTTTCTCACTCCTTTGGGCGTCGAGATCCATGCGTCGGGGCATCGCCGGTGGCCGAATGAGGTGAAGGCTCTGGTGGTCGCCGACACGCGCGAGCCGGGTGTCACGGTGAATGCCGTGGCGGACAGGTAAGGTGTGCAGCCGAACCACCTGTCGGCGTGGCGGCGGCTGGCGAAGCAAGGCAAGCTGGTGCTGCCATCTGCACCAACCGACGAGCCGGTCTTTGCCCCGCTGGTGGTCTGCGATCCGGCGCCAGCACCACCTTCCTGCGACAGCCGGCCGGCTGAAAAGCATATCCGAATCGTGATCGACAAGGGCACGGCCACTGTTCGGCTGGCCGAGATCGTCGAGGCCCTTGGAGAAGTGCCGTGCTGATGCCGTCGCAGGGCATGCGGATCCTGGTCGCGACCAAGCCGGTGGACTTCAGAAAAGGCGCGGCGCGTCATGGAGGCGATGATCGGGATGGTTAAGATCAACGTGGCCGCGATCGAGGCCGCTGCCAAGGGCTACGGAAGCTGACCCCGCGCCCGCGCAAGGATAGGTGCTGAGCTGTTGGCGAAAACGATTACTGCGGGCTCAGGCTAATATCGTCTTGTTCCCGGCTATGCAGCCGCATCGACACTGCCACACGGCATGCATCTCACTGCCAGAACTCGACCGTTGAGTGCCCTAAGGCAAGTTTGGCGGCGCAGAGCCAGGCGCCTACCGGACTCTATCCGGCGACAAGATCAGCCAAGCGTCTTCCCAAGGGCCGATCCGGATCAGCTAGGTCGAGAACGATTGAAAGATGATTTCGATCAAGCTCTTCATAGACCTCAGACCTTAGGCCGGCATTCAGCAGCAGCTTCCCAAAGGCCCGCGCTTGTTGGTGAAAAGGCGCCGTTTCCGCATCGCCCCGCGTGAGAATACGCAGCGGCCCGGGGCGGTGACATGCGGCAAGCGGGGACCAGGCTGCGGCCTCATCATGTCGCAGCTGCGCTTCGTTCTTCAAAAAACTCTCGGGAATATCTGAAAGATCGTAGATGCCGCTGACCAAAAGAAGGGCCTGTAGATCTGGGGTATCAGCAGCCATGCTATCGTCTCCCGGTGCGGTGGCCGCAAGGAGTGACACAAGGTGGGCTCCTGCGGAGTGCCCGCTTGCGGTGAATCGGGCGGCATCCGCCCCAATTTCCGGGGCCAGCCGAGCCAAAAATTTGCACGCTTGGCGGATCTGAGCCACGATTGCGGCCAAACGCGTGCCGGGCATCAGGTCGTAGCCAACGATGGCCGCGATCCCGCCTGCTGCAATGACCGGCGCGGCGACAAGGGTGTGATCGTTCTTTGATCCGGACCGCCAATATCCCCCATGCACGAACATGTGCAGCGGCGCCCCCGCCTTGGGCGCGTCCGGAAAGACCAGATCGAGCGTCGTGCGGGACGTCGCGCCGTAAGCGATGTCCCTCCTGATGATGACACGCGAGGCCAGACTGTGACTGCGCTCTGCCGTTTCAGCGACGAGATGGTCGAAGTCGGGAATGAAATCCCGATTGCGGTAGAGATCGATCATTACACCCGTGCCCCGATCAGAACTCAACGGCATAATACTTGGGTTCCATGAACTCAAGAATGCCAGTCACACCTCCTTCTCGTCCCAGACCACTCTGCTTGGTGCCGCCAAAGGGCGCCGCGGGATCGGACATGAGGCCTCGGTTGATTCCGATCATCCCGGTGTCGATGCCCTTGCCGACCCGCATGGCCCGGACCAGATCGCGGGAGAAGACATAGGCGGCAAGGCCATATTCGGTGTTGTTCGCCAGGGCGATTGCTTCTGCTTCGGTCTCGAATCGGTAGACCGCGGCAACAGGGCCAAAGATCTCCTCGCGTCCAATCGACATGCCTAGTGGGACATCCCTGAGCACGGTGGGGGGATAATAGTATCCGTCATTGCCGGGCCGGGTCCCACCGGTGGTCGCCTTGGCACCCTGTGTCACGGCTTCAGAAACAAGTCGGTCGATCTTGTCCACGGCCTGAACAGTGATCATCGGGCCGCATTCGGTGGCAGCTTCATAGCCGGGGCCGACCTTCATGGCCCGCATCCTTGCTGTTAGACCCTCCACAAAGGCGTCGTGGATCCCGGACTGGACATAAAATCGGTTGGCTGCGGTGCAGGCCTCGCCCGCATTCCGCATTTTGGCAATCATTGCTGCGTCCAGCGTCGCTTCCAGATCTGCGTCGTCGAACACGAGGAATGGCGCGTTGCCGCCCAGCTCCATCGAACAGCTCACGACTGTCTTTGCTGCCTCTGCGAGCAGGGTGCGGCCCACACCGGTGGAGCCGGTGAAGGACAGCTTGCGAACCCGGGGGTCGGCCAGGATCGCGGCAGTGAACGGGCCGGGCCGGGCGGTGGTGAGCACGTTCACGACGCCGTCCGGCACCCCGGCCTCTGCACCCAGTCTTGCCATGGCATAAGCAGTCAGGGGGGTTTCGGAAGCGGGCTTGAGGATCACGGTGCAGCCCGCCGCAAGCGCCGGGCCGATCTTGCGCGTGGCCATCGCAGCGGGAAAATTCCACGGAGTGATCAGCAAGGCGATCCCGATCGGTTCATGATCGACGAGGATGCGATGTGTGCCCGAGGGCGTGGTGCGGAACTCTCCCGCAACGCGGCTGGCCTCTTCAGAATACCAGCGGAAGAATTCCGCCGCGTAGGCGACTTCTCCCCGAGCGTCGGCCAGCGCCTTGCCGTTTTCAAGCGAGATCAGCAGCGCTAGCTCCTCGGCATGTTCCCGCATCAGCTCGAACCACCGGCGCAGGATTTCGCTGCGCTGGCGGGGCGGCGTGCTTCGCCATCCCTCGGCGGCAGCCGCTGCGGCATCGACGGCCATGGTTGCCTCGGCAAAACCCGCATCCGGCACCTCGGCGATAGTCTGCCCGGTCGCGGGGTCAGTGACCGGAATGCCGGCTCCCCCAAGCCAACGCCCCCCTATCCAGAGGCCGTGGGCGTGCAGCGAAGGATCGGCATAGCCGGAAAAGCGCGTATCGTTCATCATGAGGATCTCCGGGACATCAGGCAAGGATTGTTCGGTCGCCCGCAAAGGCGGCGTCGACGAGGCGGCGCATGTCGGCGGCAGGCAGGGGACGGGGATTGTTCTGGATCAGGCGGGCGATGGTGCAACTTTGCTCGGTGACCCAATCGATGCGGTCCTCGGCAAGTCCAAGCTCGCGCAATGTGGGCGGGATGCCGATGCGGCCGAACAGATCCGCTATGGCGGGGATGACATCGGCGCCCGACCCTACGCCGATGACCTGCGCGATCGATTCGAGTTCCGGAGCGATGGTGGGCGCATTCCATGCCATGACATAGGGCATCAGGCAGGCGACACCGGCGCCATGAGGCGTTTGGGTCAGGGCCCCCACCGGATACTGGATCGCATGAGCCGCCGCTGTTCCTGCCACACCGAAGGCGAGACCCGCATAGGTCGCGCCCATCATCACGTTTGCCCGTGCGGAAGCATCACCCCCGTTAGTGCATGCGGTCTCCAACCCCTCCCACAGCAATCCGATGGCCTGCAGGGCGAAGTGGTCCGAAGCTGCATTCTTGCCAACAAACACGCGCTGCTGCGCGATCCCCGCATCCGGCGAGCGGCGTATGGCGCTGAATGCTTCGATGGCATGGGTCAGCGCATCTGCCCCGGCAATCGCGGTCAGCCCGCGCGGGCAGGACATGGTCAGATCGGGATCGCAGATCGCGGCGGTGGGGATGAGATAGGGCGACGAAATACCGACTTTCAGATTGCGCGCACTGTCGGACAGAACCGCGACAGGCGTCACTTCAGACCCGGTGCCCGCGGTCGTCGGGATGGCAATGATGGGCAGAACCGGCCCCGGGACCAGGTTCTCGCCATAGTAATCCTGAGGCGATTTGCCGTGAGCTAGCAGCAGCGCGAGGCATTTCGCCATATCCAGACAAGAGCCGCCGCCGATGCCGATCACGAGGTCCGGCGAAAAGGCCCGTGCATGGTCCGCAGCGATGATCGCGCTGGTCACCGGAACGTCCGGCAAGGTGCCGCTCTCGACCTCGACCTCCAGGCCCGCATCGCGCAGGTGGACAAGCATCGCCAGAAATTCTTTGTCCGAGGCCAGCCTCTCATCCGTCACCACAAGGGCGCGGCGGCCCAGCCCTGCCGCGATCTGGCCCAAGGCATGCCGCTGACCGGAACCGAAGACCAGTTCCCGGGGCGCACGGATAACTCCAAATAACGACATCGTTCGGTTCTCCTAATGATCGATCATGATCGGCCAAGGGCCAGTAATGTTTCGTAAAGTTCTTCGGGCACATCTATGCCTTCGTCGCGCGAAACATCCCGGCGCGCCCGCATGCCATCGCCCGGAACAGAAACCGGCCGGGTCGGATCGCACGGGCGTGATTGCCGAAGACGATTGAGATATTCAGTCAACGCGGCGGAAGGTCCGGCTGCGGTCGGGTCGATCACCACCACCACGTCACCCTTGGTCGCCACCTCGTCTTCGTCCAGGGTGCCGCGCACCTCCGGCGCAAAGCTGGACCCGGCAAGGGTAGCGACGAGCAATTCCACCGCAAGGCCGAGGCCATAGCCCTTGGCATCGCCAAAGGGCGCCAAGGCACCGTCTTTCGCCGCATGCGGGTCCGTTGTCGGATGGCCGTCCCTGTCCACCGCCCAGCCCTCGGGGATCGGCTTGTTCACTAGGGCGTGGTGGTGGATCTTGCCCATGGAGACTAGGCTGGTTGCAAGGTCGAGCACGAAGGGATCGTCCGCGGTCGGAACGCCGATGGCGATCGGGTTCGTCCCAAGCATCGCTTCCGTGCCACCGAAAGGGTGGACCAGCGCCTCGCTCGTGGTCATGACCATACCGATCATACCCCTATGAGCGATCCGCTCGACATACCAAGCTAGCATCCCGATGTGATTGGAGTTCCGAATGGCCGCCATGGCCATGCCAAGTGCGCGCGCCTTTGGCAGCAGATCTTCGATCGCGGCGTCGAGGACCACCGGACCCAGTCCCCGCTGCCCGTCCACCGCCAGAAAGCCGGGCCTGACCGACCGAGCCACGCCCTGCGAGCGGGGATCGGCCAGACCCGCATCAATACGGGCAAGCAATCTTGGGAGGCGTTGGAGGCCGTGCGAGGGCAGACCGCGCATTTCCGCTTCGATCAGCAGCTCGGCTTGCAACGCCGCATGTGGCAACGGGGCCCCGTAATCGTGCAGCAGGGTGGACGCAATGGAACGCAGACCGTCGGCGTCATGCTTCATCGCATAGACCTCTCTATCGGCATTGCGACCCGGCTCCATGCTGACCACCCACGCTCAAATCATATCGTATATGATATTGTATTTGACATCAGGTCTGGCATTTGGCAACGCTTTCTTCACGATGGGACGTAGAAATGGGAGTTCGCTCACGATGGCGACAGCACCGGAGCACATTCAACAAACTGGCGTTGTCCGGCCACGCAGCATTGTCACCAGTGTCTACGAAAGCATCTATGAAAAGCTGATGTCCCTTGAGATCCCCCCGGGAGCGCGGATCCCGATGGATGCCCTCGCCCGCGAATTGAACGTGTCCCAAACACCGGTTCGTGAAGCTCTGGCTTGCCTGGAGCGCGAGGGCCTCGTCTTAAAGGCCCACCTAATCGGCTTTTCGGCTGCACCCCAACTGACCCGAAAGCAGTTCGAAGATCTTTACACATTCCGCCTGCTGCTGGAGCCCGAGGGCGCCCGACTTGCCTGCGCGGCGATGACTGCGGAAGCCCTTGCCAGACTGGAGGAGGTGGCCGCGGACATGGGCCGGGGCGCACCGCCTGTCGACCGCAACAGCCGCTATTCCCGCTTTGCCCGTGCCGACGCTCATTTCCACGAGGAAATCCTGCGCATCGCGGGCAATGACGTCATGCGGCTGGCGCTTTCCGATCAGCATGTCCACCTGCACATCTTCCGCCTGATGTTCCACAGCCGTGTCACCACCGAGGCACTGGACGAACACGCGGCCCTGCTGGATGCGTTCCGCCGGGGCGATGTGGCCGGTGCGGGCGCGGCGATGCATGATCATGTCGAACGCTCGCGGGATCGCCTGCGCATGGCTTTCGAATGACCTCCGCGGTCACGAAGACAGGACCCTCCGAGGCAGTCGCGCTATCAGCGCGGGGATTGGCAAAATCCTATGGACCGGTCACCGTGCTGTCGGACATCACATTGGATATCCGCGCAGGCGAGGTTCACGCGATCATCGGCGAGAACGGCGCCGGTAAGTCGACGCTGATGAAGCTTCTGTCGGGGCATGTTCGCCCCAGCACGGGGCATCTTGAAATGGACGGGCAACGCGCCGATTTCGCCGATGCGGTTGCAGCCGAGGCGGCAGGAGTCGTTCTGGTCCATCAGGAAATCCTGCTGGCACCCGATTTGACCGTCGCGCAGAACCTCTTTCTGGGGCGTGAGCTGACGCGCGGTCCGATGATCGACGACCGGGCGATGGACATTCGCACAGCCGAGGTGCTGGACCGTGTCGGCGCCAGGGCGCACCCGACTGATCGGGTCGGTGATCAGCCCTTGGCCCAGCAACAATTGTTCCAGATCGCGCGGGCGGTGCTTGACCCTCGCCGGGTCGTCATTCTCGACGAACCCACCGCGATGCTGGCCAATGACGAGGTCGCCGCCCTGATCGACATCGTCAGGAACCTGCGCGATGCGGGGGTGGCGGTCCTTTATATCTCGCATCGTCTCGATGAGGTCGAGGCGCTGGCAGACCGGATTACCGTGCTTCGCGACGGCCGCTGCGTCGGGACATGGGACGCCTCCGAACTGACACAGCGCGCCATGGCCGAGCTGATGGTCGGACGCGAGCTGTCGATGCTTTACCCGCCGCGTCGGGATCCGCCCATCGCCGCCCCGATCCTGGTCGTCGAAGGGCTGACGGTAGATCACGGCGCAGTCCGCGGCGATTTCTCCGTCTCTCCCGGCGAGGTGCTGGGCATCGGGGGGATGATCGGCGCTGGCCGGACCGAGCTGATGGAAGGCCTGATGGGCTTGCGTCCGTCCCAGGCCGTCCGCGTCGAGGTAAACGGCCAATCCGTCCCATCGCGCTCCGTCGATGCCATGATGCGGGCAGGCTTGGTCTATCTGACGGAGGACAGAAAGGGCAAAGGCCTTCTTCTGAACGAACAGCTTGGGCCAAATCTTGTGCTTCAGGCGCTGGCATCGGTCAGCCCCGGCCTGCAGATCGACAAGACCGGCGAGGCAAACGCTCTGCATAAGGCGGTCGAAAATTATGATATCCGCGTGCGTAGCCTGACAATGCTGGCCGGGCAGCTGTCAGGCGGCAACCAACAGAAGCTGCTGTTGGCGAAAGTGATGATGACCGATCCCTCGATCGTCATCATCGACGAACCTACCCGCGGGATCGACATCGGCAACAAGAGCCAGATCTATCAGTTCATCGACCGCCTCGTGCGCGCCGGCAAGGCCTGCATCATCATTTCGTCCGAGTTGCCGGAACTCGTCGGTTTGTCCGACCGCGTGCTTGTGATGCGCGGCGGCCGGTTCGTGGCCGAGATGACAGGCGACCGGATCACCGAGCAGAACATCGTCTATGCCGCCGCCAGCAGCCATCATGCAGACGATGGCGACCCGGCGGCAGCCGCGCTGCCGCAGGACACTACGGCGGCATCCGTAATGGACAAGGAGCCCGCGACATGACGAGCACGACCAAATCCGCCCATGGCGTCGCCCCGACTACACCCCGCCGGCGCAGCGTCCGGCTGAGCGACTTCGCCCCCTATATCGCCCTGATCGTCATTGTTCTTGTCGGCGCGCTCATCAATTCGAATTTTCTCGGGATCAACAACCTGACGAATATCGTCACCCGCAGCGCCTTCATCGCGATCATCGCCGTGGGAGCGACATTCGTGATCGCCTCTGGCGGCATCGATCTGTCCGTGGGCTCGATGATGGCGTTTGTAACCGGGATCATGATCATGACGATGAATGCCCTTGTGCCCGCCCTCGGTCCCATGGCGATCCCGGTGGGCGCGCTGGTGGCGCTGGTGGTCGGTGGGCTTTGTGGTCTCTTCAACGGCCTGATCGTGACCCTCGGCAAGATCGAACCGTTCATCGTGACACTCGGCACGATGGGGATTTTCCGCGCCTTCATTACCTTCATGACCGATGGCGGCTCGCTGCCGATCGATCGCACGCTGCGCGAGGCCTATCGCCCGGTCTATTTCGGCAATGTCATGGGCATTCCGATCCCGGTGCTGATCACCGTGATCGTGGCGCTGGCTGCCGGTTTTCTGCTGTATCGCACCAAGTTCGGTCGGCGCCTGACCGCGGCAGGATCTAGCCCCGACGTGGCCCGATTTTCGGGCGTGCATGTCGGTCGTGTCAGGACACTAGCCTATGTGATCCAGGGCGTGTGCGTCTCGATTGCTGCGATTTGCTATGTGCCGCGCCTTGGCGCCGCAACCCCAACCACGGGTCAGCTTTGGGAACTGCAAGTCATTACCGCTGTCGTCATCGGTGGCACCCTGTTGCGCGGAGGAAAAGGGCGCATTGGGGGCACGATCGCAGGCGTTCTGATTTTGGAGATCATCGCCAACGTCATGGTGCTGTCGAACATGGTCTCGGAATACCTCGTTGCTGCGGTGCAGGGGGCCATCATCATCATCGCCATGCTTGCTCACCGCTTAACCAGCGGCCGCTGACAAGGCCGCCAACCAAACCAAGGGAGGACTACCAAATGACCCACTCAAAAGCTCTGACGCGCATGCTCGCATCCGCCGCTGTGCTGGCCACCACAACCTTCGCAGCCCACGCCCAGAATATCGAATTCACCATCGCCGTGTCGATCCCCGCGGCAACGCATGGATGGACGGGGGGCGTTGTCTATCATGCCGAGCAAGCCGCCCAGCAGATCGAGGCTGCCTTTCCGAACATAGATGTCATCGTGTCCACATCTTCCTCCGCCACTGCACAGGTTTCGGCCTTAGAGGATCTTTCCGCCAACAACGACCTTGATGCGTTGGTGATCCTTCCGTTCACATCGGAAGAGCTGACCGGCCCGGTCGAGCAAGTCGCGTCGGGGGGCACCTTTATCACCGTCGTCGACAGAGGCCTGAGCGACGAGTCGATCCAGGACCTCTATGTCGCCGGTGACAACATCGCCGTCGGCGCAAATACGGCGTCCTGGCTTGTCGAACAACTGGGCGGCGAGGGCGAGATCGTCGTTCTTCGTGGCATTCCCACCGTCATTGACGACGAGCGCATCCAAGGCTTCACCGAGGTGATCGACCAGTCGGACATCGAGATCCTCGACATCCAGTATGCCAACTGGAACCAGGACGAGGCCTTCACGCTCATGCAGGACTATCTCGCCAAATATCCCAACATCGATGCGGTCTGGGCAAATGATGATGACATGCTGCTGGGCGTGCTCGAGGCTGTCGATCAGGCTGACCGGACGGATGTCCAATACGCTCTGGGCGGCAACGGCATGAAGCAGGTAATCGAAATGGTCATGGAGGGCGACGAGCGCACACCGATCTCGACGCCCTATCCCCCTTCGATGATCGCGTCTGCCATCTACATGACAGCGGGACAATTTGCAGGCCAGGCCCCGATGCGGGGGGCTTTCCTTCTCGATGCGCCCCTGATCACACCCGAAAATGCGGATCAGTTCTATTTCCCCGACTCTCCCTTCTGAAATTCACCCTGTCTCCGGGGCTAACCTGGCCCCGGAGATCCGAAACGATCCCGATACGACGCCAGGAGAAACCAAATGAACGGCAAGAAAATCCTCATGCTCTGCGGTGAATTCACCGAGGAATACGAGATCTTTGTTTTCCAGCAGGGAATGGAGGCTGTTGGCCATACCGTCCATGTCGTCTGCCCTGATAAAAACGCTGGCGACATGATCGCCACCTCGCTCCATGATTTTGAGGGGCACCAGACCTACACGGAAAAGCCGGGCCATAACGCCGAGATCAACAAGACTTTTGCCGAGGTCGAAGGTGAACTTGACAGTTATGATGCGGTCTACGCTGCGGGTGGTCGTGGACCGGAATACATCCGCACCGATCCTCGCGTGCAGACTATGGTCAGACACTTCCACGAGACCGGCAAACCCATCTTCACAATTTGCCACGGCGTGCAGATCCTCATGGCAGTTCCCGGCGTGATCAAGGGCCGCACGGTTGCTTGCCTGCCGGCATGCGCACCCGAGGTGGCTGCCGTCGGGGGCATCTACTATGATGCGGGTCCCAAGGAGGCCTATGTCGATGGTAACATGGTGTCGGGCAAAGGCTGGACCGCCCTCGCAGCCTTCATGAGGGAGTGCCTGAAAGTCCTGGGAACCGAGATCCGCCATACTTAGGTGCGGTTCGTGACCCGGTCGGTTCTATGATCCCTGGCCACCCGTTTGGCGGCGGGTGGCCGCACACAGCTAGGCCCATGCGGTGCTCGTTCGGTTAGAGAGCGGCCGGACGAGATAGGGCTTGATAGGACTATAGCTCACCTCTTTAGGCGCACCGCTGCGTTTCGTTCAAATCAGGCAGCCGCTGACGGACCGCTGCCGCCTGTCATAGACGGGCCGCCACGCGGCTTCATAAAAACGTCGTTCCAATCCTTCGCATCGCTATGCAGCTTCCGCGGAGATGAGGTTGAAGCACTGGCGGCCCATTGTGGACGGTCAGGCTCGACCGGGTGCTGCGGCGCAGCTTCCCAGAACCGGTCGTTTGTGCTGGCCCGGGGGGGAATAGCTGCAAAGATCGTAGATAGCGACCCTGGACGGATCTGCCTGCGGATTGCACCTCTCAAAGAAGCTTTTCTCAAAGGTTGCTCCGGAGAGCGGCGAGGAAGTTGTTCTATTTGCGGAGGCGATGCAGATATGACGATCGCCTCTTACTGCTAAATCCGCAGCGGGAGGAAGATGTTGTATGAAGCTTTAAACGCCGAGGCACGTTCACTTCGATCTGGTTGCGAACCTTCGCTGACTACCAGTTGGCGATCGTTCCATCCGGCAGGATCGCATCCAGCGCCGGCACGATCTCCGGCTGGAAAGGATGCTTTGCGGCGGCAGCTTCGTTGATCTCGATACCAAGGCCGGAACCGGTGGGGATGGTCCAGCAACCGTCCTGAAGCTGCATCGGGTGCGAGAAGACCTCGTCGAACCACGGGACAAGACCCACTGCTTCCTCTTGGATCAGGAAGTTCGGCGTTGCCACGTCGAAGTGCAGCGCGACGGCACCAGCCACCGGACCCATCGGATTGTGGGGCGCGATACCCATCTGGCCGGCCTCGGCGACGGCGGCGATGCGGCGCCCGCCCGTCAGGCCGCCGCAATGGCTGAGATCTGGCTGGACGTGGCTGACGGCGCGAAGCTCGGCCAGTTCGGCAAACTCTCGGGGCGTGAACAGCCGCTCGCCCGTGGCCAGGGGGCAATCGACGCGGCGGGCCAGATCGGCCATCGCAGCGGCGTTGCCGGGCTGGATCGGCTCCTCGACGAACAACGGGCGGATGGGTGCGATCACCTCGATAAAGGCGCGCGCAGCCTCAACCGAGGCGGGACGACCGTGAAAGTCGGTCATGATCGCGACATCAGGCCCGACCCTCTCTCGCACGGCGTGGGCGGCCTTTTCGACATGCAGGACGTCGCGCAGCGTCGCCTCGTAGCCGCAATAAGGCACGAAACCCAGCTTGACGGCGTTGTAGCCCATCTCGACCGTTTCCTGCACCGCGTCGCAGAAGGCGCTGATGTCTTCGGTCCCGACCTGCGCGCCGATCTTGGCGCGGCGAAGGTGGGTATAGACCCGCACCTGATCGCGGACTTGCCCGCCCAGAAGCTGCCAGACCGGCACGCCCAGATCCTTAGCCTTGATGTCCCACAATGCCTGATCGATGGCGGAGACCGCAGACAGCCCGATGGCGCCAAGCGGCCAGAAGCTGAAGCGGGTCATCTTGGCGAAGATGTGTTCGATCCGGCGGGGGTCTTCGCCAATGACGAAGGGCGCGAGATCCTCGACGGCGCCGGTAACGGCGCGGGTCTTCCATTCCAGCGTCGCCTCACCCCAGCCATGCAGGCCCGGCTGGTCGGTCTGGACCTTTACGAAGATCCAGTTGCGATGGATCGCGTTCACGATCGTGGAGTTGATGCCGGTGATTTTCATGGATGTTCCGCGTCAGTTGAGAAGGCTGGGAAGGTAGGAGGAAATGCCGGGCACCAAGCAGATGATCGCGATGGCGATCAGCTGGGCGAGTAGGAAGGGGACGAGCGCCCGCATCAGGGGGATCAGCCCGATCCGCCCGACCCGCATCACCACGAACAGCACGACGCCGACGGGCGGCGTCACGAGGCCCATCGCCAGCGTCAGCATGATGACCATCGCCGCCTGCAACGGGTCGATCCCCAGCTCGCGCACCACCGGCATCAGCAGCGGCGCGAAGATCAGGATCGCGGCGCCGATGTCGAGGAAGGTGCCAAGAACCAGCATGAGCAGGGCGACGGCGAACAGGAACAGGATCGGACTGTCCTGGAAGATGCCGGCCGCACCAGCGACCCAATCGGCGATGCCCAGCAGGTTCAGCGCGTAAGACAGGATAGTGGCGGCGGCGACCAGAAGGTAAATGCTGGCCGAGGTGCGGGCCGCACGCAGGAAGGCCAGCCACAAACCGTGCAGCGTCATGGCGCGGAAGACCACAACCGACAGGAAGATGGCATAGACGACTGCGATGCCGCCGCCCTCGGTGGCGGTGTAGATGCCGGCAATCATGCCGCCCACGATGATGACCGGCAGGGTAATGACGGCCAGCGCCTCGACCACCATCTTCAGCGCACTGTCGCCGCTCGGCGCGCGGCGGCGGGGGCGCGGCAAGCGGCCACGCAAGGCACCGACGGCGACCACGGCCGCGCAGGCGGCGGCCATCAGCAGCCCCGGTCCGATGCCGGCAAGGAACAGGTCGATGACCGACAAGCCGGTGACGGCCGCCATGATGATGGCAAGGCCGGAGGGCGGAATGATTGGCCCGATGATCGACGAGGCCGCGGTTACTGCGGCGGAGTATTCGCGGGTATAGCCCTCTTTCGGCATCTCCTCGGTGAACACCCGGCCAAGAGCCGCCGCATCCGCCACGGCCGAGCCCGAGATGCCGGCGAACATGACCGAGGTGCCAATATTGGCAAAGGCTGTCCCGCCCCGCAGCCAGCCGGTGGCGACGGAGGCAATCGAGATCAGCCGCGCGGTGATGCCGCCCTGGCTCATGATTTCGGCGGCAAGGATGTAGAAGGGCACGGCGAGAAAGACAAAGCTGTCCACGCCGGTGAACAGGCGCGTCGCGGTGACGCTGAGGGGAATGCCCGTCATCCAGACACCCAGCATCCCGGCAAGTCCGAGCGCGAAGGCGACGGGCACGCCGATGAACAGCAGGCCTAGGCCAAGCGCACCGACCCAGATCATTGCACGCCCCGTTCGCGGTCGCTGCCGGGCGCCGCGACATCGCCGCCGCCGGTCTGGTCACCCTCGGGTTCGAACCCGGACAGCCAGCTGAGTGCGATCTGCACCAGCATCAGCCCCGCTCCGACCGGCAAGGCCATGTAGGGGACGACCATCGGGATGCCCGAGGCGGGCGCCACCTGAGCCGCGTTTCGCATGGCGAGCGGCCAGCCATAGATCAGAATCACGGCGCAGAAGATTGCGGCGACGGTGTAAAGTGCGGACTTTACCAGATGCACGCGGTGGGGCGGAACCAGCGTTTCCAGTGCCTCGATGCCCATATGTTCGACCCGGTAGATGCACGCGACACTGCCCAGCATCATCAGCCAGATCATAGAATACCGCATCACTTCCTCGGTCCAGCTGAAGCCGGTCGCGAAGAGATAGCGCCCGCCGACCTGCGTCAGGTTCAGCACCGTGACGGCGATCATCAGAAGCGCCGCAAGGATCTCGGTGCTGCGGGCCAGAAGCCGCGCGGCCAAGGTGGCTGCCTGGATCATGGGATCAACTTCCTGAAGAGCCAAGTCCCTGCCCGGCGACGAATGGCGCCACAGGGCAGAGCGCTTGAAAGGTTACTCGGCGGCGTCGCTACCGTAGAGCCTGACCTTCGTATCCTCGACCGTGGCCAGCAGCTCGTCCACCAGTTCGTCGCCGACATTTCCGCGGATGAAGGACATGACCGGAGGTTGCGCAATATCGCGGAAAGCGGCCTTCTCCTCGGGGGTCGAGACGTGGATCTCCATCCCCAACTCGTCGGCCAGCTGTCGGCTGAAGCGCCAGTCACCTTCGGTCTTCTGCAGGTTCTCGGTCCAGGCCATCAGCTTGGCGGCGTCCTGGATCACTTGCTGGTGGCCAGGCTCGAGGCTGGAAAACCAATCCTCATTCGCGATAATCACATGCAGCCCAAATGTATGCTCGTTCAGCGTGTAGTAGCGCTGCACCTCGCCATGCCCACCGGTGTAGACCACGGCCGGAGGGTTCTCTTGTCCGTCGACGACGCCTTGGCGCAGGGCCATCACCACCTCGGCCCCGCTTATTGGCACGGCGGTCGCGCCGAGGGCGCCGACCATCTCCATGTAAACCGGGCTTTCCATCGTGCGGATCTTCAGCCCGGCCATGTCGGCGGGGTTAATGATCGGGCGCACGTTGTTGGTGAAGGACCGGAAGCCGTTTTGCGAGAAGGCCAGCGCGCGGATGCCGGTTTGTTCCAGCACGTCCTCGCGCATGCTATCGGCGAACTCGCTCTCGAGGACGCGCCATGCGACGGGAGCGGACTCGAACAGGTAGGGGATCGACCAGACCTGCATTGGCGGGTAGAAGCCCGCCATCGCTCCATCCGCGGGGAAACTCAGCTCAAGGCTGCCCTGCTGAACCATCTCGATCATCTCGCGCTCGCCACCCAACTGATTGTTGGGAAACAGGCGCACGGTGATCTCGCCGTTGGTTTTGAACTCGACATAGTCCTTGAAGCGGACCAAGGCGTTGTATTCGGGAGAGTCGCCTTCCGGCATCCCGATCCCGAACTTGATTTCCATCGCGTCGGCCTTTGCCAAGCCGAAGACGCTGACGCATGCAGCTAAAGCCGCCGCGCAAAATGCGGTTCTGATTGTCATTCCTGTCATCCTCCCTGGGGCCCGGTTTATCCGGCTCTGGGTCCTCCACCCGCTCCGGCCGTTGCCATAATAGCCCGCGCGGGGCTACATAGGTCACATGATGCCGCTCTCTAGATCATATGTAAAGGTGGTTTCGAAATGGATATCTCGCAGGGTGTGACGGGCAGCGCGCGGCGCGTGCTGGATCTGAAGATCCCGACGGATTACGCCTCGTCTCTGCCAACGGGGGCGGCCAAGCAGGCAGTCGAGACCTTGGGGCGGCGCATCTCCAACGACATCTATCGTCCCGACGAGGTGATGCCGACCGAGGCGGAGTTGGCCGACAGCCTCGGGGTCAGCCGCGCGACGGTCCGCGACGCGATCAAGGTGCTTTCGGGTAAGCAGCTGGTGCGGACGGCACGGCGCTACGGCACACGCGTGCGGCCGGTCGACGAATGGAACCTGATCGACAGTGACGTCGTCTGCTGGCACCGTCCCGACCACCCCCGCATCCGCCGCATCTTTGCCGAAACAACCGAGCTGCGCACGATCATCGAGCCCGCCGCTGCCGCGCTGGCCGCCGAGCGCGCATCCGCCCGCCAGATCGAGACGCTGCTCGCGGCGGCGCAGGCAATCCACCCGGCGGAGGACGATGTCGAGGCGCGGTTCGCCGCCGACTGTCAGTTCCACGTCACGCTGTTTGACATGACCGGCAACGACGTTATGCGCCAGATGCGCCAGCTGATCCTTACCATGCTGCGCGTCTCCTACGAGCTGGGTGTCGCGGACGACAGCAACGACAAGGTCAGTCGCGAGGGCCACATCGCCGTCGCCGAGGCTATCGCCGCCCGCGATCCCGCCGCCGCCCGAGAAGCGATGGCTGCAATGCTAGAGTTGAACCGCACCGTCGCGGAGCGGCAGCGCCCGCGCCTGTAAGCTGCTTCAGAAGTTCAAGGCGTTGTATTTTGGCTCCATGAATTTAGGATACCGTGGACGCCCTCCTCGCGGCCGGGTCCTTTCTGATTGATGGATCTAAGGCCGGCGGCTGACGTAGCGCATTGAGTGTCTGCTTCGGATCAATGCTGCAGTTACCATGCCGCACTGCCGTCAGTCTGCTTTCCGCCCATTGCGTAGCCGCATGACAGGCCAACGGGGTATCATGCAAAGTTATTTAATCATCGTTATTGGTTTGGCTCAGTCGGTCATCCGCGGGAACATCCGCACTGGGAATGCTGTCCATCGTGTCTTCAGCTGATAAGATGTGGACTTGCATCATCCGCTCGGCCCAGTGCGGCTTGCGAGCAGCAATGGCGGCTGCAATCTCAAGGTGGTGCTGTGCCGAACGGCGGCGCTGGTCCGCTGTGAACTGGCGAAAGGTGCGCGTCACCAGCGCCAAGTCCACCGTCGCCCGGATCAGGTGCATCAATCTTTGAGACTGCGTCGCTTCCGCAATCAGGCTGTGAAAGTGAGCATTTTCTCGGTCAATGCTTGCGATCAGCGCCTCACTGTCCACAGCGACCTGCGTCAACTCGTTCATCCGGCGGGCGGACGCGACCAGCGCCTCAACCTGCGCTGGCTTTGCCCGCTCGGCCGCCTTTGCGGCGGCATAGGATTCAAGGCGCAGCCGCAGCTCAAAGATCTCGCGAACCTCGTCTGCATCGGGGACCACGCACCATAGGCCCTGCCCCTTGCGCCGCTCCAGCAGCCCCTCCAGCAGAAGGCGCTTGATTGCCTCCCGGATAGGTGTGCGAGAAATCCCAAGGTTTTCGGCAAGGCCAACCTCGGTCACCTTGCGGTTGGCTGGCAAGCGCCGCTCCAGGATCGCTTGGCGCAACTCGCGATAGGCCCGTCTGGACGCACTTTCCGAAGATCCCGGCTGCATCTCAAGCCCTTCCGACACTTGCTGTTCCGGCGCAGTTCACCATCTGGCTTGTGGCATTACAATCCCTCGAATGGGTGCAGAAACACCGGTCCGAATAAACGGCACGGCAAAATTTACTTCAGCCGGCCACAAATGGATACAAATTATACCTGTGCCGGAATACAAATATCCTAGACACATCAGGGAGGGATCGCCATGTCAGGTGAAACACCGTTCGGGCCGCTGCAGGGCCTTCGGGTCGTGGAGATGGGGCAGCTACTAGCCGGGCCGTTTGTCGGCAGTCGCTGCGCCGATTTCGGGGCTGAAGTCCTAAAGATCGAGGCACCCGGCAGTGGCGACCCGATCCGCAACTGGGGGCGACTTCAGCACGAAGGCAAGACACTATGGTGGCCTATCATGGCGCGGAACAAGAAGTCGGTCTCAATCAACCTGCGCAAGGAAGAAGGCCAGGATCTGGCACGCAAGCTGATTGCTGAAGCCGATGTCTTGATCGAGAACTTCAAGCCCGGCACACTTGAGAAATGGGGTATGAGCCCGGCCCAGTTGCAGGCCCTGAACCCCGGGCTGGTGATCGTGCGAGTTTCAGGCTTCGGCCAGACGGGGCCTTATGCGGAGCGTCCGGGCTTCGCTTCGGTAGGCGAAGCGATGTCGGGCATGCGCTACATCAACGGCTATCCCGACATGCCGCCGCCGCGCTACGGCATCTCGCTTGGCGACACCCTGACGGCGCTGTTTGCTTTCGAGGGGATGATGATGGCGCTTTATCGCCGCGACCGGAACGGGGGGCGCGGCCAAGTGGTGGATGCGGCCATCACGGAAAGCTGCTTTGCGATGTTGGAAAGCACGGTTACGGAATATTCGAAGGCCGGCGCGATCCGTCAGCCCTCGGGGACAGGGATCGCGAAGATCGCTCCCTCGAACATCTACCCGGCGAAGGATGGCACTTATATCGTCATCGCGGCCAATGTGGATTCCATGTTCCGTCGTCTGACGCAGGCCATGGGTCAAACCCACTTGGCGGATGATCCTCGCTTCGTGACCCATATCGCGCGGGGCGATCATGCAGACCAGCTGGATTCGATGGTCGCGGAATGGTCCTCGTCGCTGGAAATGCCCGAGCTGAAAGCGCGCCTGAAAGAGTTCGGGGTCGTCTACGGTCCTATCAATTCAATTGCACAGGTCGTCGACGACCCGCATTTCCGCGAACGCGGTATGGTGCGCGAGCATCATGACGACGACTTCGGCACCATCACCATCCCCGGCGTCTTCCCGGTTCTGTCCGAAACGCCCGGCGATGTTGCATGGCTGGGACCGCAGGAGATCGGGGCCCACAATGCCGAAATCTATAGTCGGATCGGTCTCGACCAAAGCGAGATCGCTGATCTCAAGACGCGAGGAGTGATATGAGTATCACAATCTGCGAGGTCGGCCCACGCGACGGCCTGCAAAATCTCGCGCGCATATTCTCGGTCGAAGAGCGGGCGCATATGGTCACTGAGCTGGCTGCGGCGGGACTGCGCCAGATCGAAGCGGTCAGCATGGTGAACCCGGCCCGCGTGCCCCAGATGGCAGGCGCTGAAGAGCTATTGGCGGCGCTGCCTCCGCTGCCGGCGGTGCAGTTGGCCGCCCTGGTCCTGAACCGCAAGGGGGCCGAGCGAGCACTGGCTACCCGTGTGACCGCACTGCGCTTCGCCGTCGTTGCCTCGGACACGTTTTGCCGGCGAAACCAGAACATGGGCAGCGATGAGAGCGTCGCGGCCTTTGCTGCCATCGCGCCAATGGTAGGCCAAGCCGGGCGTAGTCTGACAGGGGTGATCGCCACGGCATATGGCTGCCCTTTCGAGGGCGAGGTCGCGCCGTCCCGGGTCGCCCATATGGCCGAGGCGCTGCTCGCGGCGGGCGCGGACCGGATTGTGCTTGCAGACACGATCGGTGTCGCTGCACCGCGCGACATCGCGCGGGTGCATGAGGCCTGCTGCTCCGTTATCGGGGCAATGCCATGGGGCGTTCATCTGCATAACACCCGCAACACCGGCTATGCGAACTTGATGGCGGCGTTGGAACGGGGGGCCAGCATAATCGATGCGGCCATCGGAGGGCTTGGTGGTTGCCCCTTCGCCCCGCGCGCGACCGGTAACATCGCAACCGAGGACGTTAATTACCTTTTGGAGCGCGAAGGCATTGTCACGGGCCTTGACCATGACCGACTGGCCGTGCTGGTCGAGTGGCTGTCCGAGCGCGTTCCCGACAAGATCACGGGCCAGCTGGCCCGCGCGGGCTGGTTCGGCGCCTGACCTGTCTTGTTTTGATTGGCGCCCGGCCAAGTGGCCGGGCGCCAGCCGCTAGAGCCCCGGTATCGCCAGAACGATCTGTGGAAACACTGCAATCAGAATGACCGATCCCAGCATGATTGCGACAAAGGGCAACGCGCCCCGTGCCACCACGCCAAGCGGCGCCCGGTCGAGCGACTGGATGACGAACAGGTTCAACCCGACGGGCGGCGTGATCAGTGCGATCTCGATCAGCAACACGAAGAAGATGCCGAACCAGATCGGATCAATTCCAAGAGCTAAGACAGTGGGCATAAGCACCGGGACCATGATCAGCAGCATCGACATGCTTTCCAAGAAAAAGCCGATAAATATCAACATCGCTGCGATAAGCAGCAGTGCCAGCGTGGCGGTGTTGAAGTAATCCTCGAACAGCCAAGCCAGCTGCGCAGGCAGCTGATATAGGGTAATTGCCTGCCCAAATATCTTGGCGCCGATCACGATGAGAAAGATCACCGTCGTCGTCTTGACCGTGTCCCGCACCGCGCCCAGGAAGACGTTGCGGCTAAGCCGCGCGCTGGCCGCCAAGATCAGTAACGCGACCGCCGCGCCGATGCCTGACGCTTCGGTCGGCGTGAAGATCCCGCCGTAGATCCCCCAAGGATCGTGCCCGCCAACAGCAGCGTCGGCAAGGCGCGGCGAGTGGCATTTAGTCGCTCGGGCCAGGTCGCTCGCGGCATCGCCTGATGCGTGCCCTGGATAGCCGAGGCGATCACCACGTAGATCCCGAACAGCACGATAAGTAGGATGCCGGGGCCAACCCCCGCCAGAAATAGCTGGCCGATGCTCTGTTCGGTGATCGCGCCATAGATGATCAGCGGGACCGAGGGCGGGATGATGATCCCTAGCGTGCCGCCTGCAGCCATCAGGCCGAGTGTCAGGCTGCGCGAATACCCACGCTTGATCATTTCGGGAATGGCGACGGTGCCGACCGTCGCAGCGGTCGTGATCGAACTGCCCGAGATGGCCGAGAAGACACCGCAGGATAAAAGGGCGGCGATGCCCAAGCCCCCTGGCCAGTGCCCAACCCAACTCTGCATCGCTACGAACAAGTCGCGTCCGATCCCGCCGCGCAGAAGCAGGTTCGACATCAGCAGAAACAACGGAATGGCCAGCAGGACAAAATCGTTGATGCCGCCGAACAGCGTGCTGGCGACCATCGACAGTGGCAAACCGTCGATCGCCAGCAGCCCTGCCCCAAGGATGCCAAGCGTAAACGCAACCGGGATGCCAGTCAGCAAAAGTGCTAGCAAGGCGCCGAAAATCAGAAAGGGGGTCATCGCCGCACCTCCATGTCCGTAGGGGGCAGCTCCTGCTCAGCCGAGCTGGAAAATTCGGGTGCGGGGCGGCCCGGCAGACGGATCAGTTCGGCCAGCGCCTGCAACGCAAGAATGGCAAAGCCCAGAATGATCGGCAGCTCGGCGATCCAGGTTGGCATCCGCAACATCGACGGTTGCCGGCGCCCGAAGGCGATGGAATCCATCATCGCTCGACTGGTCACCCACAGCACGAAGACCGAAAACAGCAGGATGGCGATCAGGCTCAGCGCCTCCGCAGCCTTGCGGCCTGTCGGGGGCAACTGCCCGATGACGGCGGTGATGCGGATCATGTGTCCCTCGCGCAGGCAATAGCCCATCGCGAGGAACGTCAGCCATATCATCACCGTGGTGGCGACATCCGAGGTCCAGTGCGTGGGAGCGCGGAAGACATAGCGCGCCACCACCTCATAGGTCAGTAACACCGTCATGGCGACGATGCCCAGCTCGGACAGACGTGCCGCAATTAGCGACAGCCCGTCCGCAAGGCGCAGCGCGCCACGCGGTGAGGTCATGCCCGTTCTCTCAGCGCAAGGCGTCCAGCGCGGTCAAAAGCCGGTCACCGGCCTCGCCCGCCTCTTCGCGAAATTGCTCGACTGCAGGGCGTGTGGCCTCCTGCCAGACGGCGATCTGCTCGGGCGTCAGTTCGGTTACGGTCGCATGTCCGTTCTCGGCCAGCCATTCGGCAGCCTCGACATTTTCGGCCTCGGTCCCGGCGCGCATCTGGTCCTCTGCACGAACTGCGGCTTCGGTCATCCAAGCCTGCTCCTGCTCGGACAGGCTGTCCCACAGCGCGGGGTTGATCACCGCGATGAACTCGGCAAGGCCGTGGCTGGTCATCGTGACGTGATCCATCACTTCGTAAAGCGCACGCGACTTGACGGCGGTTGTCCCGCTCATCCCGATATCCACCAGGCCGCGCTGATAGGCAACGAATTGCTCGGCGCCCCCCACAACCACGGCTGAGCCGCCGGCGGCCTCGATCAGATCGCCTGTCGGCTTGCCCGTGGCGCGGACCATCTTGCCGCGCATATCCTCGGGCGAGACGACCGGCGCGCCCTTGGACAGCATCTGGACAGGACCGTAATCCTGCCACCATAGCACCTTAGAGCCCGCCTCAAGCAGCAATTGGTCAAAGGTCTGGCGGAATTCGCCCTCGCGATCGGCTGCGCTGGCCAGGATTTCATAGTCGGGGAAAAGGAACGCGACCGAAAAGATGCCGGCCGCGGGGACCGAGCCGGCGTATTCATCCGCCAGCACGATCCCCAGATCTATCGCGCCGCTTGAGATGGCCTGGGGCACTTCCTGACCTTTGAACAACTGGGCGCTGTCAAAGACGCGCACGGTCATCTCACCGCCCGAAATCTCGTCCAACTGTTCGGCGAAATAATGTGTGTTTGCGCCTACCGGATGGTTTGCGCCGACCTGCACGGTCATCCGCAACACCCGCTCTGCGGCAGCTTCGTTGACGCCCAAATACATTGCACCGCACATCAGTGCAGCTACTGTCGCATATTTCATAGTTTGTCCTCCCATGATTTCCGGCAGTCGAACCCCGAGCAAATGCCCCCTCCACGAGCCGACTACTTGTCATAATGCATACAGAAAAGTCTCTGTAAAGCAAAGCGCACCTCCCTTTTGCGCCTCTTTCGCAACGCATTTGGGCCTAACGAATCGCCCGTCCGTATAGCTGCATACAATTTCTGTTCTGGCTGTCGGATTCTGGTTCAAACAAGGCGGACAAGCGGGTCAGCCCTAATTACTTCTACCGTCACAATATGATTGATAGCGTTAGCGCCCAGAGGGTCAGTGCGCTGCCGGCGACAAGTGCGTAGACGCCGTTCCAGCCGATCCCCGCCCGCCAGGGGGAGACCTTGCCCAATACAGCGGCGAGAAGCACGGATGCCGTGAAGGGAGAGGTCGCGCCGCTGAGTGCCCATCCTCCGGTGATCGCCACGACAAGCGCGGTCGGAGAAATCCCCATCACCTCGGGTGACGGCAGAACCGGCACCAGCAGCGAGACGGCAAGAATGGGGTTCATCCCCAGCTGCCCGGTCAGCGGAATGACCCAGACCATTGCGGCCACGATGATCCACGGCGGGACTGCCTGCAGATCGAGGCCCAGCCCCTGGACCAGCGGCACCAGCAGGACGGCCCCCAGACTGCCGATGAAGCCCGCCATGAACAACAACACGATCTCGCCCCGATACGAGGGCAGTTCGCGGGTCACGAACTCGGCTGCTCGCTGACGGAGATGGCGAAGCCGGGTCTGCCCCTCCGGCGGTTGCTGCAGGGCGATCCACAACACCGCGACCACCGGCACGAGCGACATGACCGCGCCGATCACCTCGACCCCGGTCAGAGCGTGCAGCAGGGCGACCCCTAGCAACACCACGCCCAGCAGCACCAGCAAGGGGCGCAGATGCTCTGACCACCGTTCGGTTTCGGCCACCTTTGCCAGCGCTGCTTTACGCTGCTTGTAGAGCGCATCCAAACCCCAACCGATCGCCAGCACCATCACCGCGCTGATGATCCCCGGCAGAGCCGCTGCCCCCCAGCTGGCCCCCGGCACAACCGACACGGTGATGATCATGGAAAATCCCAGGGGCGACCAGCAGAGGGTGGAGGCGAAGCCGCGCTGAATGGCGATCATCATGCGCCTTGTGCGCTGCAGACGCACCTGGCGATCAGGCTCGTGCGCTGTGCTCTCGGTCGCCAGGGTTCCGAGTAACGAGATGGACCCATAGAGCAGGATCAACCCGAACAGATGCCCGCCGATCGTCAGGGCACTATAGCGCAGCCCGGGTCGCTGGCGGGCCAGAAACCGCCCGCATTCGACGATCTCCGGGGAGGTCATGGCGGCGTTGCGGATCACGCTCAACGCCGTGAACAGCGCCATCACCATGGCGCCACGTTGCGTTGCAGTTGCGGTGGCGGCGAGCCAGTTCGTGGTGGTCAGCGCAGCCCAGATGACCAGCGCCAAGCCAATCAGAACGAAGGCCACCCGCGACGCACGGACACTGAAGCTGAAGACTGCGACCGCAGCCACTGCCAGTCCCGAAGCTACCAACGCAAAATGCGACAGTCCGGTATACTCGTATGCCACCATGCAGGCGGTCACGCCGGCCGGCAAAAGGCCTGCCCAGGAATAGGAAGGCGGGATCTGGAAAAGGGTCATGCGGGCTCTACGCTTTAGTTTGTTAAGGGAAATATCAGGCAGTCGCGCTGGCCGGTCGACTGCTTTGTCCTGTGGCCCGTGTCCTCAATTTGGGTATCACACATATGCCACGCAGGTGGTTAAGGCAAAGCCGCGATTGGCCGGGGACAAATCAATCTTTTGACTGATAAAGGCATCAATTCGCCTATCAAGGCCGTGACAGTCACAAACCGGGACTTCAGCAGGTGCACCGTCTTGATAAATTTGCCTGTATAGCATGGCCCATTTTTAGAAAGTGGAGGGTCCATGGAAAAAAATGGTTCGGGGTCCCGAAGCACCCCCATGACCTTAGTGCCGCCGTTCTAGGACTTCGGACGTCCCGTCGGCGCGGCACCAACTCCCAAGCGCATGTCGTCGCACAGGCCGCTAGATTCGTGTCATCAGCAACAGCTTATGGGCGAGACAACCATGCCCAACCCCTTTGAAACCACCCTGGCTGCCGTCTTCCTTCGTCGACAGACCGAGCTTCTGGCGCACAAAGAGTCGCTGAAGCAGATCGCGCATAAAGCGGTCTTTGTGAACGGCAGCATGTTCTCGATGTTCAACATGGTCGCATCGAAGATCCCACTGGACCGTGTGCCCGCCCTCGCCCGCGCCTTGGAGACAGATCCAGGCTTCCTTATGCGCCTGGAGCTGGAGCAGGCTGTGGGAAAGACAGCGTCCGTCGCGGTGCTGGAAGTGTTTGGGACGCCGACGACCATCAACGAACGTGCCTAGCTAGAAGAGATCCGCGATGCCTTAGGAAGCACCGTCCGAAGCTGACGACACGATCAAGAATGGCCCTCCGCGCCATCTTCGGGAAGTGGGGAAGAATGCCATGGAATGGGGAGCTGTCAAAAGCTGCCCGTTCCTCAACTCACATATCTGGATCAAGCAGACCTACGGTCGGTCCCTGCCCGTTCCTGTTTTCCGAGTTAAAGCAATCACGGGACCACGGGACCACTTCTGACCCTCGGTGGCGCCGATCGTCTACCACACTTAAAGCGAACTAACGTTACAGAATGCCGGCTTGGGGTCTACGGATTTCCTTTTTGCTTCGGTTACAGTCGCTTGCTCCACATACTCGCAGCAACGCTGGCGCAGCTGCCCAATTGGATAACCAAAACGACGGCGAAAGGCCTTGCTCAGCGCGGGGGCATCGCAATATCCGCAGCGCAGGGCGATGTCGTGCAGGCTCAGCTGGGTAGTGCGCGCCAGATCCTGCGCCCGCGCCAGCCTGAGCATTTGGTAGAACTGACCCGGCGACATCCCCAGATCCGCCCTGAACAGCCGGTCCATCTTGCTTGGCGACATGCCGCCCAGATCGGCGAGGCGGGACAGGGGGGCGGGGTCGTCGATGGTCTCGCACATATGGTCGAGGATAGGGCGTAAACGGGCGGAGCCGGCCCGCACCAAATCCGCCAGACGGTCGGGCACGTCGCCCTGCGGACGCGGATCGTCACGCAGGAACATCGTCGAGGCCAGGAAGGCGTCTGCCTTACCAAAGCGCGTCCCGATCAGCGACAGCATCAGCGCCAGCGCATCCGAGGCGCCACCGCAGGTCCAGACCCGGTCGGTGGTCACGTGACCCACAGACATCACCCGGACATGGGGGAACGCCTCGGCGAATTCGGGCAGCAGCGACCAGTGCAACGTCGCTTCGCGATCGTCGAGCAGCCCGGCTGCGGCAAGAATCCACGGCCCCGTATCCGCGCCGACGATCTGCCGGCTGTGGCGTGCCAGATCCGCGACGTGCCGCCGCGCGGGGCCCTGCGCGTGAGCGCGATGGCCATAGCCCGCCACGACGACCAGCAGATCGATCATGCCCGTCTGCCGCGGGTCGGGCGCCACCATCAACCCGCTGGAGGATCTGACCGGCCCGTCGCCTGCGGTCAGGATCTGCCACTCTAGATCCGCCCGCCCCCCATCGCGGACCGCGCGCAGGGGTTCCAGCAGACAGGACAGGACCATGTTCGAGAAGCCGTCAAACAACAGAAAGGTGACGCGCATGGCAAAATATGACAATCGAGGACAATCAAATGACTGACTAGGACAAGATGCAGGCCAGCAAAAGGTCTAACCTCGGTGCGTGACCTAACAGGAGCCCGCAATGCCGCTTGCCATGACCAAGGACGTCTTCATCACCTGCGCCGTGACCGGTTCCGGCGCAACGCAGGACCGATCGTCCCATGTGCCGCGCAGCCCGCGCCAGATCGCCGACAGCGCCATCGCCGCGGCCAGGGCGGGGGCGGCGGTCGTTCACTGCCACGTGCGCGACCCCGAGACCGGCGCACCCTCGCGCAGGCTGGATCTCTACCGCGAGCTGACCAATCGCATCCGCGACGCAGACGTGGATGTCGTGCTGAACCTGACGGCGGGCATGGGCGGGGACATCGTCTTCGGCCCGACCGAGGCCCCGTTTCCCGTCAACGCGCAGGCCACCGACATGATCGGTGCAACCGAGCGGATGGCCCATATTGCCGAATGCCTGCCCGAGATCTGCACTCTCGATTGTGGCACGATGAACTTTGCCGAGGCCGATTACGTCATGACGAACACGCCTGGCATGCTGCGCGCGATGGGCTCGATAATGACCGCCCTTGGCGTCAAGCCCGAGATCGAAGCCTTCGACACCGGCCATCTGTGGTTCGCCAAACAGTTGGTCACTGAGGGCACGCTGACTAGCCCGGCGCTGGTGCAGCTGTGCATGGGGGTGCCTTGGGGCGCGCCCAATGATCTGAACACCTTTCTGGCGATGGTGAACGCGGTGCCTACGGATTGGTGCTGGTCGGCGTTCAGCCTGGGACGCGATCAGATGCCCTATGTTGCCGCCGCCGTGCTGGCGGGCGGAAACATCCGCGTCGGGCTGGAGGACAATCTGTGGCTGGGCAAGGGACAGTTGGCCACCAATGCCCAACTGGTTGAACGCGCGGTCACGATCACTGAGAACATGGGCGCCCGCATCATCGGTCCGCAGGCTGTGCGGGACCGGCTGGGACTGGTCAAACGCGGGCCCGCTGGGGTGGCGGCATGAAGGCCGCGATCATTGGCGGCGGCGTGATCGGTGGCGGATGGGCGGCTCGGTTCCTGCTGAACGGCTGGGACGTCGCGGTTGCGGACCCCGACCCGCAGGCGGAACGCAAGATCGCCGCGGTGCTGGACAATGCCCGACGAGCGCTGCCTGCACTTTATGATTGCGCCCTGCCCCACGAAGGGCGTCTGACCTTCCATGCCGATCTGGCCACGGCAGTCGCAGGCGCGGACTGGGTGCAGGAAAGCGTCCCCGAAGTCCTGGAGGTCAAGCACCGCATCCTGCCGATGATCGCGGAGGCGGCAGGGCCGCAGGCTATCATCGGGTCGTCCACCTCGGGCTTCAGACCGTCCGAGTTGAACGCGGCGGGCACGGGCGCCATCGTCGCCCATCCATTCAACCCGGTCTATCTGCTGCCGCTGGTCGAGTTGGTGGGCGATACGGACACCTGCGCGCGGGCGGCTGATATCCTGCGCAGCATTGGCATGTATCCCCTGACGGTCCGCCACGAGATCGACGCCCATATCGCCGACCGCCTGCTGGAGGCCGTGTGGCGCGAGGCGCTGTGGCTGGTCAAGGACGGCATCGCCACGACCGCCGAGATCGACGAGGCGATCCGCATGGGCTTCGGCATCCGCTGGGCGCAGATGGGCCTGTTCGAGACCTATCGCATTGCGGGCGGAGAGGCCGGGATGGCCCATTTCATGGCCCAGTTCGGCCCAGCCTTGTCCTGGCCCTGGACCAAGCTGATGGACGTGCCTGAGTTCAACGACGAGCTGGTCCAGCTAATCGCTACGCAATCCGACGCGCAATCGGGTCACCTATCGATCCGTGAACTGGAACGCCTGCGCGATGACAATGTGGTCGCGATGATCCGCGCCCTGCGCCGCACCGGCAGCGGCGCGGGAGGAGTTGTCACCGCCCACGAGGCCGCCCTGCCCGATGCAGGGGAACGTGACGGCTTGCCGGTCACCGCCATGCGGCAGGTGCCCGTCAGCTGGACCGACTATAACGGCCACATGAACGAGACGCATTACCTGGAGACGGCATCCCTGGCCACCGACCGCTTCATGCAAATGATTGGGGCCGATGCGGACTACATCGCGTCGGGCCGGAGCTACTTTACGGTCGAAAGCCACATCCGGCATCTAGACGAGGTGCAGGCGGGCGATCGCCTGACAGTGACCACACAGGTGCTGGCGGGTGCGGGCAAGCGGCTGCATCTGTTCAACCGCCTGTGGCGCGATGACACTCTTGCCGCCACGGTCGAGACGATGCTGCTGCACACGGACCTGACCATCCGGCGCACCTCGGACCCGGATCCGGCGGTCGCTGCGCGCTTGTCGGACTGGGTGGCCCGCCATGCCGGAATACCGGCACCCGAGGGCGCGGGCAGGTCCGTCGGCCTGCGGCCTTGAGATCGGCGCCGGGCCAGATGCTGCCGGATTGAGGCGCGGATGGTGTTCCAGCAATCCGACCAGCCCCTGACGGCAACGATCCTGATCCTGCCCGACGCGTCCCTGATGAGTGTGGCGGCAACGCTGGACCCGATGCGCGCGGCCAACCGCATCTCAGGGCAGCAGCCCTATCGCTGGCGGGTCGTGTCGATCGACGGCCAGCCGGTCTGCACAAGCTGCGGGCTGGCCCTGCAGGTCGACGGTCCGCTGGCCGCGCAGGGCGACTGCGACCTGCTGATCGTAGTCGCCGCTTTTAATGTTGCGCACCATGCCACACCCGCCCTGTTGGCGACCTTGCGTCAGGCCGCACGGCACGCCCGCATGGTCGGCGGCATCGAGGCTGGCAGCTGGGTGCTGGCGATGGCCGGACTGCTGGATCAGCGCCGCGCCACGACCCATTGGGAGGATCTGGAGGATTTTGCAGCCCGCTTTCCACAGATCCGCGTGATCCCGGACCGGTGGGTCGTGGACGGGCCGGTCTTCACCACGGGAGGTGCCGCCCCGGCGCTGGATTTCATGCTGGCCTTGATCCGGGCGCGGCAGGGGACAAGCTCGGCTTTGAATGTCGCGAGCGTCTATGTCTATGACGAGGTGCATCTGCCGACCGACGCGCAGCCCCTTGTCTCGCTTGGCCGCCACAGCCATCTGGACCGGCGCTTGGCACCGGTCGTCGCCCTCATGGAACAGCATCTCGACACCCCGCTGTCGATCCGTGAGATCGCCGGCCGGACAGGATGTTCCACCCGCACCCTGGAAGGTCTTTTCCGCGATCTGGTCCAGACCTCGCCGGCGGCCTACTATCTGGCCTTACGCCTACAATTAGCCCGCAGGCTAGTTGTAGATACAAATCTTCCCATGGCCGATATCGCCGTGCGCACGGGGTTCTCATCTATCGCTTCGCTGTCGCGCGCCTTCCGGCGGCGGTTCGGGCAGCCGCCGACGGCTGCCCGGCGCGGATCAAAGATTTAGGGCGGTCGTCACGGCAGCTAGTCCCGGCTGGCCGTCAAAGGTCATTACATCTGCCAGCCAGCCGTCCAGCACGGCAGGGTTCTCGGTCAGCCAGCGCGTTGCCGCATCGCGCGGTTCCAACCCCTCATCGAGGATATAGGACATCATGATATCCTCGGCCTCGACTGTGAAGGCCAGATTGGCCAGGAAAGCGCCTAGATTTGGACAGTCGGCGGACAGACCCTTGCGGGTGTTCGTCAGCACGGTCGCCTCGCCATCGTTGGGCCCGAACATGTCGTCGCCGTCGGTCAGGTATTCCAGTTCATAGCGCACGTTCATCGGGTGGGGCCGCCAGCCGAAGAACAGGATCGCGTCCTCTGACCCGATGGCACGTTGGACCTGCGCCAGCATTCCCTGCTCACTGGATTCGACAAGCTCAAACTCGCCCAAACCAAAGCTGTCCTCCTCAATCATCTTCAGGATCGTGGTGTTGGCACTGCTGCCTGCCTCGATGCCATAGATCTGCCCGCCCAGCTGGTCTTGAAATGCGGCTATATCGGCATAGGTCTTCAGCCCCGCGTCATAGGTCACCTTGGGCACGGCAAAGCCGATCAATGCGCCTTCCAGATTGGGGCGGATCACCTCGATATCGCCGGCATCGACCAGGGGCTTCTGCTGCGGCTCCTGCAACGGCATCCAGTTGCCTAGGAAAATGTCCGTGTCACCTTGTCTTAGCGATTCAAACGTCACCGCCACCGACAGGATCTGAATTTCAGGGGTGTATCCCAACCCTTCCAGAACAATTGCTGCGGCACTGGTCGTCGCGGTGATGTCCGTCCAACCAACGTCCGAAAAGCTTGGGGCCCGGCATGCCTCGGCCTCGGCTGCATGGACAGGTGACAGCGTCGTGGCCGAGACGAGAGTTGCGAAAACGATCGTGCGCTTCATTCTTTCTTTCCTCCGATGGGGATTGGCCGCAGATGCTGCAAGAGTAGAGCATCCCATTCATTTGGCTTAGCACAGGACGAAGCAAACTTGTCCCGTTGCGCAAAGACGGGCTGATTTCATGCTGACGGCCAGCGGCTGGCGACACTCGCGCGTCGACTAAAAATAGGACAGCTGTAAAAGCAAGGCGTGGTCCCGTGGACATAGGATAGCGTCTATGGGAGCAGGTCAGCCGAAGGACCAAGAGAAGGGGCAGACAGGAAAAGTAAAGTCAGCCGTCTCGGCGACCTAAAGCCGACAGACACCTTGTAAGCACGCAGTCGTCAATTTCCCGATGGTAGCTGCTCGGATTGGATTTGCTGCAAGATGACAGGCCTTTCACGACTCGAATTCGACCGTTACCGAGGGCGCGCTTCGGGCAGCCGGGCCGTGATAGACCGCCTCGATGTTGTTTCCGGCAGGATCCAGGAGGAAGGCGCCGTAGTATTGCGGGTGATACGGCCGTAAGCCGGGCGCGCCATTGTCGCACCCCCCTGCGGCGACTCCTGCCGCGTGGAAGGCATCCACAATCTCGCGACTGGCTGCCTGAAATGCAAGATGGTGCCGCCCAGTGGGCACGCCTGCCGCCGCCTCGCTTCCAACGGTCGAGACGAACAGCTCGTCGGCCCAGAAATAGTCCTCGCCTGAGCCGCCGATCGGCACATCCAGCACTTGAAGCACCGCGCTGTAGAAGCGCAAGGCGCCGGGATAGTCCTCAACCACCAGATGCAGATGATCGATGAGACGTCCGCGATTCAGAATCATGGTTTCCATTGGGGTCCTCCATTGGCGGAGAGCTTCCAAGCCTCCGCTTATCGCCTCAAACTCCATTCGATGTATGACGTAAGCGATAGTTAACGCAGGTTGGGCGAATGCCTGGGCAATGAATAGCAAATGCTTCACCAGTGGACCGAACGGCCCGAAACGGTCATTCGCTGGCCCACCGGTTTCTGCAACGCGGCTCCGGAAAGCAGACCCTTGTGTCGTGTAACGTCATTCATCACCATGAACCATGAGATCAATTGAAGGAAGCTTAGCTGGTTTCCGCGCTGACTTCACGCAGTCACCTATTGTGTTAAAGACGGCTTCTTTATGGTCGCGATTGATTTCCTGGGCCAGAAAACTTGGGGAAGCGAGGCTGGTAGTTCTCGACAGGATTGGGGGGAGTTTGATCATGCGAGCGTTTCGCTGCGCCCTTGAGATTGCCGCGGCTACCGAGTCACCCAGCATCTTCACCGCCCCATCTTCGCCTAACCTCTCTGAGAGAGCTTCAAGCATGAAGGCGGCATAGGCGGCACAAAGGGCACCATTGTCCTCACCGTCCCAGAGATCCAAGAGAGTGGACCCGATCAGTTGAGCAATGCTCCAGGGGTCGTTTGTCGGTAGGGCGATATGATCAAGGAATTGGCTAAGCCATGGCGACGTATCCTTGCGTTCCCATTCGAACTGCGTCGTGTCTCCGTCGATGCTGACGTAGCGGTAGTTCCCCTCCAGCATTGCCCCGAGGGCATCAGAATACGCATCCTGCGAAAGCGCGCCCGCATTGCGCGCGATCTGCAGCGCAACCTGGCTCCAAGCCGATGAAATACCATCCATGCCGGCGAACAGCCGGAGAGCAGTATCATCCGCCAGCAAGGTCCAACCTCTCTCCTTGGCGACTACCAACGTATCTACGAAACAAGGGCCAACATCTTTGAATACAGCTTCAAAATCCGGATGAAGAGTGGTGCCTTCTTGCGGCATGGCGATCGCTAGGCCTCTTGCAATCTCGAGGGTTTGTCTGAGGTTCGAGATGAGGAGGTCGGAGGTTTCCTGGGACATTTCGATTATGCGCGTCCCGTGATCGTCCGCGACAAGGCTACCTCGGTGTCCCGCACCTCCGATGGCATCCACCCTGGCTTGGTGGGCCTCGTGAAGCAGATCGATGCTGCTCTGGGTGATGTGCAGATCTGGGTAGGCTTGAAGAATGCTGCCTACAAATCCGAGGGTCTGGGCGCCGTATAGGGTGATGGCATCTATAATCAGGCCAGGCGTAGCCAGAACCGATTGTGTCGCCGCCTTCCTCTCGACGGCATTACCGAGGGCCATCTTGATCTTGATGCTGCCGTGGTGCCGAAGGAAATCCCAGAAATCGAAAACCGTGCCTCCACCAGCGGAGGCCAACAAAGCTATGGGGGCTTTCCCGGAAGCGTAGGCCTCCTCGATGCGCTTGACCTGCTCTGTGCGCTTCTTGGCGCTTTCGAGGATGGGACGAAAGCTGCCTTCCAGATCATTTTCATCGATCCGCAGCGCTCCGAATATCTTGCTTTCAGGAAACAGGCGCTCGAAGTCCTTTTGAGACCGATGATACGCATGGGCATACTTGGACAGTATCTTTGTGACGGTGGCGTTCAGCCTCCCGACAGCGGAATCCATCGGGAGATTGTCACCCACAGCCTTTCCCATCAGGCGAAGAGCCAATGGGTCATCAGGGGAAATTTCGTCGCGGTCCGCCCCGTGGGACAGGGGCTGTCTCGATGATCCTCGTGAGCGGGTCAGCGTGATCTCGCGAGACCACAACGACCGTATCCTCCTCGACGACTTCGCGGTTGAAATCGACATGTCGCCCAGACCGGCCGGTCAGGATCAACCCGACCATGAAGCCAAGGTGTATTTGCGAGTCTTCGTAGCCGTCGCGCAACGCGCGGTATCCAATCTCTAAAGCCTTGTGAAAATCGTCCGTGTAGTGATCAAGTTTGTGTGCGAAGTGCATACGCATCCGGGGATTGCCGGCAATATCCACTGGCACGGTGTCGAGGTATTGAGCGATTGCCGTGGTATCCGGCTGACGCTCACAGATATCGATCCAGCGAGCTCGGTCTTCCAGGGTTTCTTCCCCCGTTCTGAACACGTGCTCGAGTTCCTTCCTGGCACCCGTCAGGTTTCCAGCGCATTGAAAGATGACTGAGCCGATCCTGCGCATGCTCGGGGTATCTTTGATCCCGGCGTCGATTTTCCCGTAGAGTTCTCGGGCTTCGCGGGTTCTGCGGCTGTTCACCAGTGTCTGAAGTGCCATCCTGAGCTGGGGCGTATCCGTGTCAGGACTGCAGAGGTCGATGTATATGTCCGCGGCGTCCGAGTTCCGCCCGACCCTCGCAAGGGCATGGGCCGCACCGACACGAGCGAAGCTGTTGGTTTCATGCCCTGACAACTCGGCAAGGCGATCGATGACCGTGGGATCGTCGAGATCGCCGGGATAGTTGAACACGAAGCAGGCCAAGAGCAGAGTGGAGTCTGGATGCTCGGTCATGACGTCATGGGCAACTTCTTTAAAGAGAGCTGGGCTGACCTGTGCTGCCGCCAGGATACGGCAGTTGCCAAATGCAATACGCAAACTGTCGTCCTCCGCTTCTCGATACAATACTTCGGCACGTGCGAGGGCTGCTTCTGGATCATCTTCATTGATGCGCGCCTGGAGAAGCATGAGCTCGTCATTCGGATCCCGATCGCCTTCGGGAATCCTCGATAGCGCATCGGCAACCGCGGAATTCTCACCCTTGTGCATCTGATAAGCAGCGCGGAACCGGAGTAGTTGCGGCGCATCTCCCAGTTTCCGGAATGCTTCTTCGATGAGCTCTTCGGCCTTCTCGTCATCCCCAAGCATCAGGGAGGCCGAGAGGGCGTTCATGACGCAGGTTTCGGCCTCTCGCGCCCATCCGCTTGCCTGCAGAAGGTCCCAGGCAAGAAGAAAATGTGCTCTCGCATCCTCGACGATCTCGATGTCGCTTTTCCGCATGAGCCTGAGGCTGCGGATGTCTTCTCGCTCGGCTAACTCCTGGAACCTGAGGTAGCCCGCATATGCGCGCACGCGCCAGTTCTCGGGATCTCTATTGACCGCATCCTTGGTCAACCGTCGGCAATCCGTGATCTGGCCCGCTTTCTGGGCGTGCTCCGCGAGTGCCAGAAGGAACTCTGGGATCCGCTGAAACTGTTTCGGAAGCTGGTCCTGAAGCTCTTGCCATGGCGTTTCCGCGGGAGCCGTCTCCAGGAACACTCCGGCTGCCCGCTGTTGTGGCTCTCGCATCGCCATGGCGCTGGCGGCCAGTTCAGCCGCCTTCTCACGATTGCCTGCGATGGACTCAGCAGCCGCCAGTATGGATAGCGCTTCGGATGTATCAGGATACTCATCGTGAGCCTGACGATACCAATCTATGGCTGTATCCTTGTCACCCTTTGCAAAATGGGCGGATCCAAGATTGGCCTTCAGACGAAAGCGATTTCGCGCGCTCGCTTCGCGGCCTTCGGTTTCCAAGAGCTTCTCGAGCCGGGAGATGGCCGACTGCGCAGGGCTATCATTCAGAAGATCGGCGGCGTCGGTGATGCGCTGACCGAGTGCGTCATCGGACGGTTCTCTCTCTATTGCTGCCGAGGCTGACCTTTGGAAATCAAGGATGGCGGATGAGATCCCTGTCAGCTCCCTGGAGATGTCACCGCGCAGGTCATTCATCGCTTCCGATATCTGGAGGTCGGCGATCGTTGATACGCCCGAACAATGAATCGCCGCGACGTGAGGATGGCGATTGAGAACAGCTTTGATTTCGTCCCAACCCATAACATCGACTTCGAAGAGAAGCTCCTTGCGGTTCTTCTCGTTCAGCTCTCGCGCGACTTCCTGTATTCGCGCATCATTGGGGGCTGTGGTAGCGAGGATGAACCTGTCGAGTGGGGGTCGGAAAGCCTTGGCCTTCTCGACTTCTTCACGAAGATCTTTTTCTTTAAGCGCCTTCCCGTAGCTTCCGCCGGAGCGGCCTTTGCACTGGATGCCAACCCACTTTTTGTGAACCCGGTCGGTGCCGAAAACATCGACACCATGCTGCTCTTGGCCCGACCGGCCATTGGCGCGGGCGTCGTCTGTCTGCCATTCGCTTTCGAACAGATCCCTCGTCAGCCGCTCGAATGCCTGCCAGTCGGTCGGCGCGGGAAGATTTACACTTGTGACGTTGACCATGCTGCTCGTGGCTTTGTATTTTTTGAGTCCAAACCTTAGCTTAGGCCCTTCGAAATCGGAAAGATTACTTCGAAGCACAAGCTAAGCGATTCGACGTCGATGAGTTGCACAGCGAGAGTCTGCACTCCGCCCGACATGGCCGTGCTCGGCACTAGTCCAGTAGGCATGTCCACTCCCCAGTTTTAATCGCAGCAGGCTGCAGATGCGGAAAAGGTCGGCTCTCCGCCCTTTGCTTCGGTCGCCTGAACCAAATCTGTTTAGTGATTACCCTTTCGCTAGTTGCACCAGATCCTTATCTGCCAACGGCCTTTGCAACTCCTTGGCGTCCTTCCATTCGGCGTTAAGCCATACGTCGATCTCCTCCGGCGTCGTCAGGATAACCGGCATGGCTTTGGGATGGACCGGCTTCACAACGGCATTCGGCTCGGTCGTCAAAAACCCGAATAGCTGATGCTCCCCCGGCCGTGGAGTGCGGTTCGACCCGCGCGTCCCGTGCCATGTCGTCCAGATCCCGGCGAAGACGAACAACGGTTGTGTCTCATCCACCGCAAACCAGCATAGCGGCTTGCGCCTAGTTACCGGATCCGGGGTTTGGCCATATTCCGAGAAAGCCGTAGCAGGGATCATGCATCGGTTCTCTGGGCCCAGCCAACGGCGCCAATGAGGGCTGGCGGTATTGCGGATGTTGGTAACCCCGGTGTCGGGGGCATCCGGGGTCTTCAGGAACTGCGGCGGGGTGGGCATGCCCCACTTCATCCGCGACAGTTCCCGCCCCTCGCTAGTCTGCCGGATGACGGGTGCCGGGCGGTCGGGGTAGACGTCAAGACCGGGCTCCAGATTTCCGGTAATGTCATGGGTGATCCGCACGAAGTCCCGGATCGCCTGCTGGTTGCTGGTCAGATTATATAAATTGCAGATGTGGACGGCCCCCACTTGTCAGGATTGTAGCAGACTTCTAACCAAATCGCTTGCTATCAGATGTCCGGCCTGTTTGTGCGAGGTTAGCTCGCTGGCCCAGATGGTGTTCGCTACGCCCGCTCCAAGCACACAGGCGGCATCGTCGATGCCAGTGTAATCTTCGGAATCACGCGCGTATCGACCGATTGGTTTTTCCATCTCCTGCGTCCTGCAAGTCTGGCAAGACTATCTGCCGGGCACCCGCCCGCGACAGCCCTATCTCGGATTATGCCGCCATCCTGTCAGGTGGTCGACTATAAATTCCACCCGACACCATCAGGCGCCAGGCAATACGCGCGAATTTGTTGGCCAGTGCGACGGCGACTAGCTTCGGCGGCTTGCGCTCGAGGAGCGCCGCGAGCCAAGGTGTCGGCTTGTGTCGGCCCGCCCTGATATGCCTGAGCAACGCCGTGGCACCGACAACCAGCACTGATCGCAACCCGGCGTCGCCAGCCTTGGTGATGCCACCATGACGCATTCGCCCACCCGTCGAATGGTCCCTTGGTGTCAGACCGATCCAGGCAGCGAAGTCGCGACCTGATCGAAAACTCTTGGCGGGCGGGGCCTTCATGCTCAGCATGGCCGATCCTATGGGGCCGATACCAGGGATCGTTGCAAGTCGCCGACTGACATCATCGTCCCGATGCCACGCCATCAGTCTGGTTTCGATCTCCTCAAGGCGTGCTTCGACCGCTGCGTATTCTTTCGCCTGAAAACGGAAAAGATCCCGCGCCAGCTCTGGGAGGGTGTCATCCTCGAGAACCCGCTTGATCAATGCATTAACGTTCTGCCGCCCTGCCGGCCCGACGATGCCAAATTCAGCAGCATAGCTCCGAAAGGCGTT
Organism: Paracoccus liaowanqingii; assembly: GCF_004683865.2. Lineage (NCBI taxonomy): Bacteria > Pseudomonadati > Pseudomonadota > Alphaproteobacteria > Rhodobacterales > Paracoccaceae > Paracoccus > Paracoccus liaowanqingii. The sequence goes on along the minus strand of NZ_CP038439.1, from coordinate 1,211,297 downwards.
GGAAAGCTGCGACTTGACGCTGACCAGACGTTCCCGAACGGTCATCAGCATGCATGCCGCCTGTTGCTCCGTCGACTTGATCGGAACAAACCTCATGTTCGGCCGTGTTACCGCTTCGCAAAGGGCTTCGGCGTCGGCCGCATCGTTTTTCCCACGCTTCACGTAAGGCTTCACATATTGCGGCGGTATCAGCTTGACGTCATGACCGAACGACGAGAGAACGCGCGCCCAATGATGCGAGCTGCCGCAGGATTCGATCGCGACCAGCGCAGGGGGCAGCTTCTCAAAGTAGCGGATCATCTCGGCGCGCCGAAGCTGACGTCGAACAACAGTATTTTCGTTGGCGTCAACTCCGTGCAACTGGAAGACGGACTTCGACGTGTCCATGCCGATACGGATGGGTATGGTCTTCATCGGATCTCTCCTCTCAACTGGCTTTTGACAGCGACGTCATTAAGCCGGTGGGTTAAGAAGCCGTCCACACCAGCACACGACCCACATCTCCTCTTCCTTCAGTTCAGCATAGCTGAACTCGGTGTGCCCGCACTCTCCCGGATCACGATGGCCTTCCCCGGTTGACACATTGCCGCAATAAGAACAAAACAGGAACTACGATTCCGCAACTTTGAGATGAAAGGCCCCCTGCCCCACCATGCCCGATGCCGTTTCCCGCCCCACCGTCGCCGCCCTGCGCGCCCGCATCGCCCATCTCGAGGGTGAGGAGATGCATGCGCGCGAGGTGTTGCCCTTCGGCGTGGACATGCTCGACCGCCGGATGCCGCAGGGCGGGCTGGCGAGGGGCTGCCTGCACGAAGTGGCGGGCGGTGGTGGCGGGGCAGTGGATGGCGCGGCGGCGGCCTGCTTCGCCGCCGGTATTGCCGCCCGCCTGCCGGGGGTGGTGCTGTGGTGCGTGACCCAGGCCGATCTGTTCGCCCCGGGGCTGGAGCAGGCGGGCCTGTCACCGGACCGGGTGATCTATGTCGAGGCGGGAGACGACACCGCTGTGCTGGCCTGCATGGAGGAAGGGCTGCGGCACGGGGGCTTGGGTGCGGTGGTGGCGGATGTGGCCAAGCTGTCGATGACCGCCTCGCGGCGGCTGCATCTGGCGGCCAAGGCCTCGGGGACCACCGGCATCGCGCTCCGGCGCTGGCGTCGGCAGGCGGATGCCAGCGATTTCGGGCAGCCCACGGCGGCGATGACCCGCTGGCGGGTCTCGGTGCTGCCCTCGGCCCCCCTGCCCGTCCCGGGCGTCGGCCGGCCCCGCTGGCTGATCGAGCTGATCCGGGCGCGGGCGGGCGAGTCCTTCGATCTCGAGCTGGAGGGTTGCGATGGCACGGGTCATCTCGGTCTGCCTGCCGATGTGGCCGATCGATCGGCGGCAGCGGCAGGCAGACAGCACGCCCTCGGCTGAGGCCCCGCTGATCCTGGTAGGACGGGTCGGCAACCGCCGAGTGGTCACCGCCGCCTGCGAGGCGGCCATGGGACAGGGCCTGCGCATCGGCATGCCGGTGAGCAAGGCGCAGGCGCTGGTCCCGGATCTGCGCGTCGAGCCCGCCGATCCGCGCGCCGATCTGGAGGCGCTGGAGCGGCTTGGCCTGTGGCTGCTGCAGCGCATCGCGCCGATCGTGGTGGTCGATCCGCCCGATGGGGTGGTGATCGACGTCACCGGCGCCGATCAACTGCATGGCGGCGAGGAGGCGCTGCTGGAGATGCTGCTGGGGCGCCTGACCCTGTCGGGCATCACCGCACGCCTTGCTATCGCCGACACCTGGGGCGCGGCCCATGCGCTGGCCCGTCACCACCGCGAGAGCACAGCCTGCATCGCCCTGCCCGGCGCCACGGCCGCAGTGCTGGCCCCGCTGCCCCTGGCGGCCCTGCGGCTGCCGCATGCCACCGTGGCCGGGCTGCGGGATCTGGGCTTCGCCACCATCGGCGACCTGATGGAGACCCCCCGCGCGCCGCTGACCCTGCGCTTCGGCCCGGAGCTGTGTCGAAGGCTGGATCAGGCTTTGGGCGAGGTGGCCGAGCCCATCGATCCCCTGCGCCCCGCGGGCCTGGTGGAAGTGCGCCGCAGCTTCGCCGAACCCATCGCCGCCGCCGAGACCATCGCCCGCTACATCGGCAAGCTGGTCGTGGATCTCTGCGCCGCGCTGGAGGCGAGGTCCGAAGGCGCCCGGCGGCTGGACCTGCTGTGCTGGCGGGTCGACAACCGGATCGAGACGGTCCGCGTGGGACTGGCCGTGGCCCAACGCGACCCCAAGCGACTGACCCGGCTGCTCTGCGACAAGATCCCCGGCATCGACCCGGGCTTCGGGATCGAGATCATCACCCTGACCGCCACCCTCGCCGAGCCGCTGGTGCCCCGGCAGGCCAGCAGCCTTTTGGAGCAGGCCCCGCCGGACATCTCGGATCTGGTGGACATGCTGGCCAACCGCGTCGGGCACCGTGCCGTCTATCGCCTCAGCCCGGTGGCCAGCGACATACCGGAACGCTCGGTGGCGCGGATCGCGGCGCTGTCGCCGGATCAGGGCCTGGGCTGGCCGGGGCACTGGCCCCGCCCCTCGCGCCTGCTGCCCCGCCCCGAGCCCATCGACACCCTGGCGCTACTGCCCGACCATCCGCCGAACTGGATCTCCTGGCGCGGCATCCGCCACCGGGTCCGCCGCGCCGACGGGCCCGAGCGGATCTTCGGCGAATGGTGGAAGCGCGATGCCGAGGCCCGGGCGGTGCGGGACTACTTCCGCATCGAGGACGAGGCCGGGCAGCGCTTCTGGATCTTCCGCGCCGGCGACGGCGAGGATGCGACCACCGGCTCGCATCGCTGGTTCATCCACGGGGTGTTCGGATGAGCTATGCCGAGCTGCAGGTCACCTCGCAGTTCTCGTTCCTGCGCGGGGCGTCCTCGGCCGAGGAGCTGTTCGCCACCGCTGCGCTTCTGGGGATCAAGGCCATGGCGGTCACCGACAGGAACAGCCTCGCCGGGATCGTGCGCGCACATGAGGCGGCCAAGGAGACCGGCGTGCGGTTGATCGTCGGCTGCCGGCTGGATCTGCGCTGCGGCATGTCGGTGCTGGTCTATCCCACCGACCGTCCGGCCTGGTCGCGGCTCTGCCGGCTGCTGTCCATCGGCAAGGCCCGGGCGGGCAAGGGGGCATGCCATCTGGACTGGGCCGATCTGCAGGCCCATGCCGAGGGGCTGCTGGCCATCCTGATCCCCGATACGGCGGACGACACCTGCGCCCTGCGCCTGCGCCGTCTGCGGGACACATTCGGCGACCGGGCACATCTGGCCCTGACCCTGCGCCGCCGCCCCAACGACCAGCTGCGCCTCTACGAGCTGTCGGCCCTCGCCGCCGGGCTGGGCGTGGCCACGGTGATCACCAATGATGTGCTGTTCCACGTCCCTGACCGCCGCATCCTGCAGGATGTGGTCACCGCCATCCGCCACACCACCACCGTCGACGCCCTGGGCTTTCGCCGCGAGCGCCACGCCGATCGCTATCTGAAGGCCCCGTCCGAGATGGCGCGTCTGTTCCCCCGCTACCCCGAGGCCCTAGCCCGGACCCGGCAGATCGCCGACCGCTGCCGCTTCTCGCTGGACGAGCTGCGCTATCAGTATCCCGAGGAACGCGACGACCCGGCCCTGACGCCCCAGGAGACGCTGGAAGCCCTGACCTGGGAGGGGGCGGCCGCGCGCTACCCCGAGGGCATCCCGGCTGAGGTGACCGCCAGCCTGGGCCACGAGCTGCGCCTCATCGCCCGGCTGGACTACGCCCCCTACTTTCTGACCGTGAACAGCATCGTCCGCTTTGCCCGCTCCAGGGGCATCCTCTGTCAGGGCCGCGGCTCGGCGGCGAACTCGGCGGTCTGCTACGTGCTGGGCATCACTTCCATCGACCCGGGCCGCAACGACCTGCTGTTCGAGCGCTTCATCAGCGAGGAACGTCGCGAGCCCCCCGACATCGACGTGGACTTCGAGCATGAGCGCCGCGAGGAGGTGATCCAGTGGGTCTACCGCACCTATGGCCGCAGCCATGCCGCGCTGACCGCCGTGGTCATCCGCTACCGCTCCAAGGGCGCGCTGCGCGACGTCGGCAAGGCCCTGGGCCTGCCCGAGGATCTGATCCGCGCCATCTCCGGGCAGATCTGGTCCTGGGGCGAGGAGGGCATCACCGACGACCAGCTCCGCGAGCTGGGCCTGAACCCCGGCGACCGCCGGTTGCGGCTGCTGCTGGATCTGGCCGCGCAGCTGCGCGGCGCGCCCCGGCACCTGTCGCAGCACCCGGGCGGCTTCGTGCTGACCCATGACCGTCTCGACGATCTGGTCCCCATCGAGCCCGCCGCCATGGCCGATCGGCAGATCATTGAATGGGACAAGGACGACATCGATGCGCTGAAGTTCATGAAGGTCGACATCTTGGCGCTCGGCATGCTGACCTGCATGCGCCGAGGGCTGGACCTGATCGCCGTCCACAAGGGCATCCGCTACGATCTGGCCAGCATCCCGGCCGAGGATCCGCGCACCTATGCGATGATCCGCAAGGCCGACACCCTCGGCACCTTCCAGATCGAGAGCCGGGCGCAGATGTCGATGCTGCCGCGCCTGAAGCCGCGCACCTATTACGATCTGGTGGTGCAGGTGGCCATCGTCCGCCCCGGCCCGATCCAAGGCGACATGGTCCATCCCTATCTGCGCCGCCGGGCAGGGCTGGAGCCGGTCCATTACCCCACCCCGGAGCTGGAGAAGGTGCTGGGCAAGACCCTGGGCGTGCCGCTGTTCCAGGAACAGGCCATGCGCGTGGCCATCGAATGCGCGGGCTTCACCCCCGGCGAGGCGGACATGCTCCGCAAATCCATGGCCACCTTCAAGTTCACCGGCGGGGTCTCCAGGTTCCGCGACAAGCTGGTCGAGGGCATGGTCGAGCGCGGCTATGACCGCGACTACGCCGAGCGCACCTTTCGCCAGCTGGAGGGCTTCGGCAGCTACGGCTTTCCCGAAAGCCACGCCGCCAGCTTCGCGCTGATCGCCTATGCTTCGGCCTGGCTCAAATGCTGGCACCCCGACGCCTTCTGCGCGGCGCTGCTGAACAGCCAGCCGATGGGGTTCTATGCCCCCGCGCAGATCGTCCGCGATGCCCGCGATCATGGGGTCGAGGTTCGACCCATCTGCATTGCGACGTCGGACTGGGACTGCACGCTAGAGCCGGTGGGCGACCCCGGCGAGGATCGCTTTGCCGTCCGCCTTGGGCTGCGCATGGTCAAGGGGCTGGCGGAAGCCCACGCAGATACCATCCTGGCCGCCCGCGCCGTCCGGCCCTTCGCCAGCGTTTCCGATCTCTGCCGCCGCGCGGGGGCGCCGATGGCCGCGCTGACCCGCATCGCCGAGGCCGACGGGTTTCTGCCCGCCTTCGGCCTCGCGCGGCGCGAGGCGATCTGGGCGATCAAGGGTCTGCGCAACGACGATCTGCCGCTGTTCGCGGCGGTGGAGCAGGATGCGCCTTCACCGGCGAGGTATGATGACAAGCCCAGAGCGCACCACGGTGCTGCACAAGAGGATCGCAGCCGGAGTGCCGCCATACCACCCCTGCCCCATGTCGAGCCAACCGTCTCCCTGCGCCCGATGGCTGCCGGGCGCGAGGTGGTCGAGGATTACAGCCATACCGGCCTGTCCCTGCGCCGTCACCCGGTGGCCTTTCTGCGCGCCGGCCTGACGAAGAACCGCATCCGCACCTGCGCCGAGGCCATGGCCGCCCCGAACCGCCGCTGGACCGGGATAGCCGGCCTTGTCCTCGTCCGTCAGCGCCCTGGCTCCGCCAAAGGCACCATGTTCATCACCCTGGAGGACGAGACCGGCATTGCCAATCTCGTCATCTGGCCCAAGGTCTTCGAGGCCCACCGCCGGATCATCCTGTCGGCCGGAATGATCGCAGCAACGGGGCGCATCCAGCGCGACGGCGACGTGGTGCATCTGGTCATCTACCGTCTCACCGATCTTTCGGCGGAACTGGCCAGCATCGGCCAGCGCGGCGAGGCCTTCCCCCTGCCCCACGGTCGCGGCGATGAGTTCTATCGGGGTGAACCTGCGCCGGATCCGCGGGCCACGGCTGGCCAGAAAACGGCACCTCAAAGGTCACAGCCCCGGGACATCCATATCCCGGACCTCCGCATCGACGCGGTCAGGGTGAAGACCAGGGATTTCAAGTAAGACGCCGACATTGCGCTTCTGATGACCGACTCGATCGTCAGTGAATCAGAAGGAAGCGTCACCCGTCGTCAGAGCAAAACACGGCCATGCGGGAAGGAGGATAGTGGGGCTCATCAACCTGCTGTCGGGCCCAGCCCGCAGGAATAGCCAGACGCCCCCTTTGGCAGGCCCCTTGGGCCCCCGGATCAGGATGTTTCCATTATGTTCCGACACCGCTAGACTATCAGGGCAGAGAAACGGGACATGACATGGCGGTATCGACCTATCTCGACAAGCTGAACGATCAGCAGCGCGCGGCAGTGGTGTTCGGCACCGACGGCCCTGCCCTGCACCCGCCACTGCTGGTCATCGCAGGCGCTGGGTCGGGCAAGACTACCATGCTGGCGCACCGGGTGGCGCATCTGCTGGTCAAGGGTGCCGATCCGCATCGCATCCTGCTGATGACCTTCTCTCGCCGCGCCGCGTCCGAGCTGACCCGTCGGGTCGAACGCATCACCACCGCCGCCATGGGCAGCCCCGTCGTCGCCGAGGCGCTGTGCTGGTCCGGCACCTTCCACGCCCTCGGCGCCCGCCTCCTGCGCGAGCACGCCCCGGCCATCGGGCTGCACCCCGACTTTTCGATCCATGACCGGGAAGACAGCGCAGATCTGATGAACCTCTGCCGTCACGGGCTGGGCCTGTCCAGGACCGACAGCCGCTTTCCCACCAAGGGCACCTGCATTGCGATCTATTCCCGCACGGTGAACTCGGGCGCGCCACTGGCCGAGGTGTTGCGCGTCCATTTCCCGTGGTGCGCGGCCTGGGCCGACCCGCTGAAGCAGCTCTTCGTTGCCTATGTGACCGCCAAGCAGGCGCAGAACGTGCTGGATTACGACGACCTTCTGCTGGCCTGGGCGCAGGTCATGGACGCCCCAGATTTTGCTGCCCATATCGCCGCGACATGGGACCATGTGCTGATCGACGAATATCAGGACACCAACCGCCTGCAGGCGCGCATCCTGACTGCGCTGAAGCCCGACGGGCACGGGCTGACCGTGGTGGGCGACGATGCGCAGTCTATCTATGCCTTCCGGGCGGCGGATGTCCGGAACATCCTCGACTTCCCCGACAGCTTCGCGCCTCGGGCCGAGGTGATCGCGCTGGAGCGGAATTATCGCTCCACCCAGCCGATCCTCGCCGCGGCCAATGCGGTGATCGCGGAGGCATCCGAGCGTTACACCAAGGACCTGTGGTCCGAACGTGCCAGCGACGACAAGCCACGTCTGGTCACGGTGGTGACCGAAGCGCTGCAGGCCCGCTACATGGTCGACCGCATTCTGGAGGATCGGGAGAGCGGCATGCGCCTCAAGGATCAGGCGGTGCTGTTCCGCACCTCCAGCCACGCCGCCCAGATCGAGGCCGAGCTAACCCGCCGAAACGTCCCCTATGTCAAGTTCGGCGGGCTGAAGTTCCTCGACAGCGCCCATGTGAAGGACCTGCTGTCGGTGCTGCGGCTGGCCCGCAATTCTCGCGACCGGGTGGCTGGGTTCCGGGTGCTGCAGCTGATCCCCGGCATCGGGCCAACCGCAGCCGGACGGATCCTCGATGCGCTGGAACTGGCCGCCGATCCCCGCGCGGCCTGGGGCGATGTCGCGCCGCCGCCCCGAGCGGGAGCCGGTTGGCCGGATTTTGTGACCGCGATGACCACGAACGCCATCTGGCCCGCCGCCATCGGCCTTGCCCGCGCCTGGTATGACCCGCATCTGGACCGCATCCACGAGGATGCCGAGGCCCGCCGCGCCGACCTGCTGCAGCTGGAGCAGATCGCAACAGGCTATCTCTCCGCCGAGGCCTTCCTGACCGAGCTGACGCTCGACCCGCCCAACGCCACCAGCGATCAGGCCGGCATGCCGCTGAAGGACGAGGATTACCTGATCCTCTCCACGATCCATTCAGCCAAGGGGCAGGAGTGGCGGTCGGTGCATATCCTGAACGCCGTCGATGGTTGCATCCCCTCCGACCTCGGCAGCGGCAGCACGCATGAGCTGGAGGAGGAACGTCGCCTGCTCTACGTCGCGATGACACGCGCCAAGGATCACCTGACCCTCGGCCTGCCGCTGCGCTTCTTCGTCACCCAGCAGACCCGAAATGGCGACCGTCATGTCTATGCGATGCGGACCCGGTTCATCCCAAGCCACATCCTCGACCGGTTCGAGGCGGTGAACTGGTCCCCCGCTGCCGTAGCAGGTGAGACCCGCCCAGCCCCTGCTCCCATCGACGTCGGCGCCAGCATGAGAGCCATGTGGAAGTAAGCACGGCGATAATCATCATTCACAAAAAGATGGATCAATCGCCCAGTGCCATTATAGGCAGTGAGCAGCCTGACTACACCGCCGAGAGCAAACCGCAGCATCGAGCTAGAACGGTCTCTGGTTCGCGATACAGATTTATAGATTCTGATCTATGCGAAAAGTGAGCTACACGCTTATCCAGATGGTCCTACGTATTAGTCTCTGACTCGTTTCTCAGCGCAATTATTATTTCCAAAAGTTTAGCCTTTTCCGCCTCCACTATGTCACATTCGTGCTGCATAGCCTCTTCGGGAGTCATGCGAGCCAATAATCGATCCTTCTCTCGCTGTTTCTGTTTGCGCTCTCGGGCTTTTTGCCTCCGATGGCTAGCCTGTTCTTCGACGCTCATTGTGGACAGGTCAGTCTTTCGCATGGATGGCTGGAGAACTTGCGCCGCTCGACTCTGTCTTTTGCGTGCAGCATCCTCTGCACGCCTTTCATCATCGGTTTGATTCAAGTCCCGACGGTATGAACGAACCGGACTGCCTTTCTCTTTGGCATACTTGCGCCGCCCTGAACACTGCCGCCCTTGATCCATTACTTCCTGCTGGAGAGGAGTAATAATATCTCTCCAACTGACATCCATATGATAGCGATTTAGATAATGAATGAGTTTTGCCCGATAGACCAAAGCGGCCAAATCAGGATTTGTTTTATTGAAACGTAGCAAAGACCATTTGACGCCAATGTCAGACTGGCCGGGGCGGATCACCAAATCATCCTGTATGGAAATAGGTGACGCTGGCAAGAGTTCAGTGAATTCCTTATCCGGAGGCGTGTTATCTGAGTTGTCCATTTTCATCCCCAAATCCAAGAAGTAATAGTTAGCCAAGCTATCTCCAGCCGCGCGGGGCTGGTGTTCAATTTCCAGCCGCCTCGACCCGACCGGGAGGCCACCGGAAGGCTGATAGGTGTTTTGTTTCCTATAGGTGATGAGTTCACCTATAAGGTCTAGGCCGAGGTGTCACGTTTTGCTCATCCGAATTCCCCCCTCTAGAGAATCACTAGGTCTTTTTACTACAAACTATTATCAGAGGGGGGGGAATTGGGACGACAAAGCGTGACACATGAACTTCTCCGGCCCGATCTGTGAAGCGCATGCCGCTGTAAAGGATCAAATCACCGCGGCTAGGTCCGGTGGCTTCACCGCCTTCCCATAGCAACGTGAAGGATCAAACTATCCGGCTCGTTCCAGCTTTGTTTGGTATGATTCTATTCATTGCGTAGTTTGTCCCAGCGGGTAGTCTGACGAATTACTTTCTAGGGCGTGCATTGTCGTTAGCATAATATAAAACATCTCCCGTCTCATCTTCATCGGGTAATGTTTCTAGTTCCATGTCGAATATCTCAGGTCCAAAATTTTCCTCAAGAAATTGCATCAGCATTCCCTTGAACGTCGCTTCTAAAGCGATATAACGGTCGAAAGCATCACCACTTGCTAATTCGCAGCTGAAATCAAAAGTTAGTCCCTCGGCACTGGTAAGTGTAATCCTATCCACTTTCGGCTCCTATACGCTCGGGCAATTCTTTTTCATCCCCGTTCATACCCAGACTTTACCTGACTATCGTGCAACTTCCAGTTGTCTACTTGGACAGAAAAAGCTTTTGCAAAAAGTAGTCAATAAGCGGGCCCCCGCGCCTTGGGACCGGACCGAATTGTGGACCTCGCTTCACATGAAGGGCATCTCCTACGCGCCCCCCCCCTGCAACGACTTAAAGCCTCCGTTGCAGGCAAGCGGCACTACGGAGAAATTTAGCGCCTGACTGAAGGCTATGGGTGCGTGTTTCACGGGATGATGGGCATCCATTCCAGATGAAGGCGGGCAGCAATTCCATGCGATGATGGACAGCCGTTCCAAGCGATCGTGGGCGGGCCTTGGCCGACAGTCTGAAGCTACGGTGCCCCTACCTTCAGCGCGGCATCCCGATCGGTTCACTGGATTGCGTTGATTGTTGGGACGGAGTTTCTCCACGGAGTCTGCATGGCAGCTTTGCCCATCTGGCGGCCGCGGCCGTCGGCACTAGAAATGGCCGGATGAGGTGAAGGCGCGGATCGTGGCGGACACGGTGATGCCAAGCATGACCGTGAACACCCCGGCGCGGCGGCACCCCGCGACCGCAGACACAAGTATGGGCGGGCGGGGCCTCCTGACTAACCACGGAAGCATCAAAGTGCGAAAGGCCGTGCCAGTGCGCAGGATGCGGCGCGGGTGAATGGCAATCGCAAGCGGCTCGGCCTTTGACAAATGATAGAGGGACGGCACCGCGACTTCGATCCGGCCTCCGTTCGCTATCTCCAGTGCAATGAAATTTGCAAAACTTGTCGGCTGGCGATTTTTTCCAGGTCATACGGATAACGGCTCCACTCGCCGGCCGGGTCGTCGCTTGGCGCGCCCTTGCCCTCCGCAAAAGCATAGGCAGGCTGGACAGCCTGGACCAGGATGGCCGAGGGGATCACCGGCAGGTCGTTGCTGTTGCTCGGGGTGATGGTCAGGGTATGGTTATAGGGCGAGCCGGCCGAGGCGGCGCAGCCATGGAAGGGATCGTTCGGCATCACATGAGGGCTTTCCGTTGGTGCGCGGCTGCCCGGTCAGAGGCGGGGTCATGGCCGAGGGCGTCGATTTCGCGCTGGCGCTCGGGGCTGTAGGCGTGGTCGGCCTGACCGGTGTCGTCTTCGCTGCCGCCGTGCAGGGCCGCGAGGCGGTCGAGGTTGCGCGTTGCGCCAGCTCGATCTCGAGCAGGGTGGCGGCTCAGGTGGTCGCAGGCGTCCAGGACAGCCAGCCCGTGCTGATCTTGAAGAACTTGGATTAGGCGTCTTTCCAGGGGCGGGCAAGGGAGCGGGTCGTGGATCTATCGTCCTGGTCATCGCCTAGTGCCAGGAACAGCGCCAGCAGGGCTTCCAGGGCCGGCAGGACGGCCTTTGCCATCCCGGCCAGGGGGTAGCCCTTACAAGGGCCTCCAGCGAGCTCCTATCCGTCGCAGCAGCCCGCGGGATGGCTCGGATTGTCGCCGTGTCGAACTCTTCGATCTTTTGCAGCATGGCGGGCCAGCTGTTCCAGCGTCATGGCTGCCCGCAAGGTTGGGCGCAGCACCACGGCAATTTCGCCATGATGCAGGGTCACCTCATCCTTGTGGGTCAACCTCGGGGATATCTCCGGAGCGGTAGATGTCCTTAAAACCCGGCATATAACGGCCCACCCAGTAGCAGTCGTCCGAACAACTGAAGATCACGCCAGAACGAAAAAAGCTCAGCCGGAGAAACCAGCGTGAGCCTTTTGAGGTCGAAAACAGCGAGGCCGGGATAGTGTCGATGAGGGTCGCCTAGACATTTTTGTCTAATCCGTCTCCCCTCTAATCATAGGTATACAGTTAGTGAGTATTGAATATACACGTATAGAGGGGAGACGGGTTAGACTGTGGATATGGTCCGGCCCGGTATTTTTTCTTTAGAGGCTCTGGGAGGCACTTTAGAAGCCAGTCTTGCTTTTTGAGGTAGGTCGGCCACCCTCTACACCTTCAAGCAGCCCTGCGGCCTCTCAGAATGGCTCTCAGCGGCGCCTCAGGTGCGAAACTGACCCCGTCTGCTCTACAGGCTTGTGCCAAGCTACACTTTGCAGAGCGCGTTCGGTTCGGGCAGCAACCGACTGGCCAGATCCGCATTCTGCTCTGGAAAGGCGCCGATGGCACTCTCTGTGAATGCGCTTTCGCTGAGGTGGCCCACCGGGGCGGATGCTGCGCTAGGCAGGTAAGAATGGCAGCCTATATAGTTTCTTGCGTCGCGTCCGCCAGGCCGACGCCGTAGCTGCATAGTGTTGCGCAGGGCATGTTTTCAGGTTCGACACGCAAATCCGGGCGGAGGATCTGGTGCGGGGGTCGCAACGTGTAAGAAAGGGTCTGCCGCCCTACCTCCTCCAGTGCGGACGTTTGCCCACGAGCTCCTCAAATCTCATAGTGCAGCTCATCTCCAGGCACATTATGCCTGCTAGGCAACCCGCTCGTTAATGCGCTCGCAAGCATGACGAAGTCCTTCGGCGACAGTCCTTGTTCCGTCTTGCTCACCATTTAAATTCCTACCGCTCTCTCTGAACGAAAACTGCTGCTGAGCAACGAAAGAAGGCAAATCTCCGCCAATGGTCCATATTGGGCACTTCGATGCTGGAGCACCGCCCTTCGATTGTCGGATCAGAATTTGGATTGTCGCGTAAACTCAGCAGAATTAGAACCGCATCTGTGAATGGTGCATATTCGCTCATAGGCCATGCCAATGACCGTATTTGCTGGGAATTTCGTCGCGGAATGAGTTCTCTATTGCTTCCTCTCAGGAGAGCTTAGTTCCCTAAACGTTACAATTTTGGCTGTAAATGTTACCTGAAGTTAGTTTTACGTCACCGAAACTCGCCAAAACGAGACGACACGGTATTTGAATGGCGTTCGTTAACAATAGCGGTGGGTCCGCTCAGAAAGTTTGGTAGGGTCCCGACGCACCATCATTACTGGAGTCGTGATTTCCTAGGACTTCGCTCTTTCTGCGACTTGCCAAGACTTCGCCAGTCCAAAAAACAGCATCGTCAATCAGTGACTGGTTGCCCCTAAAAGTGATAATGATGCCCTATAGGAGAGATTACCTAAGCAAGCGCGGGCGAGTGCGGCGCAGGCAATGGCGATTAGGTGTCCGGGAAGAACGCCAAGGTGAACCGGAGGGTTGGCACCACCGGCCTTTAGGTTCAATGCTGCTCGCCGGCTGGACGAAGGACCCGCGCTGCGGCAGATCACCCACCCCGGCACGCCGCCTCCCGGATCGTCTGCGCAGGCACACGTTAAGGGAAGCGGCCCTACCGCATTGACCGGATCAGTTGCGTCCTTCAAGAGCCTATAAGTCAGGGGTTAGAATGTGTGCGGTTCTGCCTCCGAAGCTCCTGCTGCTCACGAAGACGCGCCATCTCCTCGTTGAAGCTGCGTTGGTCTTTCCGAGCTTCCGCCAGGATTGCTTCGATCTCGTCGAAACGGGCTTGCATCTGCTTTATGATCTCCAGGATCATCTCGTTGGTGACTTTGTCGCTCATGCTGGAAACACCTGCTGAAATATCGCCATCAGGCCAGCGCCTGCCGCAAGGGCAAGTATGATCGTTGACCATGGGGTCACTGTGCCCTGACGCCTCATGTCCAGCTCCTCAGTCACGCGTTTGCGCTCCTGAGCGATGACCCTGTTCAATTCTGCCCGTCGGCGGTCGAGCTCTGTGTTGGGTAGGCTCATGGCTTGCCCCGCCGTATGAGCCACATGCCGTAACCCATTCCGAGGATGAGAAGAAGCAGGCCCACGAACATGGCCCAGATTTCCGGGTCCCTGATAACGGTCTCGGCATAGTAGACGAATCCGTAGATCGCCCCAATGATGGCCGAAACGATGGCGACGGTGCGGAGGGGTATGCCCTCTGACCAGCAAAACCACCCGATCAGACCCAAGAGCACGACGCCCATTGCGCCGAAGAGGATCATCACAGCGGGGTCTGCCATTTTGCCCTCTCATTTCGCTCTTTTCGGACCCGCTCGTTGTGCTTGCGGATGCCACGGTCACTCCACCAATTCAAAGCAAGGCCAAAGATCAGGAAAGCGCCACCAAAGATTGCGGGGCCGTATTCGCCGGGGATGTTCATGGGTCAAGCCAATCGACCAGCTTGAAGATCCCGAACGCTGCCGCTCCAACGCCGACCAGGGCCAGGAGGCCAACAAGATCGTTCGCCGTCAAGGGGTCGGTTCTGGTCTCTCCGTCAAACACGCCCCAAGTCAGCATGGTAACCATCATCGTTGATTGGTCCATCACCTGTTCCTCCCGAATGTCAGAAGATCATTGACCTTGTCCACCATGCGGCAAAAGCCCTGTGCCACCTTGCTCTCGCTTGAAAGCGCCCAGAAAACGAACATTGTGCCCCCGGCGAAGGTGATCAACGCCAGCGCCATGAAAAGGTTTTCGTCGGGCGTCGGCGAGCGTATCCCACCGTCCAGAGCGCCGGAGGCCACCACGATCAACGGGACTGTTATTGCAGGGTCCACTACTTGCCCTTGTCCGGCTTGCCATGCTTCCGCTCAAACTGGCGATCATCCCACCAGTTCAGAGCCAGCACAAAAGCTCCAAAGATGACTGCAATCAGGGTGTAGCCATATTCCACAGGCATGGTCATAACTCAGGACCGGATCAGATAGACGGCGTAGGCCACAATCGCCACAGCCAATCCGCCGAACATCGCTATCGTGGTAGGATCGTCATACATCGCGTTTCTCCCTTTTCAGGTTCCACAGTATCACTTGTTGAACCACGCCCAAACCCATGCCGGTGAAAAGCCAGAGTGCTATAGGACCGCCGGACACTTCGCTTTTGTTCACCTCTTCAATCGCTGGCCCGAGCCCGCCGATACTCAACGTAATGAACCCCATGGCGGAACTAGAGGTTCCGAGAGCCTTCATTCGCTCCTTATGCGACAAACGTGGGTTCGATTTTGGTCGGGAGTGGAGGGTCCGGTCGGGGAATGCCTGCGGGGTCCCGAAGCATCTCCATCGCCTCTTCGCGTCTCTTCTACGACTTCGCACTTCCCGGCAGGCGACCTGCTGTTCCCAAGCGTAGTTGCTGAAATAGCCGCATAGATTCGTCTCAGATCGCAACAGACGAAAGAGACGACCATGCCCAATCCCTACGAGAACACCCCTGCCGCACTCTTCGTGCGCCGGCAGACCGAGTTGCTTCGCCATCGGAAGAAGCAGAAGGAGATTGCCCATGAGGCAGGCTTCATGACCCCAAACTTGATCACAATGATCAAAAATGGATCGACAAAAATTCCGCTCGACCGTGTTCCTGCCCTAGCGCGGGCACTTGAGACAGACCCAGCGTTCCTGATGCGTCTCACCCTGGAACAGGCAATCGGCCCGACCGCATCAGTTGCCGTCCTCGAAGTCTTCGGAACCGCGACAACCTTGAACGAGCGGGCTTGGCTCGAGGAGATTCGCGATGCCTCGGGCCAGACCGATCCGAAATTGACGGCCCGGTCGCGGACCGCTTTGCGCGCCATTTTCGGCAAGTAGGTTCGGTCTAACCATTGACGGGGGGGCTGTGCAGACCGGCAGCCTCCAGCAATGCAGGCGAACAGATGCCCGCCCCAGTCAGAACCCGCCGCAAATTAAGCCGTATCTCTAGGGAAAGCCAACGAACTATGTCGCGACGTTGTGCCTGAGAAGGCTTGGAATGCCCGTCAAAGGCCCATGTCACCCGCAATGGTCACCCACCCTGCTTTCGACGCACGAGTTCGCGCAAGAAGGGTTAAGAGCGATCAGCATCCACGTGCTTCGCACCGCCGGAGACGGTGTCTCGACGAGGCTTGCGACGTCCCCCGGGCAGCCTTTCGGGTGCAGGCATCTATTGTCTATCGACCGTCACGATCGTCGTCGGTGGCCGTTAGGCGCAACTGCAAACCGGTCGAACTGAAAAGGGTGTCCAGGCGACTGTTACCTGTTCGGCGACTATAACCAGATAGTAACAGCAAACGTCCGAGCCCACCATGACCCTGCCCGTCACCTTTGAAACGCTTCAAAAGATGCATCGCGTGGCGGCGGCCCTCGTGGTGGATGACCCTATCTACTTGCCTATCTTCGAGCGGATCGAAAAAGAACTCGCGCGAATGGATGACAAGAAAACCACCCTCGAGCGCGCTCGAGCCATCTTGGCCTCTCACAAGGCAGCGGCCTGAAGCATTTCCTGTTTCTGCGCGAGGCTTGCCCCGTCCCCATACCGCTCCCGCGTCAGACGGTGCCCGAACAGATCCCGTCTGATCCGGTCATCGATACCAGCCGCCAGCATGCGATCTTCGAAAGCATGGCGCAGCGAATACAGCACATGCCCCGGGCTCTCCATCAGCCCGTTCTCCCGCAGGAACTTGTTGACCGTGGCTGACAGGCTGGCGCTGCTGTCCCGATACCTCGGAAAGCCACTGGGAAAGGCTCGCATCGCCTCCAGCGACACGCCAAGCAGCGGCACCTTGCGCTGGGCATAGCTTGTCTTGACCTGACGCAGCTCTGCCTCGATCGAGATATGGGGCACGTTGTGCTCAAGGTGGATGGTGTTTTCAGTAAGCGCCGCCAGTTCCGATGGCCGGCAGCCGGTGTTGATCATGGCGAGAAGGATTGCCCGCGCTTCGGCGTTCAGTCCGTTCAGCGCTCCGGGGGCCAGTAGCTTATCGGTAATCCACGTGCGTGAGAAAGGAGGCCGCCGCTTGGCTTCGCTTTCCTTCAGCTTGAGATCGGTGAGAGGCAACACGAGGCCGAGGCGCTTCATCTTGTTCACAGTCTTCAAGACGTCGCCAAGGTGGATCAGGTCCTTGTTCGCACTGGCGGCTGCAAGATCTTCCTCCTCAATCCTCTCCAGCCACCAGTTGCGAAAGTCGAGCATGTCATCGCCGGTAATCTCTTGGATGGCCTTGTCGCCGATCACCTGGATGAGGTTTCCGATAGCCTTCTTCCGTGGGTTCTCCCACCTGCGAACCTGATCGGGCGCCTTGCCCAATCTCTTGTCTTTTGAAAGCGTCCAATAAAGCTCCAGGCACCGAGTGATCGTCAGGGGCGGTTCGGCGACGCCGCCGAGCAGGGCCGCCGCCTCGCGCTTGTCGAGTTTCTCGGAGTGTTCATCGAACCCGGAAATGGCGGCGAAGCGGTCGCGCAATTGCTCCAATGGGAGTTGCGCGACCTTGTCAGATCGCAAGAAACGGAAACCTTTGGCCTCAGCGAGATCACGGGCGGCCGCAAAACGCTGCTCGGCATCAGTCGTGTCACCTGCAAGTTTCGCTTCCAAGCCGGCGATGAATTGGTCCCAGACAGCAGCGGCTTTGACCACGGCAGCCGACATCGAATCCGTGTGCAGACTGAACGACACCAACTTGCGCGGCTCCACCGAAGCGTAACGCTTAGGGACCCTTCGCGTCAGATGGAGAACGCCTTTTTTCGAACCGGTGCGAGTTGCAATCACTATGGTCTGCCCTTGAGTTACAAGGCGCATGTAACACTGATTGTATGGCAAATTGTATAGCAGATTTCGACAACGACGCCCACATCGCCTAATAAACTCAGCAAATACAATAAAATAACAAAAACTGGCTGTAGTAAAATGGCGGAGACGAAGGGATTCGAACCCTCGAGACCCTTTCGGGCCTGCGCCCTTAGCAGGGGCGTGCCTTCGACCACTCGGCCACATCTCCGCCGACCCCTATATGGACATCGCGGAAGGGGGGCAAGGGGTTTTTCCGAGGACTTCGGGGCGACCTTCCCGGCCTCCACCCACCCCGGCGGCGGGGCCTTTTGTGACCGGCGGCCAGAGGCTTGGCCCCGTCCCCGCGTCGAAAACCGCCTGTGGCAGTTCGTCCCTCTGGCATCCGGGGCGGAACCGGGACAGGGTCGGGGCAAACCCAGGCTCACGCACGGATGGCCCCTCATGACCGAGATCTCGCGCCGCAAGTCGGACCATCTGCGCATCGTGGCCGAGGGACGCGGCGAACAGCAGGGGCTGGACAGCGGCTTCGACCGGGTCCGCTTCCAGCATCGAGCGCTGCCCGAGCTGGACATGGCGGCCATCGACTGCGGCACGCGCTTTCTGGGACGGGACATGGCCGCGCCGCTGCTGGTCTCGGCCATGACCGGGGGGCCGGACGAGGCCGAGCGCATCAACCGCCACATCGCCGAGGCCTGCGCGCAGCTGGGGCTGGCCCTCTCGGTCGGCTCGCAGCGCATCGCGGTCGAAGCGGGCGGCGCGGGGGGCCTGGGGGCCAGCCTGCGGGCGATCGCGCCGAAGATCCCGATCCTGGGCAATATCGGCGCGGTGCAGCTGAACTATGGCTTCGGGCTGGACGAGGCGCAGCGGGCGGTGGACATGATCGGCGCCGACGCGCTGATCCTGCACCTGAACCCGCTGCAGGAGGCGATCCAGGAGGGCGGCGACCGCGACTTCTCGGGCCTTCTGGCGCGCATCACGGCGCTGGCGGCGGCCCTGCCCGTCCCCCTGGGCGTCAAGGAGGTCGGCGCGGGCCTCTCTGCCCCTCTCGCCCGGCGGCTGATCGAGGCCGGCGTCACCATCCTGGATGTCGCGGGCGCGGGCGGGACCAGCTGGGCGCGGGTCGAGGCCGAGCGGGGCCCGGAGCGGCTGCAGGCGCTAGCCGCGCCCTTCCATGACTGGGGGATCCCCACGGCGACGGCGCTGCGGGGGGTGGCGCCGCTGATGCGGCCGGGCGGGGTGCTGATCGGCTCGGGTGGGGTGCGGCACGGGCTGGACGTGGCGCGCGCCATCCGGCTTGGCGCCGATCTGGCGGGACAGGCGGCGCGCGCCCTCCCCGCCGCCCGGGACAGCACCGAGGCGCTGGTCGATCACCTGCAGGACGTGATCACCCAGCTGCGCATTGCGATGTTCTGCACCGGATCGGGCGATCTGGCCGCGCTGCGACAGGCGCCCCTTTTGCAGATGCAGCCGGGCGGCCAATGGTCGCAAGCGGCGGGGATGGAAAAGGACGACGGAGAGGCGTAGCCTGACGCCAACGCCGAAAGAGGCAAGATGACCGACCAGACACATCACCGGCCCGACACTCTGACCGCCACCAACCTGGCCTTGGCGGGCGGCATCGTGCTGGCCTGGCTGGCGCTGCATGTCCATGCGCTGTGGTTCCTGGACGCCGCCGCCCATCCGGTGATCGCGGCGCTGAACTTTCTGGCGCTGACTTGGCTGTCGGTGGGGCTGTTCATCATCGCCCATGATGCCATGCACGGCGCCGTCGTGCCGGGGCGCCCGAGCGCCAATGCGGCGATCGGGTCGCTGGTGCTGTGGCTCTATGCCGGGTTCTCGTGGCGCAAGATGATCGTCAAGCACATGGCGCATCACCGCCATGCCGGGACCGACGACGATCCCGATTTCGACCATGGTGGACCGGTCCGCTGGTATGCCCGCTTCATCGGCACCTATTTCGGCTGGCGCGAGGGGCTGATCCTGCCCGTCATCGTCACCACCTATGCGCTGATCCTGGGGGACCGCTGGATGTATGTGGTGTTCTGGCCCCTGCCCTCGATCCTGGCGTCCATGCAGCTCTTCGTCTTCGGCACCTGGCTGCCGCACCGTCCGGGGCACGATCACTTCCCCGACCGCCACAACGCCCGGTCCTCGCGCATCAGCGATCCGCTGTCGCTGCTGACCTGCTTCCATTTCGGCGGCTATCACCACGAGCATCACCTGCATCCCACGGTGCCGTGGTGGCGCCTGCCAAGCACCCGCAAGACCGTCACAGACATGAAAGGCCCCCGCCCATGACCAACTTCCTGATCGTCGTGGCGACCGTCCTGGTGATGGAGCTGACCGCCTATTCCGTCCATCGCTGGATCATGCACGGCCCCTTGGGCTGGGGCTGGCACAAGTCGCACCACGAAGAGCATGACCACGCGCTGGAGAAGAACGACCTCTACGGTCTGGTCTTCGCGGTGATCGCCACGATCCTGTTCACCGTGGGCTGGATCTGGGCGCCGGTCCTCTGGTGGATCGCGCTTGGCATGACCGTCTACGGGCTGATCTATTTCGTGCTGCATGACGGGCTGGTCCACCAGCGCTGGCCCTTCCGTTACGTGCCCCGGCGCGGCTATGCCCGGCGGCTGTATCAGGCCCACCGGCTGCATCACGCGGTCGAGGGGCGGGACAAATGCGTCAGCTTCGGCTTCATCTATGCGCCGCCGGTCGACAAGCTGAAGCAGGACCTCAAGACCTCGGGTGTGCTGCGCGCCGAGACCCAGCCCCGCAATCGCGGGCCCGCTGCATGACCCCTGATCTTGTGGTGGCGGGCGCCGGTCTTGCGGGCGGGCTGATCGCGCTGGCCGTCCGCGCCGCCCGGCCCGACCTGCAGGTGCTGCTGCTGGACCGCGCTGCGGGGCCGGTCGACCGGCATACCTGGTCCTGCCACGACACCGACCTGTCGCCCGACTGGCTGGCCCGGCTGCGGCCCCTGCGCCGGGCCAGCTGGTCCGACCAGCAGGTCCGCTTTCCCAAGCATGCGCGGCGGATGCGGGCGGGCTATGGCTCGCTCGAGGATACCGCGCTGCTGGCGGCGGTGCAGGCGGCAGTCGCTCAGGTTCGCTGGAACAGCGACATCGCCGCGCTGGACGCCAAGGGCGCCACGCTGGCGGACGGCACCCGGATCGAGGCGGCCTGCGTGATCGACGCGCGGGGCGCCGAGCCCTCGCGCCATCTTGCCGTGGGCTTCCAGAAATTCGTCGGCATCGAGATCGAGACGGACGCCCCCCATGGCGTCACCCGCCCGCTGATCATGGACGGGACCGTGACGCAGCAGGACGGCTATCGCTTCATCTACCTGTTGCCCTTCTCGCCGACGCGCATCCTGATCGAGGACACGCGCTATTCCGATGGCGGCGATCTGGATGACGAGGCCCTGGCGCAGGCCTCGCACGACTACGCCCGGGACAAGGGCTGGACCGGCACCGAGATGCGGCGCGAACGCGGCATCCTTCCCATCGCGCTGGCCCATGACGCGCAGGGATTCTGGGACGATCACGCCTCGGGCGCGGTGCCCGTGGGGCTGCGGGCGGGGTTCTTCCACCCGGTCACCGGCTATTCCCTGCCCTATGCCGCGCGGGTGGCCGATGTGGTGGCCGCCCTGCCCGGCCCCCTGACGACCGACCGCCTGCGCCCCGCCCTACGCGACTTCGCGCTGGACCGCGCGCGGCAGGACCGCTTCCTGCGGCTTCTGAACCGCATGCTTTTTCGCGGCTGCGCGCCCGAGCGGCGTTATACCCTGCTGCAGCGCTTCTACCGCATGCCCGAAGGGCTGATCGAGCGGTTCTATGCCAGCACCCTGACCAATGCCGACCGGTTGCGCATCGTGACCGGCAAGCCCCCCATTCCGCTGCGCACGGCCTTCCGCTGCCTGCCCGAGCGTCCGCTTCTCAAGGAATTCGCATGACCCAGACCAAGACCGCCATCGTCATCGGCGCCGGATTCGGCGGGCTGGCCTTGGCCATCCGCCTGCAATCGGCGGGCATCGCCACCACGCTGGTCGAGGCGCGCGACAAGCCCGGCGGGCGGGCCTATGTCTGGCACGATCAGGGCCATGTCTTCGACGCCGGCCCCACCGTCATCACCGACCCCGATGCGCTGAAGGAGCTGTGGGCGCTGTCGGGGCAGGACATGGCGCGCGACGTGACCCTGATGCCGGTGTCGCCCTTCTACCGGCTGATGTGGCCGGGCGGGAAGGTCTTCGACTATGTCAACGAATCCGACCAGCTGGAACAGCAGATCGCCCGGTTCAACCCCGACGATCTGGAGGGCTATCGCCGGTTCCGCGACTATGCCGAAGAGGTCTATCAGGAGGGTTACGTCAAGCTGGGCACGGTGCCCTTCTTGAAGCTGGGCCAGATGCTGAAGGCCGCCCCCGCGCTGATGCGGCTGGAGGCGTACAAGTCGGTCCATGCCAAGGTCTCGACCTTCATCAAGGACCCGCATCTGCGGCAGGCGTTTTCCTATCACACCCTGCTGGTCGGCGGGAATCCGTTCTCGACCAGCTCGATCTATGCGCTGATCCATGCGCTGGAACGGCGCGGCGGCGTCTGGTTCGCCAAGGGCGGCACCAACCAGCTGATCAACGGCATGGTCGCGCTGTTCGAACGCTTGGGCGGACAGGTGATGCTGAACGCCAAGGTCGCCCGGATCGAGGTCGCGGGCAGCCGCGCCACCGGCGTCACGCTGGCCGACGGACGCCAGGTCGACTCCGACATGGTCGCCAGCAATGGCGATGTCATGCACAATTATCGCGATCTGCTGGGCCATACCCCGCGCGGTCAGTCCCGCGCGAAATCGCTGGACCGCAAGCGCTGGTCCATGTCTCTGTTTGTGCTGCATTTCGGCCTGCGCGAGGCGCCGAAGGACCTGGCCCACCACACCATCCTGTTCGGCCCCCGCTACAAGGAACTGGTGAACGAAATCTTCAAGGGCCCGAACCTGGCCGAGGATTTCTCGCTGTACCTGCATTCCCCCTGCACGACCGATCCGGAGATGGCGCCTCCGGGGATGTCGACGCATTACGTACTGGCCCCGGTGCCGCATCTGGGCCGCGCCGACATCGACTGGTCGGTCGAAGGGCCGCGCTATGCCGACCGCATCTTGGCCAGCCTCGAGGAACGGCTGATCCCCAACCTGCGCGCCAACCTGACCGTGCAGCGGATCTTTTCTCCGGCCGACTTCGCCAGCGAACTGGGCGCCCATCACGGCAGCGCTTTTTCCATCGAGCCGATCCTGACCCAATCGGCCTGGTTCCGGCCGCACAACCGCGACAAGACGATCCGCAACTTCTATCTGGTGGGCGCGGGCACCCATCCGGGCGCGGGCATCCCCGGCGTGGTCGGCAGCGCCAAGGCCACGGCTCAGGTGATCATGGCCGATCTGGAGACCGCATGAGCGATCTGGTCGCCACCTCGCAGACGGCCATCACCCAAGGCTCGCAAAGCTTCGCCACCGCCGCCAAGCTGATGCCGCCGGGCATCCGCGAGGATACGGTGATGCTGTATGCCTGGTGCCGCCACACCGATGACGTCATCGACGGGCAGGCTTTGGGCAGCCGCCCCGAGCTGGTGCAGGACCCTCAGGCGCGTCTGGACGACCTGCGCGCCATGACGCTGGCCGCATTGCATGGCGACGGGGCCGTGACCCCGCCCTTTGGGGCGCTGCGGGCGGTGGCGCGGCGGCACGATTTCCCCGACCGCTGGCCGCTGGACCTGATCGAGGGCTTCGCGATGGATGTCGAGGCGCGCGACTATCGCAGCCTCGATGACGTGCTGGACTATTCCTATCACGTCGCGGGGGTGGTGGGCGTGATGATGGCGCGCGTCATGGGCGTGCGCGACGACGCCGTTCTGGACCGAGCCTGCGATCTGGGGCTGGCCTTCCAGCTGACCAACATCGCCCGCGACGTGATCGACGACGCCGCCATCGGGCGCTGCTACCTGCCCGGCGACTGGCTGGAGGAGGCCGGGGCCACCGTCGAGGGCCCGCTGCCCTCGCCCCAGCTTTACGCGGTGATCCTGCGACTTCTGGATGCGGCGGACGGCTATTACGCCTCGGCGCGGGTGGGGCTGCCGCATCTGCCGCCGCGCTGCGCCTGGTCCATCGCGGCGGCGCTGCGCATCTATCGCGCCATCGGCCATCGCATCCGCAAGGGCGGGCCTGCGGCCTATCGCCAGCGGATCAGCACGTCCAAGCTGACCAAGCTGGGCCTGCTGAGCGCCGGGGGATGGGATGTGGCCCGCTCGCGCCTGTCGCGGCCTGCCGTCTCGCGCGATGGGCTGTGGACCCGGCCGCGCGCCTGACCGCTCAGGCGCTGGCGCGATAGGGCAGCACGCGTTCCAGCAGCGCCGCGATCTCGGGTGCCTGCAGCCGCTTGCTGCGCAGCATCGCATCCAGCTGCGCCCGGCTGGCCGCGTAATGGCGCGACACCTGCTGCAGATCGGCCACCGCCAGCAGCCCGCGCTTGGGGCCAGGCGCGGCCTGATCGCGGCCGGGCTCCTTGCCCAGGGCCTTGCTGTCGCCGATCACATCCAGCAGATCGTCATAGGACTGGAACACCCGGCCCAGCTGGCGGCCGAAGGCGATCATCTGGTCCTTGTCCTCGGCGTCGAAATCCTTGACGACGGCCAGCATCTCCAGCCCCGCCACGAACAGCACGCCGGTCTTCAGGTCCTGCTCGCGCTCGATCCCCGCATCGCTCTTGTCGGCATGCAGGTCCAGGTCCTGACCCGCGCACAGCCCCTGCGGCCCGAGCGCGCGCGTCAGGATCCGCACCAGCTGCGCCCGCGTCGCGCCATCGGCGCCCCGCGCGGTGGCCAGCACCGCCATCGCCTCGGTGATCAGCGCGATCCCGGCCAGCAGCGCCCGGCTTTCGCCATGGGCGATATGGGTCGCGGGCTGGCCCCGGCGCAGCGCGGCGTCGTCCATGCAGGGCATGTCGTCGAAGACCAGCGAGGCGGCATGGACCATCTCGATCGCGCAGGCGGCGTCGACCATCGTCTCGCCCACCCCGCCCGAGGCATCGGCGGCCAGCAGCAGCAGCATCCCCCGGAAGCGCTTGCCCGAGGACAGGACCGCGTCGCGCATGGCCCGACCAAGCGGGTCGGACACGGCGTCGAAGCCCCGCGAGATGTCCTGCAATCGGGTCTGCAGCAGGTCCTGGTGAAGGGTGTCGACGTCTCGTCTCATCAGTACCTGCGCGCTTGGGTTCCGACCGGGGCGGGATGGCAGCGTCCCGGGAAGTGATCCCCGATCGTCGCCGTCAACATGGGGCCATCGTGGATCGGTTCACCGCCGATTGCACGTCTTTTCGACAGGCAGACAGTCGCGCGCGGCATTTTGTCCCGCAGCCCGTCCGCCGGGCTTTCGGGGACCGCGCGGGGCCTCAATGCGTCCAGGTGGCCCGGCGGTCTGTGGCGAAATTCTCGCCATAGCCGCGCGGGCGGACATTGGCGGCGCGGCGGTGCGGTTCCTGCACGACGAAATCCAGACCGTGGTCGCGGGCGTAATCCTCGGCCTGCTTGCGGCTGTCGAAGCGCAGGCGGACCTGGCTCTGCGTGTCCTCGCTGCTGGTCCAGCCCATCAGCGGGTCGATCTCGCGCGCGTCCGCGGGCGGGAATTCCAGCACCCATCCCTTGGTCTTGGCGGTGCCGGACTGCATCGCGGTGCGGGCGGGCTGATAGATGCGCACGATCATGGGATGTCCTTCGGGAAAAGCTGTCTCCGTATATCGCCAATCCCGCCTGCCGGATCAAGCCCCCCGGAACATCGCGCGGGGCCCCGCGTTGCCCGTGACATCGCCAAAGGAGGACCTTCCGATGACCAGACGCATGATCGCCCCCGCCCTGACCGCCCTGCTGCTGTCCGCAGGCGCCGTTGCCGCGCAGGACGCCCAACCCATGGGCCACGAGGCCACCGGGCCCGATCTGAGCACCCTGGGCGGCGCCTTCTCGGCCAGCGTCCAGGGCCCCGAGGGCACGGACCACGGCTCGATCACCGTGCAGCCGACCCCGTCGGGCGTCAGCGTCGTGACGCTGGCCCTGACCGACCTGCCCCCGGGCATCGTCGCCGTGCACCTGCACCAGACCGGCGCCTGCGACGCCCCCGACTACGAGACCGCCGGCGGCCATCTGGCGCTGGACGGCGAGGAGCATGGCGTGCTGTCCGAGAACGGCCCCCATATCGGCGACATGCCGAACCTGCACGTGCCCGAAAGCGGCGCGGTGATGGTCGAGCATTTCATCCCCGGCCTGAGCGCCGAGGTGCTGGATGACGAGGACGGCACCGGCTTCATCATTCACGCTCATGCCGACGACTATCAGGGCCAGCCCGCCGGCCATGCCGGACCCCGTCTGGCCTGCGGCGTGCTGAGCGCCGCCGAGTGAGGCGACAGGCGGCGCCCGGACCCACCGGGCGCCGCCTGCCCTAGTCCGGGGCGGTGGGCGACAGGTCCGGCAGATCGAAGAAGGCCGTCGACAGCTCGACCACTCCGCTGCGCTTGTCCATCAGGCAGACCGCCAGCTCGGGCAGGCTCCCTGCCCCTTCGCCCCACGTGGTCACAAGGGCCACCGCGAACCCCTCGGATCCGATCTCGTTCGGCGTGACGGTGACCGCGGCGCCGGGGGCCGCAGCCTCTCCCATCAGCTGGCATTCGCTGATCAGCCGGTCGCGCAGCGCCTCCCATGCCTCTTCGCTGGAGGCGTGGCCCATCGCGGGCCAGAGGGCCGCCAGCGCCAGCAGCGCTTTCTGTCCTGATCGTTTCATGCAAGGGTCTCCGGGAACCAGTTCCGTGCCGACAGGTTGGCACTGACGACCGACCTTGTCATATGAGAGAGACGTGATCATGACCCTTCTGCCCGTCGCCCGGATGTCGATGATCGCAGCCCCCCTGCTGCTGGCCCTCGGGGCCTGCGCGGGCAATCCCTATGACATCCCCGCCACGCAATGCAGCCCGGCCCAGCACCAGGCACTGGTCGGCCGCAATGTGGGCGAGGTCTTCCTGCCGCCGAACCTGCGCAAGCGCGAGGTCGGGCCCGACGGCGTCATGACGCGCGACTACAATCCCGCGCGCCTGACCATGTTCCTCGACGCCAAGGGCTGGATCACCCGCGTCGCCTGCGGCTAGCGCCCGCGCTTCGAGCGCTTGTTGCCGCCGCGCTGGCCCGCCCGGCCCGCGGTCGAGCGGCCCGAGGACCGCACCGCCGCCTCGGCCGCGTCGTCGATGACCGACTGACGCGCCATCGGATCGTCCGAGATCGCCAGATCGACCGCCTCCAGCCGCTTGACCTCGTCGCGCAGCCGCGCGGCATCCTCGAAGTCCAGGTTCTCGGCCGCCTTGCGCATCTGGCTGCGCATCGCGTCCAGATGGGCGGCCAGGTTGGCGCCGATCAGCGGCTTGTCCACCTTGGTCGTGATGCGCGACTGGTCGGTATCGCCCGCCCAGAGGCCCGCCAGCACGTCCTCGACATTCTTGCGCACGGTCTGGGGCGTGATGCCGTGCAGCTCGTTATAGGCCATCTGCTTTTCGCGGCGGCGTTCGGTTTCCGCCATGGCGCGTTCCATGCTGCCGGTGATGCGGTCGGCATACATGATGACGCGGCCATCCTCGTTCCGGGCCGCGCGCCCGATGGTCTGGATCAGCGAGGTCTCGGACCGCAGGAAGCCCTCCTTGTCGGCGTCCAGGATCGCCACCAGCCCGCATTCGGGAATGTCCAAGCCCTCGCGCAGCAGGTTGATGCCCACCAGCACGTCGAAGGCGCCAAGGCGCAGGTCGCGCAGGATCTCGATCCGCTCGATCGTGTCGATATCACTGTGCATGTAGCGGATCTTGATGCCCTGCTCGTGCAGGTATTCGGTCAGATCCTCGGCCATGCGCTTGGTCAGGGTGGTGACCAGCGTGCGGTATCCGGCGGCGGTGACGCGGCGCACCTCGTCCAGCAGGTCGTCGACCTGCATCTCCACGGGCCGGATCTCGATCCTGGGGTCCAGAAGGCCGGTGGGACGGATGATCTGTTCGGTGAAGACGCCGCCGGTCTGGTCCATCTCCCATTGCGCGGGGGTCGCGGACACAAAGACCGATTGCGGCCGCATCGCGTCCCATTCCTCGAACTTGAGGGGGCGGTTGTCCATGCAGCTGGGCAGGCGGAAGCCGTGTTCGGCCAGCGTGAACTTGCGCCGGAAGTCGCCGCGATACATGCCGCCGATCTGCGGGACCGAGACGTGGGATTCGTCGGCGAAGACGATGGCCGTGTCTGGGATGAATTCGAACAGCGTGGGGGGCGGCTCTCCGGGCGCGCGACCGGTCAGGTAGCGGGAATAGTTCTCGATGCCGTTGCAGACCCCGGTCGCCTCCAGCATCTCGATGTCGAAGGCCGTGCGCTGTTCCAGGCGTTGCGCCTCCAGCAGCTTGCCCTCTTCGGTCAGCTGCTTCAGGCGCATGGCCAGTTCCTGCTTGATGCCCTTGATGGCCTGCTGCAGCGTCGGGCGCGGCGTCACATAGTGGCTGCTGGCATAGATGCGGATCTGCTTGAAGCTGTCGGTCTTGACCCCGGTCAGCGGATCGAACTCGGTGATCGCCTCCAGCTCGTTGCCGAAGAAATCGAACCGCCACGCGCGGTCCTCAAGGTGGGCGGGCCAGACCTCGACCAGATCGCCGCGCACCCGGAAGGCGCCGCGCTGGAAGCTGGTGTCCAGCCGCTTGTACTGCTGCGCCACCAGCTGGGCCAAGAACTCGCGCTGGTCATAGCTGGTCCCCACGACCATGTCCTGCGTCATCGCCGAATAGGTCTCGACCGAGCCGATGCCATAGATGCAGCTGACCGAGGCCACGATGATCACATCGTCGCGTTCCAGCAGCGCCCGGGTGGCCGAATGGCGCATCCGGTCGATGGCCTCGTTGATCTGGCTTTCCTTCTCGATATAGGTGTCCGAGCGCGCGACATAGGCCTCGGGCTGGTAGTAGTCGTAATAGCTGACGAAGTACTCGACCGCATTGTCGGGGAAGAAGCCCTTGAATTCTCCGTACAACTGCGCGGCCAGCGTCTTGTTGGGCGCCAAGATGATCGCGGGGCGCTGCGTGGCCTCGATGATCTTGGCCATGGTGAAGGTCTTGCCGGTGCCGGTGGCGCCCAGCAGCACCTGATCGCGTTCCCCGCCGGTGACGCCCGCCACCAGTTCCTTGATGGCCGAGGGCTGGTCGCCTGCCGGTTCGAACTCGCTTTTCAGCACGAAGCGCTTGCCGCCCTCCAGCTTGGGGCGGGTCACTTCGACAGGGCGCATCACGGGCGCGTTGGTGTTGTTATGGCCCATGGGGTTCCCGATCCGTTCGAAACTCACCCCAAGATGTGTCGGCCCGCGCCCGGTTTCAACCGCGTTTCAGACGCGACGGCTGAAGTTCGGTCCAGCCCTCGCCGCCGGACAGCTCGTCGGCCAGGATCTCGGCGGTGACGGGGCCCAGGGTGAACCCCTGATGCCCATGCCCGAAATGCCCCCAGAGGTTCGGCTGGTCGGGGATCCGCCCCACCACGGGCAGCATGTCGGGCATGCAGGGGCGGCGGCCGGTCCAGGGTTCGGCCTCGACCGGGGCGCCCACGTCGAACAACTCGCGCGCGGCCTTCTCGCCGTGGCGCAGCTGCGGGGGCGACAGGCGGGGATGAGGGGTCAGTTCGGCGGCGGTGGCGATGCGCAAGCCCCGGCGCATGGGGGACATCACCACCGAGTTGCCGAAATCGGCGATCGGGTGATGGGGCGGCAGCTCCATGTGGTAGTGGCGGTGATAGCCGCGCTTGAAGACCATCGGCACCTTCAGCCCGAAGCGCTCGGTCAGCATCGGCGACCATGGCCCGAGGGCGATGACGGCATGTTCGCCCTCGGCCTCGTCGGCGACCCAGGCCGCGCCCTTGCGGTGCAGATCGCCCGCATCGCCGTTCACGATCCGCCCGCCGTTCTTCTGGAACAGCGCCGCATAGCTGGCGACCAGACCGCCCGGATCGGCGCAGTTCCAGCTGTCGGACCAATGGGTCGCGCCCTCGACCTCGGTCCGGATCGACGGCTCCATCGCGCGCAGCTCGGCCCCGGTCATCAGCCGCGCCTGCACGCCGAATTCGGTGGCGAAGCGCTCGGCCGTCTTGCGGGCCTTGTCCATGCGGGCGGGGGTGCGGTGGATCTCGACATAGCCGTTGCGGCGGATGATGTTGTCCGCGCCCGAAGCGGCGATCAGCGGCGCATGCCGGTCGGTCGACTGCCGGATCAGCTTGCCCCAGGTGACCGAGGCGCGCTTGTGCGCCGCAGGCCGAGAATTCCACGCATAGGTGGCGACCGCGCCCAGCTGGGACAGCAGGCCCTGCGGCGTCCATTTCACGTCATAGCCGCGCCCCATGGCGATCTGCAGCAGCGCGCCGGGGGCCAGCGGCATGGCATAGGGCTCGACCGCCTCGGTCTGGATCAGGCCCGCATTGCCATAGCTGGTCTCGCGCCCGGGCGTGCCGCGTTCCACGATGGTGACGTCATGGCCGCGCGCCTGCAGCGCCAAGGCCGTCGAGACGCCCACCATTCCCGCACCCAGAACCAGAACCTCGGCCATTGCTGCCCCCATTGCTGACGATGGGTCAGAAATGCAGACATTCCCGGGATCGGGCAAGATTTATCGGGGGTTCTTCGAGACCCTGCCGAATCTTTGCAAGATTCAGGCGAAAAGCTCGCGGCAGAAGGTCAATCCTTCGACCAGCGCGTCCACTTCTGCCTGCGTGTTGTACATCCCGAAGCTGGCGCGGGCGCTGGCAGAGACGCCCATGAACTCCATCAGCGGCATCGCGCAATGGCTGCCCGCGCGCACCGCGATCCCCTTCTTGTCGAGGATGGTCGAGATGTCATGCGCATGCGCCCCCTCCATCGTCATCGAGAAGATCGCGCCCTTGTCCGCCGCATCGCCGTGGATCTGCAGCCAGTTGAGGCTGCGCAACCGGTCGCGGGCATAGTCGCGCAAGGCGCGCTCGTGCGCGGCGATATTGTCCATCCCCAGCTCCATCATGTAGTCCAGCGCGGCGCCCAGGCCGATCTGGTTCACGATGCCCGGCGTGCCCGCCTCGAAGCGCAGCGGCGGGTCGGCATAGGTGATGACGTCGCGCCCCACGGTGCGGATCATGTCGCCGCCGCCCATGAAGGGGCGCATCTCGGCCTGACGGTCGGCCTTGATCCAGATCGCGCCCGACCCCGAGGGGCCATACAGCTTGTGCCCGGTGATGCAGTAGAAATCCGCACCGAGCGTCGACAGGTCCACCCGCATGTGCACCGCCGCCTGCGATCCGTCGACGACCAGCGGCAGGTCGGTGCCCGCGCGGATCGCGGCGATGTCGACCACGGTGCCGGTGACGTTGGACATGTGGGTGACGGCGATCATCTTGGTGCGCGGGGTGATCGCGGCCAGCACCTTTTCGGCGGGCAGGCTGCCATCGGGGTCCGGCTCGACCCAGTTCAGCACCACGCCCTGCCGCTCGCGCAGGAAATGCCACGGCACGATGTTGGCATGATGTTCCATGACCGACAGCAGGATCTCGTCGCCCGCCTGCAGGCGCGGGGCGGCCCAGCCATAGCTGACCATGTTCAGCGCCTCGGTCGAGCCGGAGGTGAAGATCACCTCGTCCTCGCGCGGGGCGTTCAGGAAGCGCGCGATGGTGGCGCGGACCCGTTCGTAATTATCGGTGGCCAGGTTCGACAGGTAATGCAGGCCCCGGTGGACATTGGCATATTCGCCCTCATAGGCGCGGCTGATCGCGTCGATCACCACGCGGGGCTTCTGCGCGCTGGCGCCATTGTCCAGATAGACGAGGGGCTTGCCGTTCACCTGCCGGGACAGGATCGGAAAGTCGGCGCGGACGGCCTGAACGTCAAAGCTCATTGCGGCATCTCCGGCATGAGGCCCATCGCGGCCATGAGGAAGGACAGCACGAAACCCATCACCAGCAGCGTGCCGAACATCACCAGAAGCACCTTGGGCCCGCTGGTGAAGCCGTGCAGCGCCTTGGTGAACTGGACCGTCAGCCACAGGAACATCGCGATGGCCAGGATCCCCAGGATGCCCGCCGCGGCCGGTAGCACCAGCGACAGCACGATCTGGATCACCTGCACGATCAGCAGCATGACCTCGATCCAGACGGTCAGCAGCAGCGCGTCCTCGAAACGGCCGGTGCCGCCGAACATGCGCCCGATGCCGGTCATCAGCCCGGCGCCCAAGACGATCGCCACCAACTGCAGCCCGGCCAGGACCAGCGGCTGCTCGCTGATGGTGAAGACCGTCGCGGCCTCGCCCTCGGGCACGGAAAAGATCAGCGTCGAGACATAGGCCAGCAGGCCCGACAGCGACACGGCCAGCGCCAGTGCCATCCAGCGCAGCTGCATCGGCCATCCCTGCCCGATCAGCAGGGCGGCAGCGGCCTGGGGGTCGCGCAGGGTCTGTCCGACCAGCGCCTTGAAATCGTCAAAGGTCATGTGCGTCTTGCCAACGCCGCGATCCCGGCGCCCCAGATGATGAAAAATCCCAGGCCCGCCACGGTGCGGGTCAGGGTCAGTGCGGCGGAGGGACCGATCAGCCCCGCCACCATCCCGGCCAGCAGCGTCGCCGGAGAGGCCGCCAGCAGCGCCCAGAACAGCGCCAGCCGGGCGTGGCGCGGGTCCAGCCGCCATGGGGTCAGCCGCGACAGCAGTCCGGTCAGCCCCGCCACCCCATAGGCCAGCAGCGGTATCATGAAGATCGTGCCCATCGCCGCCCCGGCGATCCGGGCGTCCAGCGGGACCGAGGGGTCCAGCTGCGCCGCCCGGGCTAGCCCCGGCGCCTGCCCGATCAGCGTGATCAGCATGGCCAGCATCAGCACGACCAGCAGCACCCGGTCGGGCATCCCCGACAGGCCCCGCACCACCCGGCGCGGCGCCCACCAGCTTTCCAGCACGCGCAGCACCATGCCGCCGCGCGGGCGGCCTAGTTCAGCGGTTGGTCGGTCAGCCACGCGTCCAGCCGTTCGTTGATCTCGTCCCGCAGGCTTTCATCCTCGACCTCCTGCAGCGCGTCGGCCAGGAAGGACAGCACCAGGAACACGATGGCCCGGTCGCGCGGCACCCCGCGAGAGCGCAGGTAGAACAGCGCCTCGTCGTCGATCGCCCCGGTGGTCGAGCCGTGCGAGCATTTCACGTCGTCGGCATAGATCTCCAGCTCGGGCTTGGCCAGGAACTGGCTGGCCTCGTCCAGCAGCAGCGCCTGGCTGATCTGGTAGCCGTCGGTCTTCTGCGCGCCCTGCTTGACCAGGATCTTGCCTTGGAACACGCCGGTCGCACCGTTGCGCAGCACCTTCTTGAAGACCTGGCGGCTTTCGCCGCGCAGCCCCGCATGGGTGATGAAGACCGTGTCGTCGTGGTGGAACGGCCCGACATGGCCGTCGCCCATCACCGCCGCCGCGATATGCGCCACGGCATCGTCGCCGACCATGTCGATGACCGCCTCGTGGCGCATCTGGCGCCCGTTCACGGCAAGGGTGAAGCTTTTCAGCGACGCCTCGTCCTGGACGCGGGCGAACAGGTGCGACAGGCCGACCTTGGGATCGTTGGCGCGCTTGGCGGCGATGTGGTGCAGCTTGGCGCCCGGCGCCAGATCCGCCTCGATCACGCCGTTGGAGCGCGCGCCGACCGTCCCGCTTTCCAGCAGCGTCAGCTCGGCGCCCGCCTCGACGCGGATGACATGGTGCCAGACCGCATCCGCCGCATCCGTCCCGCGCCGGTGCAGCACATGCACGGGCTTGGAGGGCGTGCCGGTCACGCGGATCAGCAGCCCGTCGCGGGCGGCGGCGGTGTTGAGCACCGCGAAGGGACGGCGGACCGGGAACTGGCCCGCAGCCTCCAGCGTGCCGTACAGATCCTCGGCCCAGTGGCCTGCACCCGCATCCGCCAGCACGGTGATCTCGACCCCGTCCAGCGCCGGATCGTCCGAGGCGGCGGCGTCGAAGACACCGTCCACGAAGACCAGCGTCAGCTTGTCGCGCGATGCGAACAGGGGCGATTCCGGGCCGCCGACGATGGGCAGGGCCTGCGCCTCGGGGGCATTGAACGGTCGCGGATCGGTATAGCGCCAGTATTCGTCGCGGGGGGCGGGCAGGCCCATGGCGCGCAGCCGCGCCAAGGCATCGATCCGCGCCGCCATGGCAAAGCCGTCGCGCGGCAGGTCGAGCGCGGCCACACGTGCGTCCAGCGTACCCGCCGCCTTGGGCGTGCCGCTGACCTGCGGGGTCACCTCGTCGATGGGTTTGACAGCCAGATCGGGCATCAGCCGGCCTCCGCCAGAAGATCGCCATAGCCGTTCTCTTCGACTTCCAGCGCCAGTTCCGGGCCGCCCGACTTGATGATGCGGCCATTGGACAGGATGTGGACGACGTCCGGCTTGATGTGATCCAGCAGGCGCTGGTAATGCGTGATGACCAAGAAGCTGCGGTCGGGGCCGCGCAGGGCGTTCACACCCTCGGCCACCAGCCGCATCGCGTCCACGTCCAGACCGCTGTCGGTCTCGTCCATGATGCACATGCGCGGCTCCAGCATGGCCATCTGCAGGATCTCGTTGCGCTTCTTCTCGCCACCCGAGAAGCCCACATTGACGGGACGCTTCAGCATGTCGGGGTTGATCTGCAGATCGGCGGCCTTGGCGCGCACGACCTTCAGGAACTCGCCCGCGGTCAGCTCGGCCTCGCCGCGCGCCTTGCGCTGCGCATTCACGGCCGTGCGCAGGAAGGTCATGTTGCCGACGCCGGGGATCTCGACCGGGTACTGGAAGGCCAGGAACAGGCCTGCCGCCGCACGCTCCTCGGGCTCCATGTCCAGCAGGCTGGCGCCGTCCAGGCTCGCCTCGCCCTCGGTCACGACATAACCGTCGCGGCCCGACAGGACATAGGACAGGGTGGACTTGCCCGACCCGTTCGGACCCATGATCGCGTGGACCTGACCGGCAGGAACCTCCAGCGTCAGGCCCTTCAGGATCGCCTTGTCCTCGTCCTCAAGTTTCACATGCAGGTTGTTGATTTTCAGCATAATATCCTCAAACGGCGAAAGCGCCGCAGGGGCGCCGTGAAGGGTATGCGGCCGGGCACAGGGGCCCGGCCGAAGGGGATCAGCCGACCGATCCCTCCAGCGAGATCGCGACCAAGGCCTGCGCTTCCATGGCGAATTCCATGGGCAGCGCCTGCAGGACCTCGCGGCAGAAGCCGTTGACGACCAGCGCCACAGCCTCTTCCTCGTCCATCCCGCGCGAGCGGCAGTAGAACAGCTGGTCGTCGTCGACCTTGCTGGTCGTCGCCTCGTGCTCGACCCGGCTCGAGTTGTTCTTGACCTCGATATAGGGGACCGTATGCGCCCCGCACTTGTCGCCGATCAGCAGGCTGTCGCACTGGGTATAGTTGCGGCTGTTCGTGGCGCGCGGGTGCATCGACACGAGGCCGCGATAGGTGTTCTGCGCCTGCCCGGCCGAGATGCCCTTGGACACGATCCGCGACCGGGTGTTCTTGCCCAGATGGACCATCTTGGTGCCCGTGTCGGCCTGCTGCCAGTTGTTCGCGATGGCGATGGAATAGAACTCGCCCTGGCTTTCGTCGCCGCGCAGGATGCAGGAGGGGTATTTCCACGTGATCGCGGACCCCGTCTCGACCTGCGTCCACATGACCTTGGCCCGCGCCTCGCGGCAATCGGCCCGCTTGGTCACGAAGTTGTAGATGCCGCCCTTGCCGTCCTCGTCGCCCGGAAACCAGTTCTGGACGGTCGAGTACTTGATCTCGGCATCCTCCAGGATCACCAATTCAACGACCGCCGCGTGCAGCTGGGTCGTGTCGCGCTTGGGGGCGGTGCAGCCTTCCAGATAGCTGACCGAGGCGCCCTTGTCGGCGATGATCAGGGTCCGTTCGAACTGGCCGGTATTCTCCGCATTGATGCGGAAATAGGTCGACAGCTCCATCGGGCATTTCACGCCGGGCGGGATGTAGACGAACGAGCCATCCGAAAACACCGCGCTGTTCAGCGTCGCGAAGTAGTTGTCGGATTGCGGGACGACCGTGCCCAGGTATTTCTTCACCAGCTCGGGATGCTCGCGGATCGCCTCGCTGATGGAACAGAAGATGACCCCGGCCTTGGCCAGCTCGTCCTTGAATGTCGTGCCCAAGCTGACGCTGTCGAAGACGGCGTCGACGGCCACGCGGCGGCCCTCGGCGGGGGCGTTCTCGGCCCCCTCGACGCCCGCCAGGATCATCTGCTCGCGCAGCGGGATGCCCAGCTTGTCATAGGTCGCCAGCAGCTTGGGATCGACCTCGTCCAGGGATTTGGGCTTCTCCTCCATGCTTTTCGGGCGGGCATAGTAGTACTGGTCCTGATAGTCGATGACCGGATAGTTCAGCATCGCCCATTTCGGTTCGGTCATGGTGACCCACCGGCGATAGGCCTCAAGCCGCCATTCGGTCATCCAGTCCGGCTCTTTGTTCTTGGCCGAGATCAGGCGGACGATGTCCTCGTTCACGCCCTTGGGCGCGTAGTCCATCTCGATCTCGGTATTCCAGCCGTATTTGTAGCTGCCCATGTTCTGCACGGCCTCGACCGTTTCGCGGTCGACGCCTTCGCGCACATCAAGATCGGTGGCTTCCGTCATCGTCTATCCTTCCTCGGTGGTCGGCCGTATCGCCGGACCAGTCCTGTCGCGCCAGCGTGAATACGCCTTTTCCCAGGCATCCGCAAATCGGTTGATCTGA
This sequence comes from Paracoccus liaowanqingii, assembly GCF_004683865.2. NCBI lineage: Bacteria > Pseudomonadati > Pseudomonadota > Alphaproteobacteria > Rhodobacterales > Paracoccaceae > Paracoccus > Paracoccus liaowanqingii. The sequence goes on along the minus strand of NZ_CP038439.1, from coordinate 1,174,922 downwards.
TCGTCGCCCAAAGTCGGGCTTATCGAGATCCGGATCGCCGATTGCGAAAGCTGATCGTCGAACCCCATGGCCTGCAAAGCGCCACTGGCCCGGACCTTGCCCGACGAACAGGCCGAGCCTGCCGAGATCGCAAATCCGGCCAGATCCATCTGCATGACCTGGGTTTCGCCCTTCCATCCCGATGTAAGAAGGCAGGTCGTGTTCGGCAAGCGCCGCGCCCCCTTTCCGGCGATCACCGCCTCGGGCGCAATGTCGCAGAGCCGCGCCTCCAGCGCGTCGCGGCGCTCGGCGACCTGATCCCAGATCCCGGCCTCCAGGTCGCGCTGCGCGGCCGCGGCGGCGGCGGCGAAGGCCAGGATGCCGATCAGGTTCTCGGTGCCTGCGCGGCGGCCCTGTTCCTGCCCGCCGCCCCGGATCAGCGCGGGGATCTCGGTGCCCTTCTTCAGGACCAGCGCGCCGATGCCCTTGGGCCCGCCCAGCTTGTGCGCGCTGACGAAGCCCGCCGTCAGGCCCAGCCAATTGAAGGCGAAGGGCACCTTGCCGAAGGCCTGCGTCAGGTCGCTGCTGTGCAGCCCCTGCGGCAGGTCCTGCATCACGCCCGTCTCGTTGTTGGCCAGCTGCAGGCTGGTGCGCGCGGGGTCGGTCACCGTCACGATGCCGTTCTGGTCCACCGGCAGGACCGGATCGCACCAGACCTTGATCGCGCTGTGCTCGGTCGGCGCGCACAGGTATCCCCCCTGCCCCAGCACCATCGACGCGGCCTCGGTCGTGCCCGAGGTGAAGACCAGATCGGCCCCCTCGGCCCCCAGGGCCGCCGCGATCTGCTCGCGCGCGCGTTCCAGCGCCATCTTGGCCGCCCGCCCCTCGGCATGGACCGACGAGGGATTGCCCGACAACTCCAGCGCCTCGATGATCGCCTCCTTGACCTCGGGGCGCAGCGGCGTGGTGGCGTTCCAGTCCAGATAGGTTCTCATGCCAGTTCCCTCGCGATGCGGGCGGCCAGCCGGGCGGCCACGGCATCCTTGCCCATGCGCGGCCAGTCCTCGGCGCCGTGGTCGGTGATCAGCGTCACCGCGTTCTCGGTCCCGCCCATGATGCCGGCGGCGGGGCTGACATCGTTGGCCACGATCCAGTCGCAGCCCTTGCGGATGCGCTTGGCGGTGGCATGGGCGGTGACGTCCTGCGTCTCGGCCGCAAAGCCCACCACAAGGCGCGGACGCTGCGGGGCGCGGGACAGCCAGGCGAGGATATCGGGGTTCTCGGCCATCTGCAGGCTGGGCAGATCGCCGGTCTTCTTCATCTTCTGATCGCTGCCGTTCATCACGCGCCAGTCGGCCACCGCCGCCGCCATGACCGCCGCGTCCGCAGGCAGCGCCGCCTCGACCGCCTGGCGCATCTGCTGCGCGGTCTCGACCCGGATCACCTGCACGCCCGCAGGCACAGGCACGGTCGCAGGCCCGGTCACGAAGCTGACCCGCGCGCCCAGATCGCGCAACGCGGCCGCGATCGCCGTCCCCTGCGCGCCCGAGGAGCGGTTGGCCAGATAGCGCACCGGATCGATCGGCTCATGCGTCGGGCCCGAGGTCACGATCACATGTCGCCCCGCTAAGGCTCCCGGTTCCAGCGCCGCGCGGATCGCGGCCAGGATCGCCTCGGGCTCGGCCATGCGGCCCGCGCCATATTCGCCGCAGGCCATGTCGCCCACGTCCGGGCCGACGGTCAGCACCCCGTCGCCCTGCAGGGTGGCCAGATTGCGCCGCGTGGCGGGGTGATCCCACATGCGCACGTTCATCGCGGGCGCGATCAGCACGCGCTTGTCGGTCGCCAGCAGCAGGGTCGAGGCCAGATCGTTGGCCAGCCCCCCCGCCATCTTGGCCATCAGATCGGCGGTGGCGGGGGCCACGACGACCAGATCGGCCTGACGCGACAGCTGGATATGGCCGATCTCGGCCTCGGCGCCCTGATCCCACAGGGTGTCGTGAACCGGCTCTCCGGCCAGCACGGACAGGGTCATGGGGGTGACGAACTGGGCACCAGAGGTCGTCAGCACCGGCGTGACCGCCGCCCCGACGCCCCGGATCAGCCGCACCAACTGCGAGGTCTTGTAGGCGGCGATCCCGCCCCCCACGATCAGCAATATCCGCCTGCCCTGCATCCTGCCCCCATCGGTCCTGCGTTCCAGATAGCGGCCGCAGGGCCCTGCCGCAAGGAAACCCCGCCGGTTAACCACTTCTTAACCCGCCGAGCGTTAACCCTTTGCGACAGCAACAGGGGCAGCCATGGTCGCCATCGCCTATTCTGTGGCCTTCGAGGGGGTCGAGGCGCGCCTGGTCGAGGTGCAATGCGCCGTGGCCGCCGGGTTGCCCGGCTTTTCCATCGTGGGCCTGCCCGACAAGGCGGTCAGCGAGGCGCGCGAGCGGGTCCGCGCGGCCTTCGGCGCGCTGGCCATCGCCCTGCCGAACAAGCGCCTCACCGTGAACCTGTCACCCGCCGACCTGCCCAAGGAGGGCTCGCATTTCGACCTGCCCATCGCGCTGGCGGTGCTGGGCGCGCTGGAGATCCTGCCCGCCGAGGAACTGGCCCGCCACGTCGCCCTGGGAGAGCTGGCGCTGGACGGGCGGCTGGTCGCGGTCGCGGGCGCCCTTCCCGCCGCCCTGGCCGCCTCCGAGGAGGAGCGCGCGCTCATCTGCCCCCGCGCCTGCGGACCCGAGGCGGCCTGGATCGACCAGATCGCGGTCTTCGGCGCCGACACGCTGCGCGCGGTCATCGACCACCTGACCGACCGCCAGCCCCTGCCCCCCGCCCGGCCCGGGGCGCTGCTGGATGCCCCGGACAGCCTGTGCCTGACCGACGTGAAGGGCCAGGAACGCGCCAAGCGCGCGCTCGAGATCGCCGCCGCGGGGCGTCACCACCTGCTGATGATCGGCCCGCCCGGCGCGGGCAAGTCCATGCTGGCCACCCGCCTGCCCGGCCTGATGCCGCCCCTGTCGGCGCGCGAGGCGCTCGAGACCTCGATGATCCACTCGGTCGCGGGCCTGCTGACCGACGGTGCCATCTCGCGCCGCGCGCCCTTCCAGGACCCCCACCACACCGCCTCGTCCCCCGCCATCGTCGGCGGCGGTCCCAAGGCCCGGCCCGGGCAGATGAGCCTGGCCCATCACGGCGTGCTGTTCCTGGACGAGCTGCCGGAATTCCCGCGCCAGGTGCTGGAGACGATGCGCCAGCCCATCGAGACCGGCGAGGTCGTGGTGTCGCGCGCCAATGCCCATGTCCGCTATCCCTGCCGCTTCCTGCTGGTGGCGGCGGCCAATCCCTGCCGCTGCGGGCATCTGGCCGATCCGGCGCGGGCCTGTTCGCGCGCGCCCGCCTGCGGCGACAGCTATCTGGGCCGGATCTCGGGGCCGTTGATGGACCGCTTCGACCTGCGGCTGGAGGTGCCGGGTGTCAGCCTGCAGGACATGGACCTGCCCCCCTCGGGCGACAGCACCGCGACGGTCGCCGCCCGCGTGGCCGCGGCGCGGCAGGTGCAGGCGCGGCGCTATCGCGACCATCCCGGCGTGCGGGTCAATGCCGAGGCCTCGGGGCCGCTTCTGGACCGCGTCGCCGCCCCGGATGCCGAGGGGCGCGCGCTGATCCTGAAGGCCTCGGAGAGGCTGGGCCTGACCGCCCGCGGCTATCACCGCATCCTGCGCAGCGCCCGGACGATCGCCGATCTGGACCATTCCGACCGGGTCCTGACCCGGCACTTGGCCGAAGCCATCAGCTATCGCCTGCCCTTCGTGACGGGCGGGTGAGGCGGCAGGGGACGGGCGGGGGATCCGCAGAGGGTGGAAACTGGTCGTGCAGGGGAAACGCCCTGCCGGACGCCGGACGGAAGCCCATTGCATAAGATGATCTCAGGCACGGACCTCGGCCAAGGCAGCCTAGCATGATGGAGCGAGCTGCGATGCAAGCAGCCGCCGTCGTTGTCCGGCAGAGGCTACAGGGTCGGCACCTGCTGCTTGATGACGGTGCCACGGGTGGTCAGGCGAGGACGCGGAGGAGAAACGGACCGACATCGAGGTCTGCAGACAACCCGGTAGCACCCAACGCACAGCGTTCAAGTCATCAGTCCAGCCCAATTCCGAATGCGCCGGCCCTGGGGCCAGGGTGCAGACCTCGCCTCCTACCGGTTCGAAGCTTGCGCCCCCGCCTGCGACCTAAAGCGTCAGCCCTTCTCGGCCACCCGCCGTTCGATCGCCTGCCACAGCGCCTCGGCGGCATTGATGCCGTCAAAGCGCTCCAGTTCCTGGATGCCGGTGGGCGAGGTGACGTTGATCTCGGTCAGCCAGCCGTCGATCACGTCGATGCCGGTGAAGATCAGCCCCTTCTCGCGCAGGACGGGTCGCAGCCGGGCGCAGATCTCGTGCTCGCGCTCGGTCAGGCCGACCTTCTCGGCCCGCCCGCCCACATGCATGTTGGACCGGGCCTCGCCCTCCTGCGGGACGCGGTTGATGGCGCCCACCGGGTCGCCGTCCACCAGGATGATCCGCTTGTCGCCCTTGACGACGGCGGGCAGGTATTTCTGTGCGATCATCGGTTCGCGATTGATCCCCGCGAAGGTCTCGAGCAGCGCCGAGAGGTTGGGATCGCCGGGCCGCAGGTGGAACACCCCGGCTCCGCCATTGCCATAGAGCGGCTTGACGATGATCTCGCCATGCCGCGCCCGGAATGCCTTGAAGGCGGCGGGATCGCGGGCGATCATCGTCGGCGGCGTCAGGTCCGGAAAATCGAGGACGATCAGCTTTTCGGGACAGTTCCGGACCCAGAACGGATCGTTCACGACCAGGGTGCCCGGATGCACCCGGTCCAGAAGATGGGTCGAGGTGACATAGCCCATGTCGAAGGGTGGATCCTGACGCAGCCAGACCACGTCGAAATCACCGACCTCGACCTCGGCCCAGTCCCCGAAGGTCACGTGATCGCCATGCTTGCGGCGCAGGCTGACCGGCCTGCCGCGCGCGATGACGCGCCCCTCGTCATAACGCAGCTGGTCGACCGTGTACTGGAACAGGCGATGCCCGCGGGCCTCGGCCTCCAGGCCGATGCGGAAGGTGCTGTCGGCGTCGATCGAGACATGCTCGATCGGGTCCATCTGCAAGGCGACGTAAAGGCTCATCCCGCACTCCTGAATTTGGGCCCGTTGTGGCCCGTGCGGGAGGGGGATGCAAGCCTGAGGGCTCAGACCTCGCCGAAGGCGTTCTCGATCAGATCGACCCGCCCCATGGCATCGACAAGCGCGGCGTCGAAGCGCATCGACACCAGCCTCAGGCCGTGGACATCGCAATATTCGCAGGCGGCCTGGGTGATCCGGCGCATCTGGGCGGGCCGCAGCCTTTCGGCGGCCGCCGCATGGGTGGCGGAGGACTTCACCTCGACGAAGACCAGATCCTCCCCCTCCTGCAGGATCATGTCGATCTCGCCCGCGCGGCCCCGCCAGCGGCTGGCCAGCAGGCGGGCGCCCCGCCGCTGGTAGAGGCGCAGCACATTGTCCTCGGCCATCAGCCCGGACAGGGCCGCGCGCCGACCGCGCCGTTGGCGGGCCGGGCTGGGCGCGGGGACGACGGGCGAAGGACGCGCCCAGGGGGTCAGAACGTTCCGGTCCGCGACTTGTGCCATTGTCCCTCCATCGGACCGCCACCGGTCCCCTCTAGCTGTCATCCGCCAATCCCAGGGCGCGCTGATAGACGTCGCGCTTGGGCAGGCCCAGGTCCTCTGCCGCCGCGCGGGCGGCGTCCTTGACCGACATCGTGCGCAGATGCTCCAGCAGCACCCGGTCCAGCCGATCCTCGTCCACCTCGACCGCCGAGGGGCGGTCGAGCACCATCACCACCTCGCCCTTCAGCGTGGCCATGCGGGGATCCGCGGCCAGATCGGCGGCCGTGCCCCGGATCACCTCCTCGAACTTCTTCGTCAGTTCCCGCGCCACCACCGTAATGCGATTCGGATCAATCTCGCACAGGTCATCTAACGTTCGGTTAACGCGCCTCGGGCTTTCGAACAGGATCAGCGTCGAATCGACCGCCAGCCAGCGCCGCAGCCAGGTCAGGCGCGCGGCCTTGGTGGGTGGGGGAAAGCCCAGGAAAAGGAACCGGTCGCTTGGCAGGCCCGCCAGGCTCAGCGCGGCCAGCGCGGCCGAGGGGCCCGGCAGCGCATGGACCCGCGCCCCGGCCGAAGCCGCGTCCAGCGCCAGCCGGTAGCCGGGATCGGCCACCAGCGGCGTGCCCGCATCCGAGCAATAGGCGACGCTGCCCCCTTCCGCCAGCGCGGCCAGCAGCGCCGGGCGGGCGCGGTCGCCGTTGTGGTCGTGATAGGCCAGTATGCGGCGCCCGCGCAGGGGAATGCCGTGGATGTCCATCAGGTGGCGCAGCACGCGCGTGTCCTCGGCCGCCAGCTGGTCGGCGCTGTTGAGCACGTCCAGCGCCCGCAGCGTGATGTCGCGCGCCGCCCCGATCGGGGTGGCGACAAGATAGAGGCCGGGCTCCAGCCGCGCGGCCTCGACATGGGCAGTCAGGCGGCGGGGCGGCTCGGCATCGGGTCGGTCGTGGCGGTCGGTCATCCTGCCTCCGTTCGGCGCCGGTCGGGGCCCGGCGCTGATTGCCAATCGCGGGCGCAGGCCATAGGCTTGCCGGCAACCACGTGCGTCGTATCACACAGCAGGGAAGTTTCACATGTCAGCCTCCGCCACAACCCGGCCTTCCTCGGGCCGGCCTGCCACGGGTCTGCCCACGGGTCTGCGCCACGTCCTGGCCCGGACCGCCGCGGTCGTCTCGGCCCTGTTCCTGGCCGCCTGCGACCCCGTGGGCAGCAGCCAGCAGGCCAGCGGCCCCGAGATCGGCCCCCTGATCGACCCGTCCGAGCCGGTGCGCGTGGCCCTGCTGGCCCCCGCCGGCACCGGGTCCCAGGATTTGGAGTGGCTGGCACGCAGCCTCAAGAACGCCGCGCGGATGGCGGCGGGGGATGCGCAGGGCGCGTCCATCGACCTGCGCATCTACGACAGCGGCGCCTCGACCGAAAGCGCCGTGGCGCAGGCCAATGCGGCGGCCGATGCGGGCGCGCAGATCATCCTGGGACCGCTCTTCGCGGAAGGCGCCAATGCGGTGGGCAACGCCATGATGCCGCGCAACATCAACGTGCTGACATTCTCCAACAACGCCCAGATCGCGGGCGGCAACGTCTTCATCCTGGGCAACAGCTTCGAGACTATCGCCGACCGGCTGGTGGGCTATGGCATGACCCAGGGCAAGCGCAACGTCCTGGTCGTGGCCGAGGACGACGTCGCGGGCCAGCTGGGTGGCCGCGCGATCGAGACCGCCATCGCCCGCAACGGTGCCCGCATGGCCGGGCGCGTCAATCACCCGGTCTCGATCAGCGGGATCGACGCGGTGACCCCGCAGATCACCGACGCGGCACAATCGGGCCAGGTCGACGCGGTCTTCATGACCGCCAACAACCAAGCCGTCCTACCCTACCTGACCCAGCAGCTGGCCGCGGCGGGCGTGCGCTCTCCGGGCATCCAGATGATGGGCCTGACGCGGTGGGACCAGCCGGGCGCGCGCCTCGGCCTGCCGCAGCTGGCCGAGGGCTGGTTCGCCCTGCCCGACCAAGGCATGCAGCGCCAGTTCGAGGCCCGCTATGCCCAGGCCCATGGCGAGGCGCCCCATCAGCTGGCCTCGCTGGCCTATGACGGGGTCGCGGCCATCGCCTCGCTGTCCCGCGATGGGCGGCGCAACGCGCTGACCACCTCGGGCCTGACGCAGCGCGCGGGCTTCACCGGCGTCGGCGGTATCTTCCGCCTGCAGCGCGACGGCACGATCCAGCGCGGGCTGGCGGTGGGCACGATCCGCGGCAACCAGCTGGTCGTGCTGGACCCCGCCCCGCGCACCGCGCGCGGCCTGGGCTCCTGACACCGACGGACCGCAGGGCCAGATGACCCCGACCGCCCCCTCGCTGATCCGGCCCGACCTCGATCCCGCCCGGCTGCTGGACCATCTGGACCGGCAGCTGGAGGATTGCCACGACCCCAAGGAGCTGCGCGCCCGCGCGGTCGCCTTCCTGGGCCTGGCCCGGCACGAGGGCATGGCCGCCATCGAGGCGGCCTTCGCCACCCATCCCCGGGCCGCGCGCGAGACCGTGCGCGCCATCTCGGGGCTAACCGACGCGCTGGTGACAGCCATCCACCATGTCGCCACCACCCGCCTGCATCCCCAGCAGTCGCAATCCGAGACCGAGCGCCTGGCCGTGCTGGCCGTGGGCGGCTATGGCCGGGCCGAGATGGCGCCCGCCTCGGATGTGGACCTGCTGTTCCTGACGCCCTGGAAGATCACCGCATGGGCGGAAAGCGTCGTCGAATCGATGCTGTACATGATGTGGGACCTCAAGCTGAAGATCGGCCATTCGATCCGCAGCGTGGACGACTGCCTGCGCTTGGGCGCCGCCGACATGACCATCCGCACCTCGTTGGTGGAACATCGCCTGGTGACCGGCCACGCCCCCTTGGCCGAGGAGCTGCGCCACCGCCTGTGGACCGAGCTGTTCGAGCGCACCATCCCCGAATTCGTCGAGGCCAAGCTGGACGAGCGCGCCGCCCGCCACACGCGCCAAGGCGGCCAGCGCTATGTGCTGGAGCCCAACGTCAAGGAGGGCAAGGGGGGCCTGCGCGACCTGCAGACGCTGTACTGGATCGCCAAGTACATCCACAAGGTCGACCGTGCCGTCGAGCTGGTCGACCTGGGCGTCTTCTCGCGCGAGGAGCATCTGTCCTTCTGGCAGGCCGAGGATTTCCTCTGGGCCGTGCGCAGCCACCTGCACCTGATCGCGGGGCGGCCCGTGGACGTGCTGTCCTTCGACATGCAGGTCGAGGTGGCGCGGCGCATGGGCTATGCCGACACCACCGCGCGCCGGGCGGTCGAATACTTCATGCAGGACTATTTCCGCCACGCGACCCGCGTGGGCGAGCTGACCCGCGTCTTCCTGACCGAGCTGGAAACCCGCCATGTCCGCGCGGCCCCCTTCCTGGGCCGCATCTTCCGCAGGCGCCGCAAGATGCGCGCGGGCTTCGTCGACCAGCAGGGCCGGCTGTCCTATGCCGACGAGGCGCAGTTCCTGTCCGATCCGCTGAACATCCTGCGTCTGTTCGAGGAAGCGCTGCGCAACTCGATCCTGATCCATCCCGACGCGATGCGGCTGGTGGCGGCGAACCTGCATCTGGTCGACGCCTCGGTGCAGTCCGACCCCGAGGCGATCCGCATCTTCATGGATCTGCTGCTGCGCCACGGCAATCCCGAACGCGCCCTGCGCCGCATGAACGAGCTGGGCGTGCTGGCCGCCTTCATCCCGGAATTCGAGCCGGTCGTGGCGATGATGCAGTTCAACCTGTACCACCATTACACGGTCGACGAGCATTCGATCCAATGCGTCGCCGCCCTGGCCGAGATCGAGCGCGGTGAGCATCCGGCCGACCTGCCTTTGTCCAGCGGGATCATCGAATCCGGGGTGAACCGCCGAGTCCTCTATCTGGCGACGCTGCTCCATGACATCGGCAAGGGCCGGCCCGAGGATCACTCGATCCTGGGGGCGCGCATCGCCCGGCGGATCGCCACGCGCTTCGGCTTCGCGCAGGACGACATCGACACGGTGGAATGGCTGGTGCGCCATCACCTGCTGATGTCGGACGTGGCGCAGAAGCGCGACATTTCCGATCCCCGCACGCTGCGCGACTTCGCCAAGGCGGTGAAGACCCGCAAGCGGCTGGACATGCTGCTGGTGCTGACCGTCTGCGACATCCGCGGCGTGGGTCCGGGCACCTGGAACAACTGGAAGGCCGCGCTGCTGCGCCAGCTGCACCGCGAGACCGCCGCCGCCCTGGAAAACGGCCTGGAAGAGCTGAACCGCGACCGCCGCCATGCCGAGGCGAAGCGGTCCCTGCGCCACATGCTGATCGCCAAGGGATGGGAGGCCCGCGCCATCCGCGCCGAACTGGGCCGCCATTACGACGCCTACTGGCCGGGCCTGCCCACGCAGACGCAGGCGGTCTTCGCCGAATTGCTGAAGGGCATCGGCCCCGACGAGATCCGCATCGACCTGCGCGCCGATCCCGACCGCGACGCGACCCGCACGGCCTTCGTGCTGTCGGACCATCCGGGCATCTTCTCGCGGCTGGCCGGCGCGCTGACGCTGACCGGGGCGAACGTGGTGGACGCGCGCACCTACACGACGCGCGACGGCTATGCGACGGCGGTCTTCTGGGTGCAGGACGCCGAGGGCCATCCCTTCGCCGAGGACAGGTTGCCCAAGCTGCGCCAGACCATCCTGCGCACGCTGGCCGGCGAGATCGTCGCCCGCGAGGCCTTTGCCAGCCGCGACAAGCCCAAGAAGCGCAACCGCGAGTTCAAGTTCCCGACCCACATCATCTTCGACAACGAGGGCAGCGACATCTATACCATCATCGAGGTGGACACCCGCGACCGCCCCGGCCTGCTCTATGACCTGACCCGGACCATGGCCGCGAACCACATCCAGATCGTCAGCGCCGTGATCGCCACCTATGGCGCGCAGGTCGTCGACAGCTTCTACGTCAAGGACATGTTCGGGCTGAAGCTGCACAGCCTGTCCAAGCGCGACATGCTGGAAAAGAAGCTGCGTGCGGCGATCGCCGAGGGCGTCAAGCGGGCCGAGGCAGAGCAGGCATGAAATCCGGACTTGTGCGGGGGTTCCTCTCGGTGGGACTCTGGACGCTGATCTCGCGGGCCTCGGGCTTCGTGCGCGACATCCTGATGGCGGCCTGGCTGGGCACGGGGGCGGTGGCCGAGGCCTTCCTGATCGCCTTGTCCCTGCCCAACATGTTCCGCCGCTTCTTCGCGGAAGGGGCGTTCAACACCGCCTTCATCCCGATGTTCTCCAAGAAGCTGCAGGATGCCGAGGACGCGCAGCGCTTCGCGCGCGAGGCCTTCTCGGGACTGTTCCTGACCGTGCTGGCACTGTCGGCGGTGGCGATGATCTTCATGCCGGGGCTGGTCTGGCTGATGGCCTCGGGCTTTGCGGGCGACGAACGCTTCGATCTGGCGGTGACCTACGGGCGGATCACCTTTCCCTATATCCTGCTGATCTCGATGGCCTCGATGATCTCGGGCGTGCTGAACGCGCATGGCCGCTTCACGGTGGCCGCCGCCGCGCCGGTGCTGCTGAACCTTCTGTTCATCGCGGCGATGATGCTGGGGCGCTGGCAGGGCTGGGATCTGGGCCTGACGCTGGCCTGGGCCACACCCGTCACCGGCATCGCGCAGCTGGGGCTGGTCTGGTGGGACGCCCGGCGCACGGGCTACACCTTCTGGCCCCGCCGCCCGCGCCTGACCCCCGACATGCGCCGCCTGGTGGCCGTGGCCCTGCCCGCGGCCTTCGCGGGCGGCGTGGTGCAGATCAACCTGCTGGTGGGCCGCCAGGTCGGATCGCGCTTCGAGGGGGCGATCGCCTGGCTCTCCTATTCCGACCGCCTCTATCAGCTGCCGCTTGGCGTGGTGGGCGCCGCCGTGGCCGTGGTGCTGCTGCCGGAACTCGCCCGCCGCATCCGGGCCGAGGATCACGCGGGCGGACAGTCGGCCTATTCGCGCGCGACCGAGTTCGGGCTGTTTCTGACCCTGCCCGCCGCCTTCGCCATCGTGGTGATCGCTCAGCCGATGGTCAGTACCCTGTTCGAGCGGGGCGCCTTCACGGCCTTCGACACGCAGCAGACGGCGGCGGCGCTGACGGTCTATGCGCTCGGCCTGCCGGCCTTCGTGCTGCAGAAGATCCTGCAGCCCTTGTACTTCGCCCGCGAGGACACGCGCACCCCCTTCCGCTTCGCGCTGTTCGCGATGCTTGTGAACGCGGTGGCGGCCTTCGGGCTGATGCCGTGGCTGGGCTTCCTGGCCGCGGCCTTGGGGACCACCATCGCCGCCTGGATCATGGTCGCGCAGCTGTGGTGGGGCACCCGGTCGATGGGCCAGGCGGCGCGCGCCGATGCCCGCCTGCGCCGCGCCTTCCCGCGCATCCTGGCGGCCTCGGTCCTGATGGCCGGCGCGCTCTGGGCGATGCGCGCGGGGCTGGAGGCTGCGGGCACCGGGCGCGGGCTGGGTCTGGCGATCCTGGTCTTCGGCGGGGCGGCGATCTATTTCGCGCTGGCCTTCGTCATCGGCGGCTATCGCCCGTCGGAGCTGAAGGCGGCGGTCCGGCGCGGCTAGCGCTGCCGGATCTGCGCCAGGGCCCGCCGGGCGCCCCCGTCGACCAGCAGAAAGGACAGCGCGAAGCCGCAGGCAAAGCCCGCGATCTCGGCGATCCAGCCCGGGCCGGTGCCGCCGAAGACCAGCCCGAAGACCAGTTGGAAGGACAGAAGGATGCCGATCAGCACGAAGGCCCGCGTCCGGTTGGCGTTCTGCGCCGCCAGCCGCGTCCACAGAAGGAAGGTGAAGGCGCCCACGAAGCCGTAGACCGCCGGATAGCCGCCGATCAGCGGCGCGGCCCGCACCCCCAACCACGGCACGATCGCCGCATAGATCAGCGCGCCCCCCAGGGCCGATCCGAAGAACAGCGCCAGCAGCGCCCAGGGGCGGAAGCTGTGCGCGATCATGTTGCCGAGCGCCAGCGTGAACACCACCACGAACAGCGCATGCATCAGCGACACATGCACGAAGCTGAAGCTGAAGGCCCGGTACAGCTGGTCCAGGTCCAGCGCCCCCAGGGTCCAGACCCGCTGCGCCAGCTCGGGCGGAAAGGCGGTCAGGCGGATCGCGGACAGCCGCATCCCCACCCCCTCGGCGCCGCCGATGAAGCCCGCCGTGCCCAGGGCGAACAGCGCCTCGGACGCGATCGCGGGCAGGGCCAGCAGCCAGATCACGGGCGGCAGCGGGTTCAGCGGGGATTCGGTCAGGCCGGAGCGCATGGGATTTCCTGTTCGGGTTCGGGTTCAGGTTCGGGGACGGTTGCGAAGGGTGCCCCCACCCGCTAAGCCACGGGCCAGAAAATTCCAAGGCAGGCCGCTCATGTCCGATCCGATCAATGCCCCGTTCCGCCCGCGCATCTTCTCGGGGATCCAGCCTTCGGGCGGTCTGACGCTCGGCAATTATCTGGGCGCGCTGAAGCGTTTCGCGGCATTGCAGGGCGGCGAGGCCGAGACGGTCTACTGCATCGTCGACCTGCATGCGATCACCGTCTGGCAGGACCCGGCGGTCCTGCGCGGGCGCATCCGCGAGGCGGCGGCGGCCTTCATGGCGGCGGGCGTCGATCCGGCGCAGTCGATCCTGTTCAACCAGTCCCAGGTCAGCGCCCATGCCGAAATGGCATGGCTGTTCAACACCGTCGCCCGCGTCGGCTGGATGTACCGGATGACCCAGTTCAAGGACAAGGCGGGCAAGAACAGCGAGAATGCCAGCCTGGGCCTGCTGGCCTATCCGGCCCTGATGGCCGCCGACATCCTGACCTATCAGGCGACCGCCGTGCCGGTGGGCGAGGATCAGAAGCAGCATCTGGAACTGACCCGCGACATCGCCGCCAAGTTCAACCACGACTATGGCGTCACGCATTTCCCGATCACCGAGCCGCTGATCGAGGGCGTGGCCACCCGCGTCATGTCCCTGCGCGACGGGTCCAGGAAGATGTCGAAATCCGACCCCTCGGATGCCAGCCGCATCAACCTGACCGACGATGCCGACGCGATCGCGCAGAAGATCCGCAAGGCCCGCACCGATGCCGAGCCCCTGCCTGGCCAGATGGACGGCCTCAAGGACCGCCCCGACGCGCGCAACCTGGTCAACATCTATGCCGCCCTGACGGACGAGACGCCCGACCAGGTGCTGGCTCGGTTCGAAGGCCAGGGCTTCGGCGCCTTCAAGCCCGCCCTGGCCGAGGTCGCGGTCGCGGCCCTGTCGCCCATCACCCGCCGCATGGCCGAGTTCATGGACGACCCCGCCCAGATCGACGCGGTTCTGGCGGACGGCGCCGACCGCGCGGCGGCTGTGGCGACCCCGATCCTGGAACGCACCAAGGACATCATGGGCCTGCTGCGCACCCGCGCCTGACGACCTTTCATCCAAGAATACCGACCCGCGGCACAGACCCGCAGACCCGCGGGTCTGCGGGTCTGTGCCGCGTTCGCCGGTCTGTCCGCGCAGGCATCGCGACCTTGCGGGGCGGATTGCCGTCTCAACCCTGACGGCACCCCCGACGCCCTGATTCCCCCGGCATGCGCCCTGCCCCTTCCGGGTCGGGTTTTCCCGACCTCCCGCCGCAAAAGTTCGGCGGGCGGACTTGCACAAGGTGTAAAACATACAGTTTAGTTTGTAAAAATATGGCAGGGTTTCTGCCTATTAATTGAGACCATCAGCACTCCTGACCTTCCCTGGGAGCAAGTTCAAAACACCAAACCAAGTACAAAACTAAAATAAATTATTGTTTTTACTTAATTTATAATGTCCCTCTTGGATGATCGCGCGTGTGACGAAAGGATGAACCGGCATTGGCCATTCGTTAACTAACGATTGACAATATGGGCCCATTCTCCCTAACACCTGTTAAAGAACGGCCCATGCGCACAACTTATTTCGAGGAGTACCGCGATGGCGGACATTGACGGAAACAACAGCAACAACAACGTGACTGTCAGCAACGGCACCGACGCCAACGGTGTGCCGCTGCGCGATCCGAACCGGTTCACGATCACGAAGGATGCCAACACCACCGTGGACGGGATCGCGGTCGGTCACGACCGCGCCTTCTTCGACGTCAACATGAGGGACGGCAACGACTCCCTGACCGGCGAGAACATGAACTGGACGGACGAGCATGTCGGCGTCCGGGTCGCCTTCGACGACATCTCCATGGGCAAGGGCGACGATACCGTCGACCTGTTCCGCAGCGCCTTCGACAACATCGACATGGGCGCGGGGAATGACCGCCTGGTGCTGGATCACTCCGGCGGCAACTCGGTCGACATGGGCAGCGGACAGGACGCCGTCAGCCTGGGCGACATCACCCGGGATGTGACCCTGAGCGACGCCGAGATGGCGCAGAAGGATCCCAGCCATCCCATGGTCATCGACGGGGGCGACGGCTTCGACACCCTGAACCTGCAGGGGCCGTGGACCCTGACCCTCAGCAGCGGCAGCGTCTGGATCGACACCGACGGGAACGGCGTCGGGGATCTGCACACCAACATCTTCACGAACGAGGACGTCGCGAACATCGTCAGCAGCTATCCCACGGTCCTGAACGGCACCGTGGTGTTCGACATTGGAACGCACGTCAAGTTCAAGAACTTCGAGGATATCCAGGTCATCTGCTTCACCGCGGGCACTTTGGTCGACACGCCCGCCGGCAAGGTCGCCATCGAGACCCTGCGCGAGGGCGATCTGGTCACGACCCGCAAGGGCAACCGCCCCGTCCAGTGGATCGGCAAGCGCACGCTCGACTCGATCGACCTGGCGGGCAATCCCAAGCTGCTGCCGATCCGCGTTCCCGCCGGCGCCTTCGGCAACGGCCTGCCCACCCGCGATGTCAGCTTCTCGCCCCAGCACCGCGTCGTGGTCCGCTCGACCATCGCCGAGCGCATGTTCGGCAGTGCAGAGGTTCTGGTCTCGATCAAGCAGCTGGTCGGCGTAAACGGCATCGATGTCGACGGCGACGTCCGCAGCGTGCAGTATGTCCATGTCATGCTGGAAGAGCACGAGATCCTGTCGGTCGAGGGGATCGAGGCCGAAAGCCTCTATCCGGGCCGCCAGGCGATCAGCTTCCTGAACGAGGACCAGCTGCGCGAGATCCGGACGATCTTCCCGAACCTCGACGACCTGGTCGATGCAGACCAGCCGGCCGCCTCGGCCCTGCCCTTCCTGAAGGGCCGCGAAAGCCGGACGCTGGCCGCCCGCCACGCCAAGAACGCTCAGCCGCTCTACGCGTAAAATTTTCATATAACCCTATGGAAAGGCCCACTTTGCTGCACAGGCAAGGTGGGCTAAATTTTGGACATGAGCATCGAAACAACCCTTCCCGCATCCACCCTGCGCAAGATCTCGGTCCAGTTCGGCAAGGACGCCATCGACCTGGACAAGATCCTGCCCCTGGCCCGCCAGCTGCACAAGGAAAGCATGTTTTCCGACATGCCCTTCGACCAGCCGCAGCTGGAAAAGGTCGTCAGCGACCTGAAGGCCGAGACCGGCTTCCACGGCTCGGTCTATATCGAATACGAGGGAGAGCCGGTGGCTTTCGCCTATTTCTACTTCTCGCCCCTGCTGGGCAGCCGCAAGACCTGGGTGACGATCATGCACACGGTCTATGTCCGCAGCGACATCCGCTCGACCGAGATCGGCAGCTATGTCTGGCAGCGGATCATGCTGGCGGTGCGCGGCTGGTCGGCCCCGCGCGGGTCCAAGGGCATCATGTTCAACGTCGTGTCCGGAATTGCGATGGAGGAGACCGACCTCGTGCTGCGGTCGAACGGGGCGACGCATCTGGGCGGGAACTACTTCATGCGGCTCTAGGCGCGCCCGCGCCTTCTGCACGTCACGTCCAGTTCCGGAACCCATCGACCCCATGCCCAAGACCCCGCCGCAGGCGTTCTCCTCCCCTTCCGACGGTCCGGTCATCAGCGGGATCGGCTGCCGGGTTCCCGGCGCCCGGGGACGGGACCGGATGTGGCAAGTGCTGCGGGACGGGCGCTGCACCATCGGTCAGTTGCGCACGGGCCTGTTCGACCCCGACCTTTACGCCGACCCGTTCCAGAACCGCCGGGGCAAGACCTATTCGCTGGCCTCGGGCCAGCTGGACGATGTGTTCCGGTTCGACGCGGGCTTCTTCGGCATCACCCCGCGCGAGGCCGTCGACACCGATCCCCAGCAGCGGCTGATGCTGCAGACCGTGTGGGAGGCCATCGAGGATGCCGGCCTGTCGCCCCGCGATCTGGCGGGCCCGCGCACCGGGGTCTTCGTCGGCGCCTCGCTGGTCGAGAACCTCTGGCCCTATTATTCCGATACCGCGCGGTCCGGGTCCAGCTTCTCGCTTGGCAACACGCTGTGCATCATCGCCAACCGCGTGTCCTCGGTCTTCGATTTCGGCGGGCCCAGCTACGTGCTGGATGCCGCCTGCGCCTCGTCGCTCTTCGCGCTGCATCAGGCGTCCGAGGCGATCCGGACGGGCCAGGTCGACACCGCCATCGTCGGCGGCGTGCATGTGCTGATGACGCCGGGAGGTTTCGTGGGCTTCTCGCAGGCGCGGATGATGTCGCCCACCGGCCTCTGCCGCACCTTCGATGCCGGGGCGGACGGCTATGTCCGGTCCGAGGCCTGCGTGGCGCTGGTCCTGCAGCATCCCGACGTGGCCGAGCGGATGATGGCGCGGCGCCGGGCACGGCTGCTGGCGACGGGGGTGAACACCGACGGGGCGGCCTCGCAGCTGACGGTGCCCTCGGCCCTGCGCCAGGAAAGCCTGCTGGACGAGGTGCTGGAGCGCAGCGGCTGCGATCCCGACGACCTGTCCTTCTACGAGGCGCATGGCACCGGCACCCAGGTCGGCGACCCGGTCGAGGCGCGGGCCATCGGCCAGGCCATCGGGCAGCTGCGCCGGATGCCGCTGCCCATCGGCTCGGCCAAGACCAATTTCGGCCATGCCGAGCCTGCGGCGGGGCTGGTCGGCCTGGCCAAGGTGCTGCTGGCGATGCAGCATCGCGCCCTGCCCGCCTCGCTGCATTTCACCGCGCCCAATCCGGCCATCGACTTCGACGGCCTGAACCTGCGCGTCAACACCGCGCTGCTGCCGCTTGGGCCGGGGCGGCTGGTGGCCGGGCTGAACTCCTTCGGCTTCGGCGGCACCAATGTCGCGGCGATCCTGGCCGAGGCGGCGCCCCCGCCCCCGCGCCTGCACCCGGTCGCCCTGCCCCGCCCGGCCAAGGCGCCTTGGCTGCTGCTGTCCGCCGCTTCCCAAGCGTCGCTGGACCGGCTGGCGACCGCCTGGTCCGAGCGTCTGAAGGGCATCCCCGAGGCCGAGGGCGCCGCGCTCTGTGCCGCCGCCGCCGCACGGATGGCGCTGCCGCATCGGCTGGCCCTGCCGCTGCGCGATGCCATGTCGGGGGGATTGTCGCACAGTGACGGCGACAGCCTGCTGCGCGGCGTCGCGGGCGGGGGACAGGTGCGCGGCGTGCTGGCCTTTCCGGGCAACGGGGCGCAGGTGCCGGGCATGGGCGTCGCCGAGTATCGCCACGACCCGGCCTTCCGCGCGGCCTTCGACGAGGTGGCGGGCGCGATGGCCGGGATGGGCATCGACGATCTGGTCGGGCTGATGCATGCGCCCGATCTGGCAGATCGCCTGTCCGGCCCTCTGGTGGCCCAACCACTGCTCTTCGGCTTCCAGGTCGCGCAGGCGCGCAGCCTTCTGGCCGCCGGGCTGCATTGCGACGCCGTCATCGGCCATTCCGTCGGAGAGATCGCGGCTCTGCATGTCGCGGGCTGCCTGGACCTTCCGGCGGCGACGCGGATCATCGTCACCCGGTCCACCGCCTTCGAGGCGCTGCGGGGCCAGGGCGGCATGGCCGTGCTGGCCGCGTCCGAGGCCGATGTCACCCGCGCGCTGGCCGGGCTAGCCCTGCCCGACCTGGCGATCGCGGCGGTCAACAGCCCGCGCTCGGTCACGGTGGCCGGGTCGCAGGCGGCCATCGCGCGGCTGGCGCGGGTCAGCATCGCCGGCAAGCGCCTGCCGCTGATGCGCCTCAAGGTCGAGATCCCCTACCACTCGCCGCTGGTCCAGCCGCTGCGCGAGCGTTTCATGGTCGATCTGGCGGGGCTGCAGGTCGCGCCGCCCCGGATGCAGGTCGGCGCGGCGGCGCTTGGCCGGGTGATGCGGCCCGGCGACATGGGGCTGGACTACCTGTGGCGCAATGCCCGCGACCCGGTGCGCTTTGCCGATGCGGCGGCGGCGCTGGCCAAGGACGGGCCCTGCCATCTGGTCGAGGTCTCTCCGACCCCGGTTTTTGCGGGCAATATCCGCGACATCGCCCGCTTCGGCGGGGTGGCGCTGACGCATTACCAGCCGCAGCCGCCCCAGGACGGTGCCCCGCCCGGATGGCAGGCGGCGCGGGCCTGGGCGGCGGGCGTTCCGGTCCGCCCCGAGATCCTGGGCGGCGCGCGCACCGGGCCCTCCCCGGAGATGCCGGCCTATCCCTGGGACGAGCAGGAGTATCGGACCCAGCTGACCCCCGACGGGCTGGATGCCTATGGCGGGGCGGGGCCGCGCCTGCTGGTCGGACGGCGGGCCGAGGTCGATGCCCCCCTGTGGGTGACGGACATGACGCCCACGCATCCCGCCTGGCTGGCCGATCACAGGGTCGGCGGGCGGATCGTGCTGGCCGCCGCCACGCTGGTCGAGATGGCCTTGGGCGCCGCCGCCAGCCTCTGGCCCGACCAGCCGCTTCAGTTGCTGCATTTCGACATCCTGGCCCCCGCCGTGATCGAGGGCGACGGCCTGCGGATCCGCACCCGCATCGACGAGGCGACCGGCGCCCTGACGTTGCAGATGCGCCCGCGCCTGACCCAGGCTGCCTGGGTGGGGCTGGCCCGGGGCGTGGTGCGGCGCGGCACCGGGCTGGCCGCGCCCCGCGCGCCCGCGCGCCGGGGCCGCCCCTTGGACCCCGAGGATCTGTATGACGGGCTGGCGGCGGGCGGGCTGGACTATGGCCCGGCCTTCCGGCGCATGGCCGCGCTGGCGGCGCTTGGATCGGACGCGGTCCGGCTGGACCTGTCGCCGGGGCAGGTCACCCGCCGCTTCCTGCTGGACCCGACCGCGCTGGACGGGGCGTTTCACGGGCTGGCGGCCATCCTGCCCGCGCTGACGGGCAGCTCGGATTCCGCTGCGCGCGAACTGGCGGGTCGGCTGCGCGAGGGGGCGACGCTGCTGCCCACCCGGATGGGGCATCTGCAGCTGTTCCGGCCGGGCGTGGCCCCGCACCTGGTCCAGGTCACCGTCACCCGGCATCGGCGCCACTCGCTGCTGGCCCGGATCGCGCTGTTCGATGCGCAGGGCGATCCCGTGGCGCTGGTCGAGGAGGCGGAATTCTCGGTCGTGCATCTGGATGCGGCGACGCGCATCGCCCCGATGCGGCTGATCGACCGCCGCGTCCGGCTGCGCCTGCCCGGGGACGCGGTGCGCCTGCCCCGGGGCTGGGGCGATCCGGTCCGGCTGGTGGCGCGGCTGACGCAGGGCCATCCCGGGCGGCCCGGCCCGCTGGACACGGCGCTGCACGACCTGCGTGCGGCGGTGAAGGCCGGTCGGGGTCAGGACGAGGCCCTGACCCGCGCCTTGCAGGTGCAGCCCGATCTGGCCGATGATCTGCGGGCGGTGATGATCGCGGCCGAGGGGCGTGACCCCCGCGACACCGCCCTGCACGGGCTGGTCCGGCGGCGGATGTGGGCGCATGCGGGCCGGATCCTGGGCGATCTGCTGCGCCTCTGGCCCCGGGACCAGCGCTGCACCCTGCTGATCCTGGGGCTGCCCGATCTGGCCCTGCTGCGCGAACTGGCCGATGATCCCCGGCTGGACGGCATCCGGATCGCCGCCGCCGATCCGGGCGCGCGCAGCCTGCTGATCCAGGTCCTGCCCCCCGACCTGATGCCGTGGGTCACCGACAACCCCGCGCCGGGCGGCAGCGATCTGGTCCTGATCGCGGGGCCGGTGCCGGTGGGGGATCTTGTCTCCCAGGCCCTGGCCCCCGGCGGGCTGGCCCTTGCGATGCGGCCAGCCGACGCGACCCGGACCACCTGGGCCGAGGGCGATCTGGAGGCCGACGGGCTGACGCTGCGCCTGTCGGCCTGGCGGCGGGATCCGGCGCCCGTGACGGGCCAAGCGCCCATGTTCGATCCCGACCTCGGGCAGCTTCCGGCCCTGCCGGACGACCTGACGGCGGCGCTGCGGGCCTGCGCGACGGGCGGCACGCCCTCGCACCGGATCATCGCCATGGCCCATCGCCCCGGCGAGGACCTGACCCACGGGCTGACCCGCGCCATGATGGCCGTCAAGACCGCCCTGTCGCGGCCCGGCCCGCCGATCCTGATGATCGCCGCCGATCCCGACGCAGATCATGATTTCCCGATCCTTGCCGCCGGCCTGCGCTCGATCGCCGTCACGGCGACAAACGAGGCCGGGGCGCGGACCATCCGCCTGCTGGCCCTGTCCGGGCCCGCCCCCGACGCCCCGGCGCTGGCCCGGCTGGTCGCCCTGACCGAGGACGAGAGTGCCGTCCACGCCTCCCCCGCCGGTCTTCAGGCCGATCGCGTGCAGCCCCTGTCTCCGCGCGCCAACGCGGCCCGCGCTTTGCAGCTGGGCCAGCGCGATCCCGGGCGGCTGGACAGCCTTCACTGGCAGCCCCTGGCGCCGCGCAGCCCCCGCGCGGGCGAGGTCGAGATCGAGGTCGCGGCCACCGGCCTCAATTTCCGCGATGTCATGTCGGCCCGCGGCCTGCTGTCCGAACGCATCCTGGAGGCGGGCGCCTCGGGGGCGGGGATGGGCATGGAATATGCCGGGACCGTGCGCCGCGCCGGACCGGGGGTCGATCTGGCGCCGGGCACGCAGGTGATGGGCTTTGCCGCCTCGGCCTTCGCCACGCGCCTTGTGGTGCCCGCGGCGGCGGTCACCCCTTTGCCGGACGGGATCGACACGGTCTCGGCCGCGGGCCTGCCGGTGGCCTTCGTCACCGCGTGGGAGGCGCTGCGCAACCTGGCCGCGCTGCAGCCGGGCGAGACGGTGCTGATCCATGGCGGCGCGGGCGGGGTGGGCCTGGCGGCGATCCAGGTGGCCCGGCTTGTCGGCGCCCGGGTCTTCGCCACCGCCGGCACGCCCGAGAAACGCGCCTTGGCCCGCGCGATGGGGGCCGAGGCCGTCTTCGACAGTCGCGATCTGGGCTTTGCCACCGACCTGATGCAGGCCACCGCCGGGCGCGGCGCCGATGTCGTGCTGAACAGCCTGTCGGGCGAGGCGATGGCGCGGTCGGTGGACTGCCTCGCCCCCTTCGGCCGCTTCGTCGAGCTGGGCAAGCGCGACTATCTGGAAGGCACCCAGATGGACCTGCGCCCCTTCGCCCGCAACCTGACCTATGTCGGCATGGACCTGGACCAGCGCCTGGCGGCCGATCCGGCCCGGGTGATGGCGATCCTGGCGGCGCTGCGGGCGGGCTTTGCCGATGGTGCCCTGCGGCCCGTCCCGGTCACCCCCTTTGCCGCCGGGCAGGCCGAGGAGGCCTTCCGTCACTTGCTGGCCGCGCGCCATACCGGCAAGATCGTGATCCGCCCGCCCCGCCCGCGCCTGCCCCGCCCGCGCGGACAGGTCCGCGACGCCTGGATCATCCTGGGCGGCACCGGCGGGCTGGGCCTGCCCTTGGCGCGCTGGCTGCTGGACCAGGGCGCGGCCCATGTCCATCTGCTGTCCCGGGGCGGAGAGATCGGGCCCGGTGCCGGCCGGATCGGGCGGTGGGCGCGGTCCTGCCCCCAGGTCTCGGTCCATGCCGTCGACGCCGCCGATCCGCAGGCGATGGCGGCATTCCTGGACGGGCTGCAGGGGCGGCGGGTCGGCGGGGTGATCCATGCCGCGATGGTCCTGCGCGACCGGCTGATCCGGGATCTGGACCCGGTCGAGGCCGAGCAGGTGGTTCGGGCCAAGCTGGCCGTGGCGCAGGTGCTGGCGGCCCTGCTGCGGCAGGGGCGGCTGGCGCCCGACCATGTGATCCTCTTCTCCTCGATCGCGGCCTATCTGGGCAATCCCGGGCAGGTCGCCTACAGCGCCGCCAATTGCGCCCTCTCGCAATTGGCCCGGCAGCTGCGGGGCGAAGGCCACCCCGTCCGTGCCCTGGGCTGGGGCGCGCTGCGCGATGCGGGCTATCTGACGCGCAACGCCGCCGTGGCGCTGCAGCTGTCACGGATGGAGGGGTTGGGCTTCCTGTCCACCCCGCAGCTGCTGGCCGAGCTGGGCGCCGCGCTGCGCGATCCCCACCCCGGCGATCACGTGCTGGCACCCCTGCACTGGGGGCGGCTGGCGCCGGTGCTGCCGGGTCTGGGCAGCGCGATGTTCCGCGCGCTGGTGGCCGAGGATGCCGCCCTGGCCCGGGCCGAGGGCGAGCTGTCGGACCGGCTGCGACAGCTGGACTGGCCCGCCGCCCTGGCGCTGGTCGAGGCCGAGCTGCGCGACATCCTGTCGGCCATCATGCGCCTGCCGCCCGACCAGTTCGACGCGCACCGCCCCTTCAACCGCTACGGCATCGACTCGCTGATGGCGATGGAGCTGCGGATGGACATCGAGCGCCGCTTCGGCACCACCCTGACCAGCCTGCCCGTCACCGACGAGATGACCGCCGCGCGGCTGGCCGCCGTCATCGTCGATCGCATCCGGGCCGAGGGCGATCCCGATGCCCCCCCTGCCGCAGCCGAGGCCCCCGCATGACCGATCCCGTGATCTCTCACAGCCCGCTGCTGTTCAACGATCCGCGGATCGGCCTGCGCATCCGGCCCGCGCAGACGGACGACCTGTCCACCCGCGCGGCGATGCGGATCCTGGACGATCTGCTGGCCCGGCCCGGAAACCGCGCGATCGCCGCCCCGGCCATCGGCCTGCCGCTGCGCTACCTGGCCCTGCGGCGCGGCGCCGACTTGCTACATGTGCTGAGGCCGCGCCTGTCGGCGGCCTCGGCCTTCCACGTCAACCGGGCCGAGACCTCGCCCGCGACCGGCCCCATGCGCCGCCATGCCTGGCGGGCGGGTAAGGTGACGCTGACCGGCACGCAGCCCTCGGGCCTGCCCATCGAGGAGGAGCTGGACGGCGCCCTGGCCATCTCGGTCCAGCAGGCGATGGACCTTCTGGACAGCACCGCACCCTTCGACTGGATCACGCCCTTTCACCGCTTGTGGGCCGAGGGCGCCAACCCGGTGATCCGGGCGCGGTCCGAGGGCATCAACAGCGCCCTGCATCAGGCCCCCTGGCAGGGCGATGCCGGGACGGTGGGTCCGTTCCTGACGCTGGATCCCCGACATGTGCAGGTCCTGGACGATGCCGGGGCCCCGGTCGGCACGCTGGACGCGCTGAACCCGTCCCGGCCCGCCTGCGCCCTGGGGCGGCGCTGCCTGGGGATCCTGATCGCCACCTCGGCGCTGACCCATGTGATGATCGCGGCGCCGCGGCTGACGCCTCTGGCCGTGGCGCTGCTGTCGATGCTGCCGGACCTGACGCTTCATCATCCGACCGAGGGTTGGCCCCTGCGCGCGATGACCGCGCTGCAGCTGACGCCCGGCTGCCGCGCCGCCGCCTTGTCCGATCCGGTGCCCGAGGGGTCGGGCCCCCGCATGGATGCCATTCTTCTGGACGGGGGCGCGGACTGGCTGCACGGCCCCGAGGCGACCGCCCTCATGCGCCTGCAGTCGCGCCGGCTGTCGGGGGGCGCGGCCCTCCTGCTGGTCTGCTGCCCCGCACCCGCGCCGGGGATCGAGGATCTGCTGCAGTCGATCTTCCCCGCGCTCTACGTCATCGAGGATGGCGAGGCGGGCACGATCTATGTCGCGGCCAAGGCACGGCTGGACCTGCCGGCGGCCCGCAGCCGGGCGATGCGGCGGGCGGGCCAGCTGGGCCATCCCGACCTGATCCGGCCCGCCACCGAAGGCTGGCAGATGATCGTCAAGTCGGGCGAGAGGCGGGCGCAGTGAACGGCCCCGCCACGGATCTTCCTCCGGCCGGGCCGGCGGCCCTGCCCGCGACGCGGCCCCGGATCCTGTTCCTGCACCTGACGGGACAGGGCCAGTTCCAGTTCTTCGGCACCTGGCTGGCCGCGCAAGGCTGGGACGTGACCTTCGCCCATGGCGGCGTCGACCGCATCGAAGAGGTCGACGGTTGCCGCACCCGCCGCTTCCGGATCCGCGACACGCTGATCCCCCGATCGGACTTCCGGCATCTTCTGGACCACGCCGCCCAGAACTGCCGCGGCGCCACCGAACTGATGTTCCGCATGCGCCATGCCGAGGGCTATGTCCCCGACATCGTGATGGCCCATGTGGGCTGGGGCGTGGGCCTGGGCGTCAAGCTGGTCTGGCCCGACTGCCGCTATATTGCCTATCACGAATGGTATTACACCGACCGGAACTGGGACAAGGGCCGGGCCGAACGCCCCTCCGACGTCATGGACCAGGTCGCGGACCGGATGCGCAACCTGCCCATCACCGCCGAATTCGACCTGGCCGACGCACATTGGTGCCCGACCCGGTTCCAGGCCAGCCGCTTTCCGCCCGCGCTGCGGGACCGGATCACGGTGCTGGCCGATGGCGTCGATTGCGACCTGCACCGCCCCGACCCCATCGCCCGGATCGACTTCGATTGGGTCACCATTCCGCCGGGGGTGCCGGTCCTGACCTATGCCACGCGCGGGATGGAGCCGCTGCGCGGTTTTCCCCAGTTCCTGCGCGCGATCGAGCGGTTGCAGCGGCAGCGGCAGGATTTCCACACGGTCATCCTGGCCAATGACGCGGTCTCCTACGGATCGCGGCTGCCCGCGGGGGACAGCTGGTGGCTGCGGATGATGGACCAGCTGGATCTGGATCACCGCCGCCTGCATGTGAACGCCATGCGCCCGCGCGAGGAATATGCGACGGTGCTGCAGGCCTCGACCGCGCATGTCTATTTCACCGAACCCTTCGTCACCTCCTGGTCGCTGACCGAGGCCTTGGCCATGGGCTGCCTGGTCGTCGGATCGAACACCGCGCCCGTGCGGGAGATGATCGAGGACATGGAGAACGGCCTCATCGTCGACATGGACGATGCCGAGGAGGTGGCCGAGACACTGTCTTGGGCCATCGACACGCCGGACCGGGCCCATGCGCTGCGGCAGGCCGCGCGCGCGGGGGTCCTGGCCCGGCAGGACGCCGCCCATGTCTTTCCCGCCAAGGAGGCGCTGCTGCGCGCCATGCTGGCACAGTCGCCTGTCACAGGATGACCGCCTGCGACCGGCCCGAGGCCTTGGCCTGGTAAAGCGCCTTGTCCGCGCGGGCCAGCAGATCCTCGGGGCAGTCCGCCTGCCCCGGCAGCCAGATCACGATCCCCATGCTGGCCGACACGGTGTATCCGACCAGTTCCGGCGGCGTCAGCAGGCGGATGGCGCGGATGATCCGCTTGGACAGGTCCCGCAGCGCCGAGCGGGAGGTCATTCCCCGCATGAGCAGCACGAATTCGTCGCCGCCGACCCGGGCCGCCGTGTCCGCCTTGCGCACCTGCTGCTTGAGGACCGCGGCGACCCGGAACAGCAGCTCGTCGCCCGCCAGATGCCCCAGGAGATCGTCGACCTGCTTGAAATGGTCCAGATCCAGATGGATCAGGGCCAGCGGGGTCGCGACATCCTCGTGCCGATGGCCGTTCAGGCGCAGGGCCTGCGCCAGCTCGATGTCCAGACCGCGACGGTTGCGCAGCCCGGTCAGGGCGTCGGTCTGCGCCTGCAGGACGGCCTCCTGCCGCGCCTCGGCCAGTTGGTCGTTGAACCGCGACAGCACATGCAGCACGCCGCGATTGGCCTCGCGCAGGAACATCAGCTCCATCGCCAGATCCGAGGGGGCGAAGTCGTCATCGGTCAGCTCCGCCGCCCGGATCGCCCTGTGCAGGCTGATGCCGAAGCCCAGGTTCAGCAGCATCGCCCCCTCGCAATCCCGGACGCCGTGCCCCCGCAGGAAGATGTCCCGCGAGTTCACGATGCGCAGCATCAACCGCCCCTGCCCGTCCACGGCCTCTCGGATGGCGGCCAGCGGGCAGATGCCGTGGCCGGGCCGGGCATTGACCAACCGCTCGGCGATGCCCTCCTCGAGGTTCGGCATCAGCTTGGCCAGGGTCGGGCCGACCGACAGCACCGTCCCGTCATCGCGGATCCGCAGATGCATCGGCAGGAACCGCCTCAGCGCATCCAGGGTCAGGGCGGGCCCCTGCAGGTCGGTCATGGGACGATCCCCGTGGCCGCCGCACCATGGAGCGTGAAGTGGCGCCCTTCCGCAAAGCGGTTGTCGCAGATCTCGACATGGATGGCCGCACCCTGGACCGAAAGCAGGCACAGCGCCCCGTAGTCGTCAGCCATCCCCCGCAGCAGCCCGACCAGGATGTGCTGCCACCCCATCTCGAACCGCGGCAGGGTCAGCCAGAACGTTCCGTCGACGACATCGACCTGCAGGGGCGGCACGTCGAGTGTCGACAACACCAGATGCGCCCGACCGGGCAACTCGTCCAGCCGCAGCAGGAAATCGTTGAAATCCCGACCCGAAAAGCGAAGGAGCCTGCGCAGCGGCTCGATCCGCGTCAGCCAGGCGCCCAGATCCTCGTAGAGGTCCGGCAGCGGCTTGGACAGGCGTTCCGCCGCCAGCGTCAGGCCGGCGGTCGCAAAGCCCGTGACCGGCGTGGCCGGGGCGACCATGTTCCTGCGGTCGTCGCGGATGATGCGGGAAAACTCCTCCCCATAGGTGTCGCGCAGAAATTCGGTGATGGTGCGGTGGATCAGCCGGTTCATGTCGTCCTCGATTCGAGACGACCTTACCGGCTGTGTCTTAACAGATCCGGAATGCGCGCCGGAAAAACGCTAGTCGGCCTCCCAGCCATAGCTGCCCGGCCCGGCCAGAGCCGTCCGCGCGGTCATGATATCCTGCGGGCGCAGGTCAAGCGCCTCGGCAAAGCTGACGATCCGGGCGTCATCCTCGACCAGGAAGTCCAGCAGGTACAGGGCGATGTCGGGGCGCGCGGCCATGTCGCGCAAATCGGCGGGACGCAGCCCCGACGCCTCCATGAACTGCGTCAGATCCTCGGGCCGGTCGACCAGCAGAATCAAGGTCTGCATCGCCAGGTCGCGTGCCTGTTCCTGCGAGAAAGCCATGGGTGTCGTCCTTTTTTTTGTCCGGGCGGCTGCCTGGCAATCCTTTGTTAAGCATTTGGGGCGAAGTTGGAATGCAGATGTCAGAAATGACTGGATAGGTCGATGACAGCACGAATCTTGGTGGTGGATGGCACGGCAACGGTTCGGATCACCTTCAAGGTCCGGCTGACGGCCCTGTGCCATGATGTCGTTGCCTTGGGCTCGGCGGCGCAGCTGATGCGGCAGCTGGATCTTGTGCGGCCCGACCTGATCATCCTGGGCGGCGGGCTGCCCGACGGCCCGGCGGTCGACCTGTGCCGCAGGCTGGCCGGGGACGACCGCTCGGGCGAGATCCCGGTCCTGATGCTGGTGCCCCCCGATCAGCGGCTGGCGGCCCTGCAGGCGGGCGCCACCGCGACGCTGGAGCCCAATGTCGACGACCAGATGCTGATGGCCCGCATCCGCACCATCCTGCGCGAGGTCGAACTGCCGCCAGCCGCCCTCGGCATGGCCGAGGCGCCATCGGGCTTCGATCATGCGCGGCGCCCGGTGATCGCGCTGGTCGCGGACCATCCGGGCCGCGCCCTGCGCTGGCGGCAGATGCTGTCCGACCGGATGGAGTGCCGATTCGAGGTTCACGATCCCGATCAGGCCCTGGCTGCGGCGACGGCGGGGCGGACGGCGGATCTGTACCTGATCGCCGCCGACATCCGGGGGCGGGGCGACGGGTTGCGGCTGCTGTCCGAACTGCGCTCTCGGCCCGGATCGCGGGATGCGGGCTTCGTGATCGCCATCGCGCCCGACCGGGTGGACATGGCCAGCATCGCGCTGGATCTGGGGGCGGGCGACGTGATGCCGGACAGCTTCGCCACGGCTCCGGCGGCGCAGGCGGCGGCGATGTCGCTGCAGCTGCTGCTGTCGCGCAAGACCCGCAGCGACCAGCGCCGGGCCGAGATGGACCGGCAGATGCGTCTGGCGATGATCGATCCGCTGACCGGGCTCTACAATCGCCGCCATGCGCTGCCGCACCTGGCCCAGATCGCCCGGCAGGCGGTGGCGGAGGGGCGCGACTTCGCCGTCCTCGTCGTCGACCTGGATCACTTCAAGGCGGTCAACGACCGCTACGGCCACAGCGCGGGCGACGCCGTCCTGTCCGAGATGGCGCGCCGGCTGCGCGAGACCATCGGCGCCCAAGGCATGGTCGCCCGGATGGGGGGCGAAGAGTTCCTGTGCGTTCTGGACGATTGCCCGCCCGGCCGCGCCTGCCCCGTGGCCGAGGCGCTGCGGCGGGCCGTGCAGGACCGGCCGGTGACCCTGCCGCGGCTGTCGGGGGGCGGCGCGATCCGGGTCACCGCGTCGGTCGGCCTGGCCTGCGCGGACCCGTCCGAGCCGGGCGCCCCCGACCAGCTGGGCCGGCTGGTGATGGAGCGGGCGGACCAGGCCCTGCTGGCCGCGAAGGCCGCGGGGCGCAACCGGGTCGTCTGCGCCCACGGGCAGCATGCGGCATAGGCGACCCTTCCCTTGCCCCTGCCGCCCGGCTAGGATGCCGGGCGACGCGGGCACTTGTCCCGCCGGGCAAGGAGCCTTCGCATGACCCAGATCACCCCGCAGGATGTCGACGCGCCCGAACGCCCCACAGGCCAGGCGATGCTGCGCGGCGCCCGCGGTCGCTGCCCGGCCTGCGGCGAGGGCAAGCTGTTCCTGAGCTACCTGAAGGTGGCGGATCACTGCCCCTCCTGCCAGGAAGAGATGCACCACCAGCGCGCGGATGACGGGCCGGCCTATCTGACCATCCTGATCGTCTCGCATCTGGGCGCGCCGCTGCTGCTGGCCTCGTTCATTGCGTGGCGGCCCAGTGCGATGACCATGCTTCTGTCCTTCAGCATCGGCGCGATCGTGCTGTCGCTGGCCATGCTGCCGCTGATCAAGGGCGCGATGGTCGGGCTGCAATGGGCGCGGCGGATGCATGGCTTCGGGGGGCGGTCCAGCGGCGTCGCCGCGTGAGTGCCGCGCCCGACATGCCGATCCGCGATGCGGCCACCGTGCTGGTGCTGCGCCGGGACGACCGGGGGCCCTCGGTCCTGATGGGCATGCGCGGGGCGGCGGCGGCCTTCATGCCGTCGAAATTCGTCTTTCCCGGCGGGGCGGTCGATTCCGCCGATGCGCAGGTCGCCTTGGCGCGCCCCTTGGCGCCGGTCTGCCGCCAGCGCCTGCAGCAGGAGGACGGCGTCTCGCCCGAGGCGATCGCGGCCGCCGCCCTGCGCGAGCTGGCCGAGGAGACGGGCCTGCTGATCGGCCAGCCGGACGGCCCGCCCTGCCGCTGGCCCGGGCATGCGGCGGCGGGGCTGGCACCCGATGCCGCGCCGCTGGTTTATCTGTTCCGTGCCATCACCCCGCCCGGCCGCCCGCGCCGGTTCGACGCGCATTTCTTCGTGGCCGATGCGGCGGCGATCGCGGGCGATCCCGACGATTTCAGCGCCGCCTGCGACGAGCTGTCCCATCTGCATTGGGTGCCCCTGGCGCAGGCCCGCCAGCTGGACCTGCCCTTCATCACCGAGGTCGTGCTGGCCGAACTGGCCGAGCTGATCGACGGTCTGCCCGCGGACCGGCCGCTGCCTCGACCCGACACGGTGCCCTTCTTCGACAATCGCGGCCCCGCGCCGGTCTTTCGCCAGATCGCCTGACGGGGCTTCAGCGGCCGGTGAAGACCGGCGGCCGCTTCTGCAGGAAGGCCGCCACCCCTTCGGCGAAATCCGCGCTGCGCCCGGCCTCGCCCTGCAGTCGCGCCTCCAGATCCAGCTGGGCGGGCAGATCCTGCGAGAACGAGGCCGCCAGCGCCGCGCGGATGGCCAGGAAGACGCCGGTCGGTCCCCGGGCCAGCGCCTGCGCGCGGGCGGCGACGCCTGCGGCGAACTGATCGTCGGGAAGGGCCTGCCAGATCAGGCCCCAATCCGCCGCCTGCCGCGCGGGGATGGCGTCCGCGAACAGCATCATCCCCATCGCCCGGGCCAGCCCCACCGCGCGCGGCACGATCCAGGTGCCGCCCGCATCGGGGATCAGCCCGATCCGCGTGAAGGCTTGGATGAAGCTGGCGCTTTCGGTGGCGATCACCACATCGGCGGCCAGCGCCAGATTGGCGCCCGCACCCGCCGCCACGCCGTTGACCGCCGCGATTACCGGGACCGGGCAGGTGGTGATCGCGGCCAGCATCGGCTCGTATTCGGCGCGCAGCACCGCCTCCAGATCGGCGGCGGCCCCGGCATCGGTCAGATCCTGGCCCGAGCAGAAGCCCCGCCCCGCCCCGGTCAGCACCACGGCCCGGACCTCGGGCGGCAGCGTGGTCAGGGCCTGCGTGATCTCGGCCCGCATGGCGCGGTTCAGCGCGTTCATCACGGCCGGCCGGTTAAGGGTCAGCGTGGCCACGCCCTCGCGGATGTCGAACTGGATTGTCTGGTAGCTCATGATCCCTCCCCGGTGTCGGGGCGATCATGCCAGAAACGCGCTTTCGGGAAAGCGCGACTTGGCGTCAGTTGCCGCGCATGATCTCGTCCAGGCGCTTGGCCTCGGCGGGGTCCAGCGCCGCGACCTCGGGCGTGGGGCGGTTGCGCGCGCGCAGGAAGCGCGCCGCCGCCAGCGCGGCCAGCACCGCCATCAGCGGCCCGGCCATCCACAGAATCAGGTTGCTGCCCGTGGCGCGCGGATCGAACAGCACGAACTCGCCGAAACGATCGACGACATTGTCGATCACCTCGTCATTGCTGTCGCCCGCGACCAGCCGCTCGCGCACGAACAGCCGCAGGTCGCGGCTGATCGGGGCGTTCGATTCGTCGATGTTCTCGCCCTGGCAGACCGGGCAGCGCAGCTGCTGCGAGATCTGGCGGGCACGGGATTCCAGCCCCGCATCCTGAAGCACCTCGTCGGGCTGCACCGCCAGCGCGGGCGTCAGCGGCGCCAAGGCCAGCGCCAAGACCAGCGCCAGACGGGTCCACAGCGCCCTCATTCCGCCGGGACCGTCATGTCGCGGCGCACCGGGCGCGAGGCGCCGGCGGCCACGCGATAGCGCCGGTCGGTCAGGCTGATCAGCCCGCCAAGCGCCATCAGGATCGAGCCCGCCCAGATCCAGCTGACGAAGGGCTTGATATAGGTCCGCACGGCCCAGCCCCCGCCCACCTGCTCGTCGCCCAGCACCACATAGAGGTCGCGCCAGAAGCCGTAGTCGATCGAGGCCTCGGTCGTGGGCATGCCCTGCACCGGATAGACGCGCTTTTCCGGGGTCAGCGTGGCGACGGGGCGGCCGTCGCGACTGGCCTCGATGGTGGCCATCTGGGACAGGTAGTTCGACCCGTCGACGCGCTGGACGTCGCGCAGCACCAGATCATAGGCGCCGACGCGGAAGGGCTGGTCGACCTGCGCCACGCGGACATCCTCGCTCTGCCAGGCCTGAACCAGCGCCACGGCGATGAAGGTGATGCCCAGCCCGGCATGGGCGGTGGCCTTGCCCCAATCGGCGCGCGGCAGGCGCAGCAGGCGCCCCGCGCCCGAATTGCCGGTGCGCAGCCACAGCTCGGCTAAGGCGCCGAAGACCAGCCAGGATCCCAGACCCGCGCCGATCACCGCCAGCCCGGAATTGCCGGTCGAGACGGCAAAGACCAGCACCATGATCGCGCCCGTCAGGATCAGCGCGCCGCGCAGGGGCCGCAAGGTACGGGCCAGCGTCGCGCGCTTCCACGGCAGGATCGACCCCAGGGGCAGCGCGATGGCCAGCACGATCATGAAGGGCGTGAAGGCCTGGTTGAAGAAGGGCGGGCCCACGGACAGCACGCGGCCCCAGACCATTTCCGCCACCAGCGGCCAGATGGTGCCGATGAACACAACGAAGGCCGCGACCGCCAGCAGCACGTTGTTCAGGACCAGCGCGCCCTCGCGCGAGACGGGCGAGAAGACGCCCTTGGCCGTCATCTCTGTCGCACGGAAGGCATAGAGCGTCAGCGCGCCACCCACGAAGACCGCCAGGATCGCCAGGATGAACACCCCGCGCTCGGGGTCGTTGGCGAAGCTGTGGACCGAGGTGATGACGCCCGAGCGCACGATGAAGGTGCCGATCAGCGAAAAGCCGAAGGCCATGATCGCCAACAGGATGGTCCAGCTTTTCAGCGCCTCGCGCTTTTCCACCACCACGGCGGAATGCAGGAGCGCGGCGGCCAGCAGCCAGGGCATGAAGCTGGCATTCTCGACCGGGTCCCAGAACCAGAAGCCGCCCCAGCCCAGCTCGTAATAGGCCCACCACGAGCCGAGCGCGATGCCGATGGTCAGGAAGACCCAGGCCGCCAGCGTCCAGGGGCGCACCCACCGGGCCCAAGCCGCGTCGACCCGCCCCTCGATCAGGGCGGCGACGGCAAAGCTGAAGGCCATCGAGAGGCCGACATAGCCCAGGTAGAGAAACGGCGGGTGAAACGCCAGGCCCGGGTCCTGCAGAAGCGGGTTCAGGTCGCGCCCGTCGAAGGGCGGATTTCCCATGCGCCAGAACGGATTGGAGGTGAAGATGATGAAGGCGTAGAAGGCCACGCTGACCGAGGCCTGCACCCCCAGCACCCGCGCCCGCAGGCTGGGCGGCAGGTTGCCCCCGAACAGCGCCGCCGCCGCGCCGAACAGCGCCAGGATCAGCACCCAGAGCAGCATCGAGCCCTCGTGGTTGCCCCAGACACCGCTGATCTTGTAGATCATCGGCTTGGCCGTGTGCGAGTTCTCGTAGACCAGCCGCAGCGAGAAGTCCGAGGTGACGAAGGCGATGGTCAGCGCGCCGAAGCTGAGCACCATCAGCAGCAGTTGCGCCATGGCGGCGGGGCGGGCGCTGTCCATCCAGCCGTGCCAGCCCTTGTGCGCGCCGACCATCGGGATGGTCATCTGGTAGATCCCGACCATGAAGGCCAGGATCAGGGCGAAATGGCCAAGTTCAGCGATCATCTGGGGCATCCTTTGCTGCGCATCAGCATAGGGATGTGACGAACGGGGGAAAAGCCCCCCCTTCGTGTGACTGCGGTCAGTTCCCCGTGTGCGGCTGCGGCCTAATCGCGCAGCGAGGCCTGCCAGTCGCGCAGGGCGGCATTGTCGGAGAAATCCCCGGCGGGGCGGGCCTGCGGCACGGGGGCGGCCGGGGGGGTGGTGTGGGGGACGATGGTCGTCTCCTCGGTGATGCGGGCGGGCCAGACGCGGTGGCGGAAATGATGCGCCTCGCGGGCCCCGAAATAGAAGCCGACGATGGCGCCCAGCAGCCACCACAGCGGCTCGGGCACCTGCTGAAGCCCCTCCATCCGCAGGCCGAAGCCCGCGGGCTCGACCATGGCATAGATGAACAGCGCCATCGTCCCAAGCGCCAGCAGCGGGCGCGGCAGGCGGTTCAGCCCGTTCACGAAGCTGTCGAACCAGCCCTGGCGCGGCACGGCGAATTCCTGCCCGGCCTGCGCGATGGCGCGGGCATAGGCTTCCTCGTCCAGTTCCATCCGGCGGGTGGCGTTCTGGGTGAAGACCTCGGCCATGCCGGTGGCGGCACTGCCCAGGGCGGTGACGGCGGGGGCGACCCCCAGAAAGCGGTCGATCAGGCCCATGCGGATGTCCTCTGGCGATGCTCGGCCTCGGTCAGGCGATAGCGGGGGGCGATGAATTCCTCGGCGCGGGTGATCCAGCCGCCCTTGCCGCCCGCCTTGCTGCGCGCATATTTGCGGCTGGCGGGGCGCTGGTCGGCCAGGGCGTAGTAGTAATTCCGCCGCGCGATCCCGTAGGCATCGGCCAGATGCAGCGGCGCGGCCTCGGCCGCCTGACGGACGGCGGCGATGGTCCGGGGGCCGATCACCCCGTCATCGGCGCAGGCAAACCCCATGCGCGAGACCAGCCGCTGCAGGATCTTCACCGCATTTGCGCCCGCGTTCACATACATGTCGAAGGCGCTGGCCTGCAGGGGCTCGGGCAGTTCGGCCAGGCGCGGCTTGCGGAAGTAATGCTCGACGAAGACCTGCTCGGCCTGGGCGCGGGTCAGGGCGCGGACATCGGCCGCATCGACCCGCCCGTCGCCGGTCAGGTCCATCCCCAGGGCGCGCATCGTGCCGATGGTGACGCCGTAATTGGTGGCCCCGCCCGGATCGTCGGGGTCGTTCACATAGCCCCCCTCGCGGGCCACGATCTCTCGGGCAATCTGGTCGACGCTTGGCATGACACCCCCCTTGGCTGGGGCGGCCGGGGATCGGCCGCACCGGGGGATGCTGACGCGTGGGCGTTAACGGGTCGTTAACCCTGCGGGCGTTGCGCAAGCGCTCAGGCGCCGGGTTCCTGATAGACGCCGGTGGCCTTCAGCGAATCCATCACCTCGCGCGGCATGTAGGTCTCGTCATGCTTGGCCAGCAGGTCGCGCGCCTCGAAGCGGCCGTCGCGATACCAGCCCTTGGCGATGGTGCCCTGCCCTTCGGTGAACAGGTCGGGCCGCGGATCGCCGCCGACATAGGTCACCGGGATCTCGGCCGCGCCGTCGGTGATGACGAAATCGAAGGCCACGCCCTCGCCATTGGCGATCGAGCCCTCCTTGACCAGCCCGCCCAGCTGGAAGAACTCCTCGGGATCGGGTGCCGCCTCGCTGACCTGGCTGGGCGAACGATAGAGGTTGATGCCGTCGCTGAACCCGTAGCCGATCAGCCCCACCGCCACGACCAGCGCGACCGAGGCCGCCGCCAGGACCTGGATGCGGCGCTGCTTCTTGAGGGACTTCATACCGGCCATTCTTTCCTCCGTCTTGCGATCTGGCGTCTTGCGATCTGGCGTCTCACGCGGCCTCGAAGCGGACGGGGCGGCGCAGGAACTGCGTGGCCTTGCCCGAGACCCGCACCGGATCGCCCGTGGTCAGATGTTTCGCGACCTGCCCCGGCC
Source organism: Paracoccus liaowanqingii (assembly GCF_004683865.2). Taxonomy (NCBI): domain Bacteria; kingdom Pseudomonadati; phylum Pseudomonadota; class Alphaproteobacteria; order Rhodobacterales; family Paracoccaceae; genus Paracoccus; species Paracoccus liaowanqingii. Next base: position 1,139,110 of record NZ_CP038439.1, on the reverse strand, counting down.
CCGTGAACTCGGGCCTGCGGATCAGATAGTCGGCCAGGCTTTCCGCGACCAGCCCCGCCTGGCTGTAGACGCGAACGTGATCGCCAAGGGCGCGCTGGAACGCGTCCTGCATCAGCGGGTAATGCGTGCAGCCCAGCACGGCGGCCTCGGGGTAAGGCATCCGGCGCTTCAGCGCCTCGACATGGCTGGTCACCAGCGCCTCGGCCAGGATTTCATCGCCCATTTCAATGGCATCGACGACACCGCCGCAGGGCTGCGCCTCGACATCGACGCCCACGGCGCGGAAGGCCAGCTCGCGCTGGAAGGCCCGGCTGGCGACGGTGGCGGGGGTCGCGAACAGGGCCACATTGTTCACCGCCACCCGGCGGGGCGGCGAATTGTCGCCCCAAGCCCGTTCGGTCAGCGCCTCGATCATTGGGACGAAGACGCCCAGCACGCGCTTGTCCGCGGGCAGCCAGGTCTCCTGCATGCGCTTCAGCGCGGCGGCGCTGGCGGTGTTGCAGGCCAGGATCACCAGATCGCAGCCTTCGTCCCACAGCCGCGCGACGCCCGCGCAGGTCAAGTTGAAGATGTCGTCGGGGGTGCGCACGCCGTAGGGCGCATGGGCGTTGTCGCCCAGATAGACCAGCGGCAGGTCGGGCAGGCGCGCGGCGATGGCCTGATGGACAGTCAGCCCGCCCAGCCCCGAATCGAAGACCCCAACCGCCATGAACCGCTCCTCTGCCCCGCGTGGCGCCCTTCATAGGGCGCCACGCGGGTTTTGGGAATGATCCAGATCATTCGGCCCCGATCATTCGGCCCCGATCATTCGGCCCCCATCATTCGGCGGCCTCACGGATCGGTGCGCGCCCCTCGCGGAACTGGGCCAGCAACTCGGCCCGGCGCAGGGCGGCCTGATCGGCGGCGGCCTCCTTGACGGGACCGAAGCCGCGCACCGACAGAGGCAGCCCGGCCAGCTCGATCGCGACGGGCATCATCGGGTCGGTCACCTTGGCGAAGACCTCGGCCATGTCGGCCTCGAACTCGGCGATCATCGCGCGTTCCCGCCTGCGTTCGGAGGCGTAGCCGAACGGGTCCAGCGGCGTGCCGCGCAGCCCCTTCAGCCCCGCCAGCACGCGGAAGGCCCGCAGCATCCACGGCCCGAACTCGCGCTTCTTCGGGCGGCCGTTCGGGTCCATGCCCGACAGCATCGGCGGGGCCAGATGCAGGGACAGCTTGACGTCCCCCTCCCACCGGGCAGCAACCTGTTCAGCGGTGGTCAGGTGCAGGCGGGCGACCTCGTATTCGTCCTTGTAGGCCAATAGCTTGTAATAGCTTCTTGCGACGGTCTCGCGCATCGGCGCGGGTGCCGCATCGACCAGCTTGCGATAGCGCCGGGCCAGCCGCGCACCCTGATAGCCGACCAGACGCTCGGCGCGATAGGCCACCGGATCAACCGGCAGATGGCTGACCTCGGCGGGCCGCACGGCCTGGTCGGGAAAGGCCATCGCCCAACGCCCGATCTGGAAGGCGCGCTGGTTCTCGGCCACCTTGGCGCCGTTCAGGCGGATCGCCTCGAGGATCGCCTCCAGCGACAGCGGGATCAGCCCCTGCTGCCAGCAGGCGCCCAGCACCAGCATGTTGGAATAGATGGAATCGCCCAGCATCCGCAGCGCCAGATCGTTGGCGTCGAAGAAGGCGACGCGATCCTTCAACCGGGCCTGCAGCGACAGCCGCAGCCGGTCCGAGGGCACCTGGAAATCGCGGTTGCGGGTGAAGTCGCCGGTGATGATCTCGTGATCGTTCACCACCGCGCCGGTGCGGCCTTGGGTCATCAGACCGACCGTCTTGGCACCCGCCGTCACCACCAGATCGCCGCCGATGACGCAATCGGCCTCGCCCACGGCGACGCGGATGGCGCTGATGTCCTCGGGGCGCTCGGCCAGGCGCAGGTGGATATGGACCGCGCCGCCCTTCTGGGCCAGCCCCGCCATCTCCATCATGCCGGCGCCCTTGCCGTCCATATGCGCGGCCTGCGCCAGCACCGCGCCGATGGTGACGACGCCCGTACCGCCGACGCCGGTGATGACGATGTTATGGGTGCCGGTGATCGCGGGCAGCGCGGGCAGCGGCAGGTCGGGCAGATCGAAGGCCTCGGCCTTGGGCTTGCGCAGCTTGCCGCCCTTGACGGACACGAAGCTTGGGCAGAAGCCCTTCACGCAGCTGAAATCCTTGTTGCAGCTGGACTGGTCGATCTGCCGCTTGCGGCCCAGTTCGGTGTCCAGCGGCACGATCGACACGCAGTTCGACTGCACCGAGCAATCGCCGCAGCCCTCGCAGACCTCGGGATTGATCCAGATGCGGCGGTCGGGGTCGGGAAATTCGCCCTTCTTGCGCCGCCGCCGCTTTTCCGCCGCGCAGGTCTGGACATAGAGGATCGCGCTGACGCCGGTGACCTTCTCCAGCTCGCGCTGCACCACCGGCATCTGGTCGCGGGTCTCGACGCGCAGGCCCTTGGGGAAGTCGGCGGGATCGACCTCTTCCTTCTCGTCATGCACGATGACCAAGGGGTTCACCCCCATCGCCACCAGCTCGCGCGCGATCTGCGGGGCGGTCAGCCCGCCCTCGTTGGGCTGGCCGCCGGTCATCGCGACAGCGTCGTTGTAGAGGATCTTGTAGGTGATGTTCGTGCCCGCGGCCAGCGCTGCGCGGATCGCTAGGATCCCCGAATGATTGTAGGTTCCGTCGCCAAGGTTCTGAAACACATGCGATCTTGTGCTGAACGGCGCCTCGCCGATCCAGTTCGCGCCCTCGCCACCCATATGGGTGAAGCCCTCGGTCTCGCGGCCCATCCATTGCACCATGTAGTGGCAGCCGATCCCGGCATAGGCGCGGCTGCCCTCGGGCAGGCGGGTCGAGCTGTTATGCGGGCAGCCCGAGCAGAACCACGGCGTGCGGGTCGCGATCTCGGGGGCGTTGTCGTTGCGGCGCACCTCGGTCAGGCGGGCCAGCCCGGCGCGCAGGCGGTCGGTGCCGCGCCCCTCCTCGATCAGGATGCCGCCGATCTTCTGGGCGATGGTCACCGGGTCCAGCGCATAGCGGGTCGGGAACAGTTCCTCTCCGGTGCGGTCGTGCTTCCAGCCATGGACGCGGCGGCCCCGGCGGTTGTCGAAGATCGCCTCCTTCAGCTGCACCTCGATCAGCTTGCGCTTTTCCTCGACGCAGATGATCAGTTCCAGATCCTCGGACCATTCCTGGATGGACTTCATGTCCATGGGCCAGGTCTGCCCGACCTTGTAGGTGGTCAGGCCCAAGCGGTCTGCCTCGGCCTGATCGATGCCCAGCAGGGACAGCGCGTGGACCAGATCCAGCCAATTCTTGCCTGCCGCGACGAAGCCGATCTTGGCGCCCGGACGGCCCCAGACCCGGTGGTCCAGCCGGTTCGCGCGGGAGAACGCCTCGGCCGCCCACCTTTTGTGGTCGATCATCCGCGCCTCCTGCGCGACCGGCGTGTCGCCGATGCGGATGTTCAGCCCGCCCTCGGGCAGCGCGCGGTCGGGGGTCACGAAGCTCAGCCGGTGCGGATCGCCATTGACGACCGAGGTCGCCTCGACCGTGTCCTTCATTGTCTTGAGGCCGGTCCAGACCCCCGCATAGCGCGACAGCGCGAAGCCATAGAGGCCATAGTCCAGGATCTCCTGCACCCCGGCGGGCGACAGGACGGGAATATAGGCGTCGATCATCGCCCAGTCCGACTGGTGCAGCACGGTCGAGCTTTCGCCCGTGTGATCGTCGCCCATCGCCATGACCACGCCGCCAAGCCGCGACGATCCGGCCATGTTGCCGTGCTTCATCACGTCGCCGGACCGGTCCACGCCCGGCCCCTTGCCGTACCACAGCGCGAAGACCCCGTCATGGCGCCCCTCGCCGCGCAGCTCGGCCTGCTGGCTGCCCCAGATGGCGGTCGCGGCCAGATCCTCGTTCAGGCCGGGCTGGAACAGCACGTTCGACGCGGCCAACCGCTTGCCCTCGCGCATCATCGCCAGATCGACGCCGCCAAGCGGACTGCCGCGATAGCCGGTGACCAGCCCCGCCGTGTCCAGACCCGCAGCCTTGTCGCGTGCTGATTGCATCAGCATCAGACGAACCAACGCCTGCGTGCCGTTCAACAATACGTGTGGCTTGCCCAGGTCGAACCGGTCGGCCAGCGAAAATTCCTGCTTGCTCATGTTGTGTCTCCTCCCCAGCCTAGCGGCTCCCTCCGGCATTATAGGTCAGAATGGCTGACTTACGAAGACAAAATTCTTGGCTTGACGTATGGGCGCCCGGACCTCAGGTGAAAGGACAGGTCTGCAACAGATGCATGGCTGACATGACAGGATTGAAAAGGATGGACTGGGACAAGCTTCGAATCTTTCACGCGGTGGCCGATGCGGGCAGCCTGACCCATGCGGGGGACACGCTGCACCTGTCGCAATCCGCTGTCAGCCGCCAGATCCGGGCGCTGGAAGAATCGCTTGGGACCACGCTGTTCCACCGCCATGCGCGCGGGCTGATTCTGACCGAGCAGGGCGAGTTGCTGTTCGAGGCGACCAGCGCCATGGCGCGCAAGCTGGACAGCGCCTCGGCCCGCATCCGCGACAGCGAGGAGAACGTGCTGGGCGAGCTGAAGGTGACCACCACCGTGGGCTTCGGCACCCTGTGGCTGGCCCCGCGCCTGGTCAATCTGTACGAGAAGTTCCCCGACCTGCGGATCGATCTGTTGCTGAAGGAACGCGTGCTGGACCTGCCCATGCGCGAGGCCGACGTGGCGATCCGCATGAAGGAACCCAGCCAGTCCGACCTGATCCGCCGCCGCCTGCTGAACATCCGCATGCGGCTGTATGCCAGCCCCGAATATGTCGCCGCGCGCGGCATGCCGGCCACGCTGGAGGATCTGTCCAAGCACCGGCTGATCTGCCAGAAGCCCGACCAGCCTCAGGTCGCCGCCGGCGCCCGCCTGGTGCAGGAACTGATGGCCCAGAATGTCGGGTCGACCCTGACGGTGAACAACTATTTCGGCGTTCTGCAGGCGGTGCTGGCCAATCTGGGCATCGGCGTGCTGCCCGACTATCTGACCGCCGACAATCCGCAGATGATCCGCATCTTGCCCGACACCGAATCCGGCGAGGTGCCGGTCTTCCTGGCCTATCCCGAGGAACTGCGCCAGACGCGCCGCGTGGCCGTCTTTCGCGACTTCGTGCTGGAGGAGATCCAGGCCTATCGCCGCCATCAAAGCGAGGCGGGCCAGACCTGATCCGGCAGCCATTACATTTGTGCATGGCGGCTATGCGGACCTGACCCGCCCAAGCGTCTTGAAGAGTTCACAAACTGCACATAGATCGGGCTCAGAAGACGATGCTCGGCTTAATTGCTCATCATCTTCTACCTCCCTGTTGGACTTAGGCCGGGCCTCGTGCCCGGCTTTTTTTTGTCCCGCGCCCGGGCCGCGCGGCCTTTCCATGCGCGCCGCCACGGCCTAAAAGGCCCGTGATTTCATGCGCAGGAAGGGCCCACCCATGCAGGAACCCCAGATCACCCCGGAACTGATCGCCGCGCACGGGCTCAAGCCCGACGAATACGACCGGATCCTGCAGATCATCGGCCGCACCCCCAGCTTCACCGAACTGGGCATCTTCAGCGCCATGTGGAACGAGCACTGCTCCTACAAGTCCTCCAAGAGATGGCTGCGCACCCTGCCCGTGGACGGCCCGCAGGTCATCTGCGGCCCCGGCGAGAACGCGGGCGTCGTCGATATCGGCGACGGCCAGGCGGTCGTCTTCAAGATGGAAAGCCACAACCACCCCAGCTATATCGAGCCGCATCAGGGCGCGGCCACCGGCGTGGGTGGCATCCTGCGCGACGTCTTCACCATGGGCGCCCGCCCCATCGCGGTGATGGACGCGCTGTCCTTCGGCCGCCCCGAGCATCCCAAGACCCCGCATCTGGTCAAGGGCGTGGTCGAGGGGATCGGCGCCTACGGCAATGCCTTCGGCGTCCCGAACGTGGGCGGCGAGGTCCGTTTCCACCCCTCCTATGACGGCAACTGCCTAGTCAACGCCTTCGCGGCGGGCCTGGCCGATGCCGACAAGATCTTCTACTCGGCCGCTTCGGGCGTGGGCATGCCGGTCGTCTATCTGGGCGCCAAGACGGGCCGCGACGGCGTCGGCGGCGCCACCATGGCCAGCGCCGAATTCGACGACACGATCGAGGACAAGCGTCCCACCGTGCAGGTCGGCGACCCCTTCACCGAGAAATGCCTGCTGGAGGCCTGCCTGGAACTGATGGCCTCGGGCTCGGTCATCTCGATCCAGGACATGGGGGCGGCGGGCCTGACCTGCTCGGCGGTCGAGATGGGCGACAAGGGCGGCCTCGGGATCAAGCTGACCCTGGATCATGTCCCGCAGCGCGAGACGAACATGACCGCCTACGAGATGATGCTGTCGGAATCCCAGGAGCGGATGCTGATGGTCCTCAAGCCCGAGAAGGAGGCCGAGGCCCGCGCCATCTTCGAGAAATGGGACCTGGATTTCGCCATCGTGGGCGAGACGATCCCCGAGGACCGCTTCCTGATCCTGCACGGCAACGACGTGGTGGCCGACCTGCCGCTGTCCAAGCTGGCCTCCAGCGCGCCCGAATACGATCGCCCCTGGGTCGAGACCCCCAAACCCGCCCCTGCCCCGGCGCTGCCCGAAATCGCCCCCATCGCGGCGCTGCGCGCGCTGATCGGCAGCCCCAGCCATGCTCACAAGGGCTGGGTGTGGGAGCAGTACGACACGCAGGTCGGCGCCGACACGATCCGCCGCCCCGGCATGGGCGCGGGCGTGGTGCGCGTGCATGGCACGAGGAAAGCGCTGGCCTTCACCAGCGACGTGACCCCGCGCTACGTCAAGGCCAACCCCTACGAGGGCGGCAAGCAGGCCGTGGCCGAGGCCTGGCGCAACCTGATCGCCGTGGGCGCCCTGCCCCTGGCCACGACCGACAACCTGAATTTCGGCAATCCGGAAAAGCCTGAGATCATGGGCCAACTGGTCGGCGCCATCAAGGGCATCGGAGAGGCCTGCCGCGCGCTGGACTTCCCCATCGTCTCGGGCAACGTCTCGCTCTACAACGAGACCGATGGCAGCGGCATCCTGCCCACCCCCACCATCGGCGGCGTCGGCCTGATCGCGGATCTGGACGACATCATCGCGGGCCTGCCGGTCGAGGGCGATCTGGCCCTGGTCATCGGCACCACCCTGGGCCATCTGGACCAGTCCGCCCTGGCCCACGAGGCCTTCGGCATCGAGGCCGGCGACGCCCCCCCGGTCGACCTTTCGGCCGAGCGCCTGCATGGCACGTTCCTGCGGGACCACCGCGCGCATCTCTCCTCGGCCACCGACCTCTCGGATGGCGGGCTGGCCCTCGCGGCCTTCGAGATGGCCGAGGCGGCGGGCCTGGGCGTCACGCTGGACAGCGCCCGGATCGCGCAGCTCTTTGGAGAGGACCAGGCCCGCTACCTGGTCGCCTGCACCCCCGACGCCGCCGCCGCCCTGACGGCTGCAGCGCGCGAGGCGGGCGTCCCCGTCGCGCAGGTCGGCCGCTTCGGCGGCGACCAGGTCACATTCGGCGGCGACGCCGCGCCGCTGGCGCAGCTCTCGGACCTCTACCGCACGGCCTTCGCCCGCGCGATCAAGGGCGACGTGGCCGTCCACGCATGACGGTCACTGCGCCGCCGGGCTATGCCGCGCTGATCACCGCCGCCGGGCGCGGCACGCGCGCGGGCGGCGGGCTGCCCAAGCAGTGGCGGCTTCTGGGCGGCCGCCCGGTGCTGGATCATGCCCTGGCCGCCTTCGCGGGCTTCGACCGGATCGTGCTGGTCGTCCATCCCGACGACATGGCCTGGGCCATGGAGCGCTATGCCGGCCCCGTCACGATCGTGACCGGCGCTCAGACCCGCGCCGCCAGCGTCCGCGCCGGCCTGGACGCGCTCGAGGGTCAGGCCACGCATGTCCTGATCCATGACGGCGCCCGCCCGCTGGTTCCCGATGCGGTCATCCAGGGCGTCATCGACGCGCTGCAGGCGGGCGCCCAGGCCGCCGCGCCCGCCCTGCCGGTCTCGGACGCGCTCTGGCGGGGATCGGACGGCAGGGTCACCGGCACTGCGCCCCGCGACGGGCTGTATCGGGCGCAGACCCCTCAGGGGTTCACCTTGGCCCAAATATCCATGGCGCATCGCCGCCACGCGGACGACGCCGCCGATGATGTCGAACTTGCCCGCCTGGCCGGGATCGAGGTTGCCATCACCCCCGGCTCGGAAGACAATCTCAAGATCACCTACCCCGCCGATTTCGCGCGGGCCGAACGCATCCGGGGACGCGACATGGATATCCGCTTGGGCAATGGCTATGACGTGCATGCCTTCACGTCGGGCGATCACGTGACGCTCTGCGGGGTGCGCGTCCCGCATGACGCGGGCCTTCTGGGCCATTCGGATGCCGATGTCGGCATGCACGCCCTGACCGACGCGATCTATGGCGCGCTGGCGCAGGGCGATATCGGGCGGCACTTCCCGCCCTCGGACCCGCAATGGAAGGGCGCCGACAGCGCGATCTTTCTGGCCCATGCCGCAAGCCTCGCCCGCGACAAGGGCTTCCGCATCGGCAACGCCGACGTGACGCTGATCTGCGAGGCGCCCAAGATCGGCCCGCACGCCCTGGCCATGGCCCATCGCCTGTCCGAGATCATGGGGCTGGAAGAATCGCGCATCAGCGTCAAGGCCACCACCTCGGAACGCTTGGGCTTCACCGGGCGGCGCGAGGGCATCGCGGCCATCGCCACCGCCACCCTCATCAAGGAATAACCCCCCATGGCGCGCCTTCTCTGTATCTGGTTCGGCGCGGGGCTGTTGCGCCCGGCCCCGGGCACCTGGGGCTCGGCCGTGGCCGTGGCGATGGGCCTTCTGATCCACCGCATTGGGCATTTCCCCCTGCTGGCGCTGGCCACCGGGCTGGTCATCCTGACGGGCTTCTGGGCCGTGGCGCAATACACCGCCGGCATGGCAGATCCCGACCGCAGCGAGATCGTCATCGACGAGGTCGCGGGCCAGTGGCTGGCGCTGATGTTCCCGTCCTTCGGCTTCTGGATGATGGACCTGCCGGCCGAGACCTTCCCCTATCCGGGCTGGGTCGCGGCCTTCGTCTTCTTCCGGATCTTCGACATCCGCAAGCCCTGGGTCATCGGTCGCGCCGACCGCCGCCACGACACGGCGGGCGTGATGCTGGACGATCTGTGGGCGGGCCTCTTCGCGGGCGTCGCCACGATGATCGCGGCGGCGGCCTTCCACATCCCGATGATGCTGTGACCCGCGCGGCCGAGGTGCTGGACGCCGCCCGCGCCCGGGGCGTGATGATCGCCACCGCCGAAAGCTGCACCGGCGGGCTGATCGCCGGCGCGCTGACCGAGGTGCCGGGATCGTCGGATGCCTTCGACCGGGGCTTCGTCACCTATTCCAACGCCGCCAAGATCCAGATGCTGGGCATCGCGCAGGCCACGCTGGACGATCACGGCGCGGTCAGCGAACAGATCGCCGCCCAGATGGCCTCGGGCGCGCTGCGCCACTCGGATGCGGGGATCGCGGTCGCGGTCACCGGCATCGCCGGTCCCGGCGGATCGGAACACAAGCCCGAGGGGCGGGTCTGCTTCGGGATCGCGCAGCCCTTCGGCACCGTCACCCAGACCGTCGAGTTCGGCCCCATCGGCCGCCACCGCGTGCGCGCGGCGACGGTCGAACATGCGCTGCAGCTGCTGCTGGACGCGCTGACGGCCTAGCCGCGCAGGATCGCGGCCAGTGCCGCGACATCCGCCTCGGGCGTGTCCCAGGCACAGACCAGGCGCAGCGGCACCGGGTCCAGCCCCTCGGCCGACTTGTCGGGCCAGAGGTAGTACTGCGCCCCCGCCGCCCGCGCCCGGGCATGGGTTTCGGCCCGGATCGTCGCGAAGACGGCGTTCGATTGCACCGGCTGCAGCAGCTGACCGCCCCCAGCCTGCACCGCCTCGCCCAGCACCTGCGCATGGGCATTGGCGCGACCCGCCAGATCCAGCCACAGCCCGTCCGTCGCCAAGGCCAGCATCTGCGCCGCCAGATAGCGGTTCTTGGAAAACACGTGCCCTGCCTGCTTGCGGCGATAGTCGAAGCCCTCGGCATGGGCCGGATCGAAGAACACCACCGCCTCGGCGGCCATCGCGCCGTTCTTGGTGCCGCCGAAGCACAGCGCATCGACCCCCGCGCGCCAGGTCAGGTCCGCCGCCGAACAGCCAAGCGCCGCCACCGCGTTGGAGAACCGCGCGCCGTCCATGTGCAGGGGAAGCCCGGCCCCCTGCGCGACGGCGGCCAGCGCCGCGACCTCGGCGGCGGTATAGACCGTGCCCCATTCGGTCGCGTTGGTGATCGACACCATCGCGTTCAGCCCGCCGTTCAGCCCCACGCCCGCGCCCACATGGATGGCCCGCGCCAGCGTCTCGGGCGCCAGCTTGCCGCCCGTGCCCGGCAGCGTCACCAGCTTGGCCCCGTGCGAGAAGAACTCGGGCGCCGCGCATTCGCTGGTCTCGATATGGGCGTCGTCATGGCAATAGATGCGACCATAGGGCGGCGACAGCTGCGCGCAGACCAGCGCATTGGCCGCCGTGCCGGTGGAGACGAAGCGCACCACCGCCTCGGGCGCCTCCAGAACCTCGCGCATCGCCTCTTGCGCGCGGGCCGTCACCGGGTCGGCGCCATAGCCCATCATCGCGCCCGAATTGGCGTCGTTCAGGGCGGCCATGACGGCGGGATGCGCGGCATAGGCGTTGTCGGAGGCGAAATTCATGACAGATCCTCGATGATGTGGTCCTCCCACTCGTCCTCGGTCACCGACAGCTCGCTGACGGTCCAGCCGCGCACGCTGACGCCCGCCTCGTGCACGCTGTCCGTGCTGCCCGAGATCAGGTGGTGCCAGTCGTAGAGGGGCCGCCCCTCGTGGCGCAGGCGATAGGCGCAGGTGACGGGCAGCCACCAGGCAATCTCCTTGATCTTGCCCGGTGTCAGGACCACGCAGTCGGGGACGTAATCGTGGCGGTTGGTGTAGCTGGAGCAGCGGCAAGCGTCGCCGTCCAGCAGCTTGCAGGCGACGCGGGTGAAGGCCAGCTCGTTCGTGTCCTCGAACTCGATCTTGTTCAGGCAGCACTTGCCGCAGCCGTCGCACAGCGCCTCCCACTCGTCGCGGGCCAGCTTGGGCAGGGGCAGTTCCCAGAAACGCTCGCGCATCTCAGCGGCCCGCCAGCAGGCGACGCGCGTCCTGCGCATCCCGGTCGATCTGCTCGATCAGCGCGGGCAGCCCGTCGAAGCTGGCCTCGTCGCGCAGGAAATCGACCAGGGCCACGGAGAGGTGCTGGCCGTAGAGGTCGCCCGAGAAGTCGAACAGATGCACTTCCAGATTGGGGGCGTTGCGCCCGAACATCGGCCGCACACCAAGCGAGGCGACCCCCTGGCAGGACAGCCGGTCCGGGCCGGTCAGCACATCGACCAGCACCGCATAGACGCCAAGGCGCGGCAGGTGCAGCCCGTCCATCACCATGTTGGCGGTGGGCCAGCCCAGCTCGCGCCCGCGCTTCTCGCCATGCACGACCTCGCCCTCGATCCGATGCCAATGGCCCAGCATGCGGCAGGCGTCATGGGTCTGCCCCTGCGCCAGCGCCGCCCGGATCGCGGTCGAGCTGTATTCGCCTTCGGCCGCGCCGACCAGCGGCACGATGGTCACGCCGAAGCCGAACCGCTGGCCCATCTCGCGCAGCGTGTCCGCCGTGCCGCGCCGGTTCTTGCCGAAGCAGAAATCGGCGCCCACGGTGACATGCGCGATGCCCAGGCCCTCGGCCAGGACCTCGCGGGCGAAGGCCTCGGGCGTCAGCCCCGCAAGGACCGGGCCGAAGGGCAGCTCATAGAGCTGCTGCACGCCAAGCCGGGCCAGCCGGTTGGCCCGCGCTTCGCTATTCATCAGCCGGAAGGGGGGTGCGTCGGGGGCGAAATACTGGCGGGGATGGGGCTCGAAGGTCAGGATGCCCAAGGGTGCGTCGCAGGCCTCGCGGGCCGTGTCGATGACGGCGCGGTGGCCCTTGTGGACCCCGTCGAAATTGCCCATGGCAATCGTCGCGCCACGCGCCTCTGCCTTCAGTCCCGTCCAGTCGCGATGGATCTGCACTGCGCCCCCAGGGGGCAGCCGATGCGCCCCGTCAGTCGAACTTGCGGCTTGGGGCCAGCACGACCGCCTCGCCTTTCAGAACGACCGTATCGCCGACGAGGCAGCGGGTTGCAAGCGTGACCCGCCGCCGCGCATGGTCGATCGTCTCGACCGTGACCTCGGCCCGGACCATGTCGCCGGGGCGCACGGGGGCCATGAACTTTAGCGTCTGGCCCAGATAGACCGTGCCATGCCCGGGCAGCTGTTCCCCGATCACCGCCGAGATCAGCCCCGCCGTCAGCATCCCATGCGCGATGCGTCCCTCGAAGATCGTGTCGCGGGCATAGGCATCGTCCAGATGCACCGGATTGCGGTCGGTCGAGACCTCGGCGAACATCTCGATGTCGCGGTCGCTGACCACCTTTTGCAGGTGGCGCATCATCCCGATCTCGAGATCCTCGATGACGATCGTGCCGCGCGGAAGGTTGTCCAGCATCTTGGGGTCCATTCGCCTGAAGTCCGGTCCTTTGCCTCGATGCTGCATAGCAGCATGGGCGCCTTATGGCAAGATTGTTCCGAAATTCGAGACGAAGGTATAATATTCTTGCTGTTCTGTTTCCGGCGGCCCGGACGACGAACGCCCGCGCCGTGGGGGGCGCGGGCGTTCGGGAGGATCAGGGAAAGGGCAGCCTCAGCGCAGGCGGCCGAACGCGTAGGTTGGCGCCTTCTCCTGCACCTTCAGCCAGTGCAGCAGCATCTCCAGATCCGGTGTCTCGATATCGGCGCCGAAGGCGTCCGCCGCCAGCCCGCCGGTCACGAAGATCGAGTCGATCCCCTGCGCGACGGCCCCCGCGATGTCGGTGGCGATCCCGTCGCCCACCGCCAAATAGCGCGCGTCCGGGCCCAGGCCCATCAGCTGCCGCGCCCGGTCGTAGATCGGCGCATGCGGCTTGCCGAAATAGAGCGTCCGACCGCCCAGACTTTCGTAGAACTCGGCCAGGGCGCCTGCGCAGTAGATGCGCGTCTCGCCCATGTCCACGATGATGTCGGGATTGGCGCAGAGCATCGGCAGCCCCCGGTCGCGGGCCTCGAGGAAGCGCTCGCGGTAATGCTCGGGCGTCTCGCTGACCTCGTCGAAGGGGCCCGAGGCGACGATGCCCTCGGCCTCGGCCAGATCGACGCGGGCGACCGGCTCGGCCCCGGCATGGGCCTCGGGGATGTCGGTGAAGAAGCCGTCATCCTTGGCGGTGCCGATATGCCAGACCTTGCGGCCGACCGCGCCCGCGAACATCGCGTCCTGCGCGGCGTCGCCCGAGCTGACGACCAGATCCCAGGCATCGCGCGGCACGCCCATCAGGTCCAGCTGCGCGACGACATAGGGGCCGGGGCGGGGCGCGTTGGTCATCAGGCAGACGATGCCGCCTTGCGCCCGATAGGCCTGCAGCGCCGCGACCGCGGCCGGATAGGGCTGCCGCCCGTTGTGCAGGCAGCCCCAGAGGTCGCAGAACAGCGCGTCATAGCCGGCCGAGATCTCGGTCAGCGACGAAATGATCCGCGACATCAGACCGCCAGCACCGGGATGATCTGCTTCTTGCGGCTCATCACGCCCGGCAGCACGACCGAGTCGCCGGTCACGGTGACGGCGAAGCTGCGCTCGGCCACGGACTTGACGAAGTCGTTGGGGATCAGCAGCGTGGCCTCCTCGCGCAGGATGTCGATGACGAACAGCAGCACCTCCTCGGCGCCGTCCTCGGCGGCGACGCCGGGCATGGCGGCCATCAGCGCGGCCTTGCGGTCCAGGATCACCTGCGGCGAGGTCGTCTCCAGCACCGAGATGCGCAGCTGACGCCCGCCCAGCTCGTATTCCTTGCTGTCCATCTTCAGCAGCGCGGCCTCGCTGAAGGCGCTGACATCGGACTTGGCGGCGAACATCTCGGCGGCGAAGTCGCCGATGGTCACGCCCAGGTCGGCGGCCAGCTTCTCGGCCACGGCGCGGTCATGGGGCGTGGTGGTGGGGCTGCGGAATTCCAGCGTGTCGGACAGGATGCAGGTCAGCATCGCGCCCTTGATGCCCTCGGGCGCGCGGGCCATGTCCTCGCCGATCAGGTCGTGCATGATCGTGGCGGTGCAGGCCAGCGGGCGGACGGTGATGTTGATCGGCGTGCGGGTCTTGATGCCGCCGGCCAGCAGGTGGTGGTCGATGATCTCGATCACCTCGGCCTGATCGATCGAGGCGGGCAGCTCGGCCGGGTTGTTCGTGTCCACGATCACGCAGCGGTCGCCCGCCGTCACGTCCGCGATGATCTGCGGCTTGGCGAGGTTCCAGCGGTTCAGCATCCACAGCGCTTCGGTGTTGGGTTCGCCCTGCAGGACCGCCTCGGCCGGGGTCTTGCGGCATTCGGTCAGATACCACGCCCAGATGAGGGGCGAGCCGGTCGAATCCGTATCGGGAGAGGTATGGCCGAAGACCTTGATCATGAGGCACCCTTGATGTTGTGCGAAAGGAAAATGCTGGACGCCTTATAGGCAGGCAGCGACACCTTGTCCACGTTCGGCCTGCCGGCCGGGCATGGCAAAAGGGCGCCACCGGGGCGCCCTTTGCGGCAGATCAGGGCTGTCGGATCACGCGGCGCGGGTCAGCAAGACCTCTTCGACGCGCTTCTGGGCGCCGCCCTCGTCCAGACCGCCGACGGCGGCGACCTCGCGGGTCAGGCGGTCCAGCGCGGCCTCGTAGAGCTGGCGCTCGGAATAGGACTGCTCGCGCTGGTCGTCGCAGCGATGCAGGTCGCGCACGACCTCGGCGATGGACATCAGGTCGCCGGAATGGATCTTCTGTTCGTATTCCTGCGCCCGGCGCGACCACATCGCGCGCTTGACGCGGGCCTTGCCCTTCAGCGTCTCGAGCGCGCGGTCGATCAGGTCGGGGGTCGACAGGCTGCGCATGCCGATCTCCGAGGCGCGGGCGGTCGGCACGCGCAGGGTCATCTTGTCCTTGTCGAACGAGATCACGAACATCTCCAGCCGCAGGCCGGCGACCTCCTGTTCCTCGATCGACACGATGCGACCGACCCCGTGGGCCGGGTAGACGACAAAATCATCGGGGCGGAATTCGTTCTTCTTGGTTTTCGACATCTGGCTTCCTCTGACATGCGCCCGCAAGACGGGCACAAAGGGCCGCAGGGGGGCAATGCCACCCTCGGTCCATTTTCGATCATGGTCAGCAATTCCCCCCGGCAGAGGGAGGGAACGCAACAGGCTTCTGGCGCAGCACGGCGGGTCCGCTGATCTGCGGAATGCTGCGCGACATAAAAGATCATAACACAAAAATGACACGGAAAAAAGCGCCGCCTGAGACGTCGCTTTCCACCGGGTCAACCAACTGCACAACGTGCAATATCAACGGATTGCCGAAGGCCCGTGTCCTCGGCCGCCCGGATCGGCGCGAATCAGTCGCCCTCGCCCGGCGCTTCCGAGAAGTATTTCTCCAGCTTGCCATCCTGCCCGTCCATCTCGGTGGCGGTGGGAAGCGGGTCCTTCTTGCGGGTGATTACGGGCCAGAGTTCGGAGTACTTGCGATTGAACTCGACCCAGGTCTCCATCGCCGGCTCGGTGTCCGGGCGGATCGCATCGGCGGGGCATTCGGGCTCGCAGACGCCGCAGTCGATGCATTCGTCCGGGTGGATGACCAGCGTGTTCTCGCCCTCGTAGAAGCAGTCCACGGGGCACACCTCGACGCAATCGGTGTATTTGCACATGATGCAGTTGTCGGTCACGACATAGGTCATGGGGCGCGCTCTTGTCTGGAACTTCGGCCTGTCACCTAGTCGCTTCGCGCGGATCAATCAACCCGTCGCCGTTCAGGACCCTGCCCCGGCCTCTGGCGCGCTGTCGTCGCGATAGAGCGCCTGCGCCTCGGCGGGAGGCCCGCGCCGCTCGCCCAGGGACAGCACGGTCAGCGCCCGCACGTCGCCATGGGCCGAGACGGTCAGCCGGTCGCCCGGGCGCACGGCCCGCCCCGGCTTGCGGCAGGGCTGGCCGTTCACGCGGATGCCGCCGCCCTCGATCCGGGCAGCGGCCAAACCGCGGGTCTTGAAGACGCGCGCGTGGCAGAGCCACTTGTCCAGCCGCAGCCCGTCGACCTTTTCGGACAAGTCAGCCCTTGTCCTTCAACTGCGCCAGGATCGCGAAGGGGCTGTCGGGATCGGCCTTTTTCTCGGGGCGCGAGGAGAAGGTCTTGGGGCCCTGATGGCTGGGCTTGCCATCGCGGCCGCCGCCGTCACGACCACCGCCGTCACGCCCGTCGCGCTTGCCGCCGCCGGGCTTGCCGGCGAACTTGCCGCCCGGCTTGCCCTGCCCGGGCGCGCCGTTGCGGTCGCGGCGCTCGCCCTGCGGCGCATCGCCGCGCGGACGGTCGCCCGAGGCTGCGGCACCCGCGGGCGCAGCGCCCTCCCGGGCCTGACCCTCGCGCGGGCCGTCGCGGCGGGGACCGCGGCGCTGGCCCTGCGGACGCTCGCCCTCGGCCCGCTCTCCCTGCGGGCGGTCACCCTGCGGGCGGCGGTTGCCGCGCGGCTTGGGCGCCCACCGGAAGCTGTAGAAGACCTCCATCTCGGGCGCGGCCTCTTCGGGCGTGACCTCTTCGGGTGCGGGCGCCTCGGAGGTCGCCTCGCCTTCGACGGCGCCAGCCTCGGAAGCCTCACCCTCGGCGGTCTCGGCCTCCGGTGTCGCTGCGGCAGCCTCGGCCTCAATGCGGCGCTTCTCGGCCTGCTCGGCCTCCCATTTGGCGCGGGTCTCGGTGGCCAGCACCGATTCCTCTTCGGTCAGGGGCGCGTCCGAGCCCTCGCCCTGCGGCGCGGGCGCCACGACGGGGGCCTCGACCGCCTTGACCTTGGGACGTTCGCCGCGCTCGGCGGCATAGCCCAGGCCCTGCATCAGGCCCGAGAACTGCTCCAGCGTCATGCCGGTGATCGACAGCATGTCGGGATTGGCCTCGAAGCCGCCGCGCGTGTCCTGCGCGCGCAGCAGATCGGCCAGACGCTCCAGCATGTCGATGCGGATGGCGCGCTCGCCTGCCGGGCGATAGCCCGACAGTGCGTAGACCTGATCGGGCACCACATCCAGATGCGGGATCGTCACCAGACCCGGGGGCGGGCTTTCGGGAAACTCCGACAGCCCCTCGTGCAGCGACCACAGCACCAGACGCAGGCGCGTCGGCGCGGGTTTCAGCAGCGCGGGCAGGAAGATCGTGAACTGGCCAAAGCGGACGCCGTGCTTTCGCAGCGCGCCACGGGCCTCCTGGTCCAGTTCCTTGACCTCGGTGGCGATGGCATCGCGGGGCAGGATGCCCAAGGCCTCGACCAGCCGGAAGGCGAAGCCGCGCGCGAGGCCCGTCAGCGCCTCGTCCTTCTGCAGGGTCACCAGCGGCTCGAACAGCGCGGCGATCTTGCGGTCGATGAAATGCTGAGCGCGGCGGCGGACCTTGTCGGCGATCTCGGGGCCGGCCTCCTCGTCGACGAAGACCTCGACGCCGGGATGCAGGGGATCGGACCCCTTGACCAGCTTGCCCACGGCCTGGGTGCCCCACATCAGGCCCCCCTGCTCGGTATAGTCCATCTCGGTGTCGGGCGCATTGTAGAACCGGTCCGCCCGCAGGTGGAACTCGGGCTTGAGCGCGTCATAGCTGGCGCGGCTCAGCATCTTGGCCTCGTCCGCCGATGCGGTCTGGTCGGGGCGGAAGCGGAAGCCCTCAAGACGGCCGGCATATTCGCCCTCGACCGTCACTTCGCCCTTGTCATTCACTTCGGCCACGAGGCTCTCCTTCTGCTTGAGCCGGCGCAGAAGCACGGATGTGCGCCGGTCCACAAATCTCTGCGTCAGCGCCGCGTGCAGCGCATCCGACAGGCGGTCTTCTACAGCGCGCGTTTCCTCGCGCCAATGCTTTTCGTCCGCCACCCACCCCGTTCTTTGCGCCACATAGGTCCAGGTGCGGATATAGGCCAGCCGTTTGGACAGGGCGTCGATATCGCCCTGCACCTTGTCGATGCGCGTGATGGCGCGGCCCAGCCAGTCGGCCGGGATGTGCCCATCCTGCAGGAAACCGAAGATTCGGGCCAGCAGGGTTGCGTGTTCCATCTGCGAAATCCCGCGAAAGTCGGGCACGCGGCACACATCCCACAAGAGCCGCACATCCCGCCCGCCCTGCACGCGGTCGCGGATCTCGGGCAGGTTGCCCAGGATCTTCAGTGTCGCCAGGTCGTCGGCCTCGCGGCCCCGGGACAGCAGTTCATGCCCCGAGCCGGTCTCGAGGCTGTCGATCAGCCGGTCCATGGTGCCGAATTCCAGCGCGCCGTTGCGCCAGGTCAGCCGCTGGATCGGGGCGAAGCGGTGGTTCTCCAGCGCCTCGATCAGCCCGTCATCGGGGATCTCGGCCTCGCCCGTGACGCCGAAGGTGCCGGGTTCGGTGTGGCGCCCCGCCCGGCCCGCGATCTGGCCCATCTCGTGGGGGAACAGCGGCCGCACCCGGCGCCCGTCGAACTTGTGGGTGGCGCTGAAGGCCACGTGCTTGATGTCCAGGTTCAGGCCCATGCCGATGGCATCGGTGGCGACCAGATAATCCACCTCGCCGTTCTGGTACATCTCGACCTGGGCGTTGCGGGTGCGGGGGCTCAACGCGCCCATCACGACCGCGCAGCCGCCCTTCTGGCGGCGCAGCAGTTCGGCCATGGCATAGACGTCGTCGACGCTGAAGCCCACGATGGCGCTGCGGGCGGGCATCCGCGACAGCTTCTTCGACCCGGCCCAGTTCAGCTTGGAGAAGCGCTCGCGCCGGATGAACTGCGTCTCGGGGACCAGCGCGGCGATGGCCTTGCGCATCGTGTCGCTGCCCAGGAACAGCGTCTCGACCGTGCCGCGCATGTGCAGCAGCCGGTCGGTAAAGACATGCCCCCGCCCCGGATCGGCACAAAGCTGGATCTCGTCGATGGCCACGAAATCGGCGGCGATGTCGGGCATGGCCTCGGTGGTGGCCACCCAGTACTGCACGCGCGGCGGCACGATGCGCTCCTCGCCCGTGACCAGCGCCACGACCGAGGGGCCGCGCGCCTTCACGATCCGGTCATAGACCTCGCGCGCCAGCAGGCGCAGCGGCAGGCCGATGACGCCCGAGCGATGGCCCAGCATCCGCTCGATGGCATGGTGGGTCTTGCCCGTGTTGGTGGGACCCAGGATGGCGGTGATGCGCCCGCGCGACGAGATGTTCATGATCTAGATATCGGTCCCGAGGCGCTGTCTTTCCAGTCGTGCCACCGCATCGATCGCCTCCTGCTGGTGGGGATGGATCGCCAGGCTGGCGCGATAGGCGTCCAGCGCTCGGTCCGGATCGCCCATCTCCTCCAGCATGACGCCCAGCTGGGTCAGCGCGGCAAAATGGCGCGGCTCCAGCTCCAGCGTGCGCTGCAGGTCGGCCAGCGCGGGGCCGAACTGCCCCGCCATCGCCAGCGCCGCGGCCCGCGCCTGGAAGCCCGCGGCGAAATCGGGGGCATGGTCGGTCAGCGCGGTCAGGTGACCGATGGCGCCTGGCAGATCGCCCATGTCCAGCGCCGCCTCGCCGCGCTGCAGCAGCAGGTCCATCGCCGCCGATCCCGACCGCGACCAGCCACGCAGGATGTCGCTCTCGGCGATGCGCCAGCCCTCGCCCGAGGGCTCGGCCAGCCGCGCGAAGGCATCGTCCAGCGGATCGGCCCCCGCGGGCAGGGGCAACAGGCTTGCAAAGGCCACGAAAATCGTCAGAACCAGGTGACGCAGTGCCGCTACGGCATTATGGAAAACATGGCGGACCGGGGTCATATCTCCGGTGTAACCCAGCCCGCAGGTCGGGCGCCAGACAAAGCGCACCAGGAGACGTGAAATGAGCGAAGTCGTGACCAAGGCCGTCGAGCAGCTGTCCACCAAGATCGACAGCTTCGATTCGACGGCGAAGTTCGTCATCACCGGCGAAGGCGCCATCATGATCGACGAGAACGGCGTGCGCGCCGGCGACGAAGAGGCCGAGGTCACCCTGACCGCCAGCCGCGAGACATTCGAGGGCATCATGACCGGCGACGTGAACCCGGCCACCGCCTTCATGATGGGCAAGCTGAAGGTCGACGGCTCGATGGGCGTGGCGATGCAGCTGGGCCAGAAGCTGTCCTAACCCCATGCAGCAGGCGCCGTTCCATCAGCTGCCCGACGACCGGTCGGCCCCCGCGCGGGCCTTCTGGACGCAGGCCGACGATGGCGTGCGCCTGCGGCTGGCCCATTGGCAGACCCAGGGCGAGGGTCCGCGCGGCAGCGTGCTGCTGTTCCCGGGCCGCACCGAATACATCGAGAAATACGCCCCTGTCGCCCACCACCTGACCGCCCAAGGCTACGATGTCCTGTCGATCGACTGGCGCGGGCAGGGCATGTCGGACCGGCTGCAGGCCGATCCCCGCCCCGGCCATATCGGCGAGTTCGCCGACTACCAGCGCGACGTGATCGAGATGGTCGTGGCGGCCGGGGATCTGGAGCTGCCCCGCCCCTGGCACCTTCTGGCCCATTCGATGGGCGGCTGCATCGGGCTGGCCGCGCTCGATGGCGGGCTGCCGGTCCGGAGCGCGGTTTTTTCCGCGCCGATGTGGGGGATCAACCTGCGCCGCGTCAAGCATGGCATGGCGCTCAGCATCGCCTATCTCGCGGGACGCGTGGGGCGCGGCGGTCTGGCCGCCCCCGGCAGCGGCGGCGCTGCGACCACCTATCCGCTGGACGAAAGCTTCAACGCCAACCTGCTGACGCGGAACGGCGACGAATGGGCCCGCCTCGTGCGCGAGGCCGTGGCCTGGCCGCATCTGACCATCGGCGGGGCGACCTTCGATTGGGTCAGCAAGGCGCTGAACGAATGCACGCGCCTGTCGCGCCTGCCCTCGCCCGACCTGCCGATGCTGGTGACCCTGGGCAGCGAGGAGGGCATCGTCTCGCCCCAGGCCATCCGCGACCGCGCCGCCCGCTGGCCCGGGTCTGACCTGATGGTCATCCCCGGCGCGCGCCACGAGGTGATGATGGAAACCAACGACCTGCGCGCCCCCTTCCTCGAGGCGATGCTGGCCCGCTTCGACGCCCGCTGAGGCTCACTTCCTCCTCTGCAGCGGTCCGAAAATATCCTCGGGGGGAGACGCCGCAGGCGTCGGGGGGCAGACGGCCCCCCTGCCCCCCTCGGGCAAGGGGCGCGTCCCTCAGTCGTCCGCCGTCTGCCGCTCCGAGGGCGTGGCGACGCCGGTCATCCGCAGCCGGATGCGCTTCAGCCGGCGCGGATCGGCCTCGACCACCTCGAACTCGGCGCCCGAGGGGTGGCTGATGACCTCGCCGCGCAGCGGCACCCGGCCTGCCAGCATGAAGATCAGCCCGCCAAGCGTGTCGACCTCGTCGTCCTCGGTCTCGACCAGGCGCAGCCCGGTCTCGGCCTCGACATCGGACAGGTCGGCCCGGGCCTGGATCAGCCACTGGCCGGTCTTCTCATGGACCCACAGCCCGCCCTCGTCCTCGTCATGCTCGTCCTCGATCTCGCCGATGACCTGCTCGATCAGGTCCTCGATCGTGACCAGCCCGTCCACGCCGCCATATTCGTCGATGACCAGTGCCATGTGGATGCGCTTCTGCTGCATCTGCTGCAGCAGCACCCCGATGGGCATCGAGGGCGGCACGTACAGCATCGGGCGCAGCATGGGCCGCAGGGTGAACTTGCCGCCCGCGCCGAAGCCGTGCTTCAGCGTCAGGTCCTTGAGGTGGATCAGGCCAAGCGGGCTGTCCAGCGTGCCGCGAAAGACCGGGATGCGCGAGAAGCCGTGCTCGCGGAACATCGTCACCAGATCGTCGAGGGTGATGTTGAGCGGCGCCGCGATGATCTCGACCTTGGGGATGGCCACGTCGTCGACCCGCATGCGGCGCAGGTTCATCAGCCCGGGGCGGCCGGCGGCGTGATGCTCGCCCTCGTCCCCCTCCGTCTCGGCGCTGTCGGATCCCTTGATCGCGTCGATCACCCGCCCGAAGAAGCCGCGGGGACTGGCCGGCTCCTGCTCGGCCTCGTCGGCCCGGTCACGATCGGGAACGGGGGACAGGTCCTGCGTCGGCTGTTCGGATAATCGGGTCTCGGAATTCATCGGGCGGTCTCTCCATAGGGATCGGGCACGTCCAGACGCGCGAGGATCGCGCGTTCCGTCGTCTCCATGCGTTCGGCGTCGGGGTCGGTGTCGTGGTCATATCCCAGCAGGTGCAGGGTCGCGTGGACCAGCAGATGCAGGACGTGATGATCGAAGGGCTTGCCCTGCGCCTGCGCCTCGGCGACGCAGGTCTCAAAGGCGATGGCGATGTCGCCCAGCTCGTCCTCGTCGGGGATCTCGGGCGCCTCGCCGGGCGGGTGCGGCAGATGCTCGACCGAGGGCCAGGACAGCACGTTCGTGGCGCGCGGCTTGCCCCGGAAATCGGCGTTCAGGCTGGCGATGCGGGCATCGTCGCAGCCCATCACCACGACCTCCCCGCCGATGCGGTGCCATGACAGCGCCGCCTCGACCGCCCTGGCCGCCAGGTCTTCCAGACCGGCGGCCTCCCATCGGTCATCCTCGATGACGCAATCGGCAGTGATCTCGTCAGGCATCGTTCCGCATCATCCGGCGCGGGACATACTGCCCGCGCATCTCCTCGGTTTCGCCGCGGGCATGGGCCGCGATTTCCTCGGCGTCATACGCCTTGATGATGCGCGCGACAAGCGGGTGGCGCACGACATCGTCGGCGGTGAAATAGCTGAAGCTGATCCCCTTGACGTCCTTCAGGACCTTTTCCGCGTCGATCAGGCCCGACTGCATGCCGCGCGGCAGGTCGATCTGGGTGCGGTCGCCGGTGATGACCATCCGCGATCCTTCGCCCAAGCGCGTCAGGAACATCTTCATCTGCATGCTGCTGGCGTTCTGCGCCTCGTCCAGAACCACGAAGGCGCGGCTCAGCGTGCGGCCCCGCATGAAGGCCAGCGGCGCGATCTCGATGCGCTTCTCCTCCATCAGCTTCTGCATCTGCTTGCCGGGCAGGAAGTCGTTCAGCGCATCATACAGCGGCTGCATGTAGGGATCGACCTTCTCCTTCATGTCGCCGGGCAGGAAGCCCAAGCGCTCTCCGGCCTCGACGGCGGGGCGGGACAGGATGATCTTGTCGACATGGCCGCCGATCAGCATGGTCACGCCCACGGCGACCGCCAGATAGGTCTTGCCGGTGCCCGCGGGCCCGATGCCGAAGGCCAGTTCGTTCTGGAACAGCGCGCGGACATAGGCCTTCTGCGCCTCGGTGCGCGGCTCGACCGACTTCTTGCGGGTGCGCAGCTCGTAATTGCCCTGCGCGAACATCTCCATCTGCTCGGCCGGGGTCACCTCGGCGGCGGGCTCGACGCCCATGCGCAGGGCGGCCTCGACCTCGGCCAGGCTGACGGGGCGGTGCTGTTCCAACCGGGCATAGAGGCCCCGCAGCAGGGTCGCGGCCTCGGACTGCGCTTCGGGACCGCCGACGACGGCGATCTGGTTGCCGCGGCGCAGGATATGGACGCCAAGCGCCTCCTCGATGCGGGCCAGATGGCGGTCGTTGGCGCCGCAGAGGTCGATGAGCAATCGGTTGTCGGGAAATTCCAGAAGGGTTTCGGCCGTGGGTGCGGTGACGGGTGGCGTCGGGGTCAGGCCCAAATGTCTCTCCTGTTCAGGCGTGTGATCTCAAGGTGGCAAGCCTGCGGGATTCGCACAAGGTCGCGCGACCCGCATCCGGCGGGGAATTGCCGCAGAACGTGGCAAAACACGGGCCATGGCGCAAAAGTTGCATCACGGCGCAGCAAAACCGGCCGACTGCGCCGGGGATCTGCCCAGGAAAGCGGCCAGAGCGGGGGCCGCGTCCATCCCGGCCACCGGCCCGTCGTGGACGATCCGCCCGCCCTGCAGCAGCGCCACCCGGTCGCCGATCCGTGCGACCGAGGCCATGTCATGGGTGATGGTCAGCGCCGTGGCGCCGGTCTCGGTCACGATGCCGCGGATCAGCGCGTCGATGGCGCGGGCGCGGATCGGGTCCAGCCCGGTGGTCGGCTCGTCGAAGAAGATGATCTGCGGGTCGTCGGCGATGGCGCGGGCCAAGCCCGCCCGCTTGGCCATGCCGCCCGACAGCTCGGCGGGCATCAGGTCGGCGGTCTCGGGGCCCAGACCCACGCGGGCCAGCTTGTCCAGCGCGATGCCCCGGGCGCGGTCGTCCGACATGCGCTGGCGCAGCCGGAAGGCGACGTTCTGCCAGACCGACAGGCTGTCGAACAGCGCCGCCCCCTGGAACAGCATCCCGAAGCCCGCCAGGAACCGCGCCCGCGCGGCCCGGTCCAAAGGCCGGCCCTGCCACAGGATGCGGCCCGCCTCGGGCGCCTCCAGCCCCAGGATGCACTTGAGCAGCACCGACTTGCCGGTGCCCGACTGCCCGATCACGCAGAGGCTTTCGCCCTGCCCCACCGTCAGGTCCACCCCGTCCAGCACCCGCGTGGCGCCGAAGGTCTTCTGCAGGCCCCGGATCTCGATCATTCGAAGAACAGCCCCGTCAGCACGAAGTTCGCGGCCAGGATCCCCACGGCGGCGGCGACCACGGCCGAGGTCGTGGCCCGGCCCACGCCCGCCGCCCCGCGCCCCGCGCGCATCCCGAACCAGCAGCCCGACAGCGTCACGACCAGCCCGAAGACCGCGCCCTTGATCAGCCCCGAGGTCACATCCCAAGGCTCCAGATAGGACCAGCTGCCGGCGATGTAGGTGGCCGAGCTGAAGCCGAGCGATCCGGTCCCCACCAGCCAGCCGCCCATGATCCCGATGATGTCGCCCACCGCGACCAGCACCGGCATGGACAGGATCCCGGCCCACAGGCGCGGTGTCACCAGCCAGCGCACCGGATCGGTGGACAGCGTCACCAGCGCGTCGATCTGTTCGGTGACGCGCATCGTCCCCAGTTCGGCGGCGATCGAGCTGGCGACGCGCGCCGCCACCATCAGCCCGCCCAGCACGGGCCCCAGCTCGCGCACCATGCCGATGGCCACGATCGCGGGCACGACGTCGCTGGCCTGGAACCGGGCGCCGCCGGAATGGATCTGCAGCGCCAGCGCCGCCCCGGTGAACAGCGCGGTCAGCCCCACGACCGGCAGGGACAGCCAGCCGATCTGGACGATCTGGACCAGCAGCGCGCGGCTAGGGAAGGGGCGCAGCCCACCGAGGCCCCGTGCCGCGAAGATCGCGACCGCGCCGATGCCGCGCGTCACCCTCAAGGCAGGGCGGCCGACCGCCCGGATGGGGGTCACAGATAGGTCCGGGCGTAGCGCAGGCCAAGCGAGGTCAGCACCTCGTAGCCGATGGTGCCGGCCAGATCGGCCAGCCGGTCGATGGGCTGGGCCGGACAGATCAGCGCCAGCCGGTCGGGCACGTGGTCCAGATCGGTCACGTCCACGGTGATCAGGTCCATCGACACCCGCCCAACGATGGGACAGGCGATCTCGCCCGCGTAAAGCTTTGCGCCGCTGGAGGACAGGGCCCGCAGGATCCCGTCGGCATAGCCCGCATCCACCGTCGCGATGCGGCTGTCGCGCGCGGCGTGCCAGGTGGCGCCATAGCCCACCATCTCGCCCGCGGCCACCGCCCGCGTCTGGATCACGCGCAGCGACAGCGTGACCACGGGCCGCGCCTCGGCAAAGGGCAGCCCGCCGTAGAGGCCCACCCCGGGCCGCACCATGTCGAAGTAATAGTCCGGCCCCAGCAGGATGCCCCCGGTCGCGGCCAGCGATCGCGGCACGTCGCAGCCCTCGGTCATGGCGCGGAAGGCCGCCAGCTGCGCGGCATTGGCGGGGTGGTCGGGTTCGTCCGCGCAGGCCAGATGCGACATGATGAACTCGGGACGCGCGGCCATCGCCTCGGCGCGGATGGCGCCCCATTCGGCGGCCTCCATGCCAAGGCGGTTCATGCCGCTGTCCAGCTGGATGGCGAAGGGCTTGCCGGGGCGCAGGACGCGGTCGCGGAAGAACTGGGCGGGGCTGTTCAGGACCGGGACCAGGCCCGACAGATCCTCGCCTTCCATATGGCCCGACAGGATGTTGATGCGCGCGTCGGGCGGCAACAGGGGCCGGATCGCCCTGCCCTCGCGCGCCAGCGCCACGAAGAAGTCCCGCACCCCCGCCGCATAGAGGGCCGGGGCGACCCGGTCGGCGCCCAGGCCATAGGCATCGGCCTTGACCACAGCGGCGGCGCGGGCGCCGGGCGCGCGGGCGGCCAGGGCGGCGTGATTGGCCAGGATGGCCGCGATGTCGATCTGCAATCCCATATGCGTCGATTGCCCCCGCGCATGGCCCGCGTCAAGACCCGTCGCGCGCCGGGGTTTGCAGGTTTTCAGTTTGCTGGTTCAACACCCTCGCTTCTTTGCAAATTTCCCCGATTTTCCTTTGCCGCATCCGCATCACCCGCTAGCCTGCAGCGTGAACGAGGGAGGCCCGCCATGAAGGACATTCTGCAAGAGCTGGAACGGCGGCGCGCCGAGGCCCGGCTTGGCGGCGGCCAGCGCCGCATCGACGCCCAGCACGCCCGCGGCAAGCTGACCGCCCGCGAGCGGGTCGAGCTGCTGCTGGACGAGGACAGCTTCGAGGAATTCGACATGTTCGTCGCCCATCGCAGCACGGATTTCGGGATGGAATCCGACCGTCCCTACGGCGACGGCGTCGTGACGGGCTGGGGCACGATCAACGGGCGCATGGTCTATGTCTTCAGCCAGGACTTCACCGTCTTCGGCGGCAGCCTGTCGGAAACCCATGCCCAGAAGATCTGCAAGATCATGGACATGGCGATGCAGAACGGCGCCCCCGTCATCGGCATCAACGATTCGGGCGGCGCGCGCATCCAGGAGGGCGTGGCCAGCCTCGCGGGCTATGCCGACGTGTTCCAGCGCAACATCATGGCCTCGGGCGTGATCCCGCAGATCAGCCTGATCATGGGCCCCTGCGCGGGGGGCGCGGTCTATTCGCCCGCCATGACCGACTTCATCTTCATGGTCCGCGACACGTCCTACATGTTCGTGACCGGGCCGGACGTGGTCAAGACGGTCACCAACGAGGTCGTCACCGCCGAACAGCTGGGCGGCGCGGGCACGCATACGAAGAAATCCTCGGTCGCGGACGGCGCCTTCCAGGACGACGTGGAGGCGCTGTCGGAAATCCGCCGCCTCTTCGACTTCCTGCCGCTGAATAACCGCCAGAAGGCGCCCGTGCGGCCCTTCTTCGACGACCCGGCCCGGATCGAGCCCAGCCTGGACACGCTGATCCCCGACAACCCCAACCAGCCCTACGACATGACCGAGCTGATCGCCAAGATCGCGGACGAGGGCGATTTCTACGAGATCCAGAAGGATTTCGCGGGCAACATCATCACCGGCTTCATCCGGATCGAGGGGCAGTCGGTCGGCATCGTCGCCAACCAGCCGATGGTGCTGGCGGGCTGCCTGGACATCGACAGCTCGCGCAAGGCCGCGCGCTTCGTGCGCTTCTGCGACGCGTTCGAGATCCCGATCCTGACGCTGGTCGACGTCCCGGGCTTCCTGCCGGGCACGGGGCAGGAATATGGTGGCGTCATCAAGCACGGGGCGAAACTGCTCTTCGCCTATGGCGAGGCGACGGTGCCCAAGGTCACGGTCATCACCCGCAAGGCCTATGGCGGGGCCTATGACGTGATGGCGTCCAAGCATCTGCGCGGCGATTTCAACTATGCCTGGCCGACGGCCGAGATCGCCGTGATGGGCGCCAAGGGCGCGGTCGAGATCCTCTATCGCAGCGAGCTGGGCGACCCCGAGAAGATCGCCGCGCGCACCAAGGACTACGAGGACCGCTTTGCCAATCCCTTCGTGGCCGCGGAGAAGGGCTTCATCGACGAGGTGATCCAGCCGCGCTCCACGCGTAAGCGGGTGGCCCGGGCCTTCGCGTCGCTGCGCGGCAAGCAGCTGACGAACCCGTGGAAAAAACACGACAACATTCCTCTGTGACGGGGCGGGCGGGGCGCGGGATGCACAAGGTCGTGAATGATGCAGCAGGGCCACAGCCGCGCGGCGGCGTCGGGGCGGGCGCGTCCGATCCCTGTCTGCAGGCGGGTCGCTTGGCTATCATGCGCGCCAGGTCGGCTGTCCAACAAGCCTTCCATAACTCGAGCAGTCGGGCGCGCCGCCGCCCGCATCACAGGAGCCTTTGTCCATGTCGAAGAAAATCATCCTGGGCCTCGTGCTGGTCTCGGCCTTTGCCGCCTGCCAGCGTCAGCAGCCCGCCGACGTCTACGTGCCCACCGCACCGGCCGCGCCGATGGTCAACCCGGTCACGACCGAGCCGGTCTACAGCGGCAAGTTCGGCTAACACCCGCATCCACATCCTAGCGCGCGGGCGGCCTGCCCGCCCGTGCGCGGCGCCAGGCCCCCTGCGCCCCAGCAAAGGGGCCCAGCCATGCTGAAGCATCGCGGCTTTCCCGGGCGTCTGCCCGGCACCGATTTCCAGTTCGTCATCCGGCGCGAGAACCGCAAGAAGGGCGCCACGCCCATCACGCGGCGCGAGCGCTTCAAGGACCGCCGACCCGCCGACAAGCGCGCCGATGCGGGCTTCCTGTCCGCCCTGATCGCCCAGTTCGGCGACGAGCCCTTCCCCCGCGGCAATCTGGATGCCGGGCGCCTGTCCTGGCTGATCGGGCGCGAGGTGCTTGCCGTGGGCGAGTTCGATCCCGCCGACTACGACCAGCTGCTGCAGGTCGACATGGCCGCCGCCGAGGCGGGCTTCCCCGAGCTGTTCGTCCAGGACGCGCCCCCGGCCTTCGATTGGGACGACGCGGATGCCTGGGACGAGGATGACGACGGGGATGACGGCCGCTGATGCACGAGTTGATGCTGAACCCCTTGAAGTCACACGCATGTCAGTTTGACGCGGGGTGCAGCTGTGCGATAATGGATGTCGGCTTACAACCGGCCCCCTCTGGGCCCATCACCACAGGCATCATTTCATGCAGAAGATCTTCACCCTCCGTCTTGCCGGTCTGGCCCTTGTCGCAGCCGGCCTGTCCGCCTGCGCCCCCGGCTACCAGGGCGGCGGCATCTCGCCGGACGCGCAGCGCGCCGCCGGCGGCGCCGTGGCCGGTGCGGTCATCGCCCGCGCCCTTGACGAGGACATCGCCACCGGCGCAGCCATCGGCGCCGTCGGCGGCGCGCTGTGCGACGACGCCGGCGTCTGCCAGCGCCGCTACTGATCCAGACTCAGAAGGGCAGGCCGCGCGATGCGCGGCTGCCCGCCAACCCACGGGATTCACATCATGTCCAAGTATTTCGCCATCGCCGCTCTGGTCGGCACGACCGCCATCGCGGGCTGCACGCAGGGCATCAACCCGACCGACACCGACCGCGCGCTCATCGGCGCCGGCGTCGGCGCGACCATCGCCAGCGTCAGTGGTGAAAACGTCGTCCAGGGTGCTGCCATCGGCGGCGCGGCCGGCGCACTGTGCAACGACTTCCGTCTGTGCCAGTGACGACCTGACCGGCGCGTTTTGCGCGCCATCGGCCTGCCAGACCGTCCGAAGCCCCGCGCTTCGGACGGTTTTTTCATGTTCCGTCCTGGGGGGAGCCCATGTTCAAGAAGATCCTGATCGCCAACCGGGGCGAGATCGCCTGCCGCGTCATCAAGACCGCGCGCAAGATGGGCATCGCCACCGTCGCCGTCTATTCCGACGCCGACCGCAATGCGCTGCATGTGAAGATGGCCGACGAGGCCGTCCATATCGGCCCGCCCCCCGCCGCCCAGTCCTATATCGTGATCGACAGGATCATGGACGCCATCCGCCAGACAGGCGCCGAGGCGGTCCATCCCGGCTACGGGTTTCTGTCCGAGAACCGCAAGTTCGCCGAGGCGCTGGAGGCCGAGGGCGTCGTCTTCATCGGCCCCCCCTCGGGCGCGATCGAGCAGATGGGCGACAAGATCACCTCGAAGAAGCTGGCGCAGGCGGCCGGCGTCAGCACCGTGCCGGGCCATATGGGCCTGATCGCGGATGCGGACGAGGCGGCGGCGATCAGCGCGGGCATCGGCTATCCGGTGATGATCAAGGCCAGCGCGGGCGGCGGCGGCAAGGGCATGCGGATCGCCTGGAATGACGACGAGGCGCGAGAGGGCTTCGAATCCTCGAAATCCGAGGCCGCCAGCAGCTTCGGCGACGACCGCATCTTCATCGAGAAGTTCGTCACGCAGCCGCGCCATATCGAGATCCAGGTCCTGGCCGACCAGCACGGCAATGCGGTCTATCTGCACGAGCGCGAATGCTCGATCCAGCGCCGCAACCAGAAGGTCATCGAAGAGGCGCCCTCGCCCTTCCTCGACGAGGCGACGCGGGCCGCGATGGGCACGCAGGCCGTCGCGCTGGCCAAGGCCGTGGGCTATACCAGCGCGGGCACGGTCGAGTTCATCGTGGACGGCGACCGCAACTTCTACTTCCTCGAGATGAACACCCGGCTGCAGGTCGAACATCCGGTGACGGAACTGATCACCGGCGTCGATCTGGTCGAGCAGATGATCCGCGTCGCGGCGGGCGAGCCCCTGCCCTTCGCGCAGTCCGACCTGAAGATCACCGGATGGGCGATGGAAAGCCGTCTTTACGCCGAGGATCCCTATCGCGGCTTTCTGCCTTCGATCGGGCGGCTGACCCGCTATCGCCCGCCCGCCGAGGTCTCGGCCGGTCCGATGCGGGCGCAGGGCAAGTGGCTGGCGCAGCGCACGCCCTCGGGCGAGGCGGCGGTCAGGAACGACACCGGCGTCTTCGAGGGCGGCGAGATCAGCATGTTCTATGACCCGATGATCGCCAAGCTGTGCACCTGGGCGCCCACCCGCGGCGCGGCGATCGAGGCGATGCGCGTGGCGCTGGACACGTTCGAGGTCGAGGGGATCGGCCACAACCTGCCCTTCCTGTCGGCAGTCATGGACCATCCGAAATTCGCCTCGGGCGACATCACCACCGCCTTCATCGCAGAGGAATATCCCGACGGCTTCCAGGGCGCGACCCTGCCCGAGGAGGAATTGCGCCGCCTGGCGGTCGCCGCCGCCGCCATGCACCGCGTGGCCGAGATCCGGCGCGCGCGCATCAGCGGGCGGCTGAGCAACCATGAACGCCATGTGGGTCAGGATTGGGTGGTCTTCGCGGGCGGGCGCGAGTTCGCCTGCCGGGTGGTCCCCGACCGCGAGGGGGCCGACGTTCAGGTGGACGGCCTGTCGCTGCGGGTGGAAAGCGACTGGCGCCCCGGCCAGACCCTGGCACGGCTGGAGGTGGACGGCCGTCCGCTGGTCCTCAAGGTCGACAAGATCGCCGCCGGGCTGCGCCTGCGCAGCCGGGGCGCCGACCTGCGCGTCCATGTCCGCAGGCCCCGCGCCGCCGAACTGGCACGCCTGATGCCCGAGAAGCTGCCCCCCGACACGTCCCGGTTCCTGCTGTGCCCGATGCCCGGGCTGATCGTGAAGATCAATGTCGCGGCGGGCGACGAGGTGCAGGAGGGTCAGGCGCTGGCCACCGTCGAGGCGATGAAGATGGAGAACATCCTGCGCGCCGAGCGCAAGGGCGTGGTCAAGTCCGTGACCGCCGCCCCCGGCGAAAGCCTGAAGGTCGACGAGATCATCATGGAATTCGAATGACCGCCCCGCTGCCCTCCGGCCTGCTGGCCGCCCTGATCGCCCTGGGCGGGGCGGCGGGCGTGCTGGTGGTGGCGGGTGGCGCGGTCTTTCCGATGGGCGGCACCGACCTGCCCGCCGCCTATGTCCTGCCGCCGCTGGTGGCGCTGGCGCTGTTCCAACTGGTCTTCGGCGCGATGTCGGGGCGCTGGCGCGGCCCGGGTTTCTGGCTGGCGGCGCTGCCCCTCACCACGCTGATCTGGGGCGCGGGGCTGTGGCTGCTGCTGGACGGGCGGATCACCGCGCCGCAGGCGCTGGCGGGCACGGCTGCGGCCCTTCTGGCGGTCCTGCTGGTCGCGCTGATCCTGATGCGGAGGCGCGGGGATGGGCGGTGATCAGTCGGCCTCGCGGCGGCGCATCGGCATCGTGTCGATCAGGGCGGTGATCTCGTCCGGGGTCACCGGGCCGTCGCGGTCCAGCTTGACGCCGCCATCCTTGCCGATGAGCAGCACCCGCAGCCCGGTGCCAAGGCGCAGCGCATCGGCGCCGGGCCCGTCGGTCAGCAGCACCACCTCGCGCTCGGCCAGCGCCCCGGCGGCCGCGTGCATCCGGGCGATCTGGTCCGCGACGAGCGCGGCCTCGCCCAGCACGACGACCGGGCGGGCCTGCCAGCGCAGCCCCTCCAGTGTGTCGGACTGCAGGGCCATTACGGGCAGGGACGCCGCCCCCCGGCCCGCATCGGCGGGGGCCATCGCCGGCCACAGGGCCATCGCGGCGGTCAGGCAATATCGCATCGCATCTCTCCCATCTGTCCCGACAGGACGCATCCCGGCGGTGGCAGGTTCCCATGCCGCCGCTTGACGCCCATCTCAGCCCGCAGCTGCAGCAGGCAGTGGTCACGGGGCTGTTCGTGGCCATTGGCTGGATCGTGGTCGCGTCGCAGACCCGCCGCCGCGACGCCGCCCTGCGCCGCGCGCGCGAGGCCGACCTGCAGCGCGCCCTTCTGGCCGAGATCCGCGCCCATGTCTTCGCGCTGGAGCAGCAGACCCCCTCGGCCGAGGATGCCGAGGCGCTGATCGCGCGCATCCGGTCGGGGGATTTCGTGCCCACCCTGCCCCAGCAGGCCAATGACCGGATCTTCGGCGCGGTGATCGCGGATATCCACATCCTGCCCGCGCCGGTCATCGACCCGATCGTGCTGTATTACCGGCTGCTGTCGATCATGGGGGCGCTGGCCACAGACCTGCGGCGCATCGCGCGCAGCGACGGGGGGCGGGCGGCGCAGATGATGGCGGACTATCTGTCGCTGATGAACGAGACGCGCGACAGCGGCATCCAGGCGATCCGCGTGCTGACCGAATGCCTGCGGGGCGGGGCCGAGGCGGTCGACCGGATGCTGGACGAGGACGAGGCGCAGGCCATCGCGCAACTGGCGCGGCATCTGCCGGATGATCTGGCCCGGATGCGCGACCGGCTGGCCGCGCGCGATGTCAGTAGCCGATCTTCGGACCCGAGAGGCCGGTGATGGGACGCAAGCCGATGGCCCGGACGATCTCGTTGGCGCGGCTGATGGCGGTGGGCTTTCCCTCGGCGCGTGGGGCGACGGTGTCGCTGCGGCGCGCGGGGGTCTTGGTCGGTCGGGCAGGCACCACGGGCGCGGCGCTGCGGTCTGCACGCGGATTGGCCATGATCGGTCCCCTTGCTGGGTCCGGCACCATGCCGGACGCCCTTCATGATATAGGGAACGCGCCACAAATCCACAAGTTTCGCGCAGGCCCCGCTCAGCGCACCGCGCTGCCCCGCCCGATCTCTTGGCGGCGCAGCGGCAGCCGGTCGATGGCGCGGCCGACCTCGCGGGCGTCCCACAGGCTGGGGCGGCGGATCTTCACCTGCCCGTCCTTGTCGATCACCACCAGAGAGAAGCCGCGCGGCCGCAACTGCTGGCGCCAGAGGCTGTTGGCCGCCGGATCGCTGTCGACCACCACCACCACGTCGCGCGCCGCCAAGGCGCGGCTGTCGCGTTCCAGCGCCGCCACCTGCTGCAGGAAGGCCGGATCGTCGGGCGTGTCGGCGAAGACCACCACCGGACGGGCGTTCCACAGGAACTGCTGCGGCGTGACCTCGGTCGCGTCCAGAAGCGCGGGGCTCCCCTCGGCCAGGGGCGTCACCACCGGCACGGGCGGGTCGGGCTGCTGGGACACGGGCGGCAGGCGCGACGGATTGCGCTGCGGCTCGCTGGCGCTGGCGACGTCCGGATCCGCCTCCGGGTCGGGCACGGGGCCCTCGCGGGCGGGGCCCATTGCGGCCAGAGCCATCACGAAAATCAGGAATTTCAATTTCATCGGCACCTCGTCATGCTTTGAATATAGGGCAGGACGGGCCGCGCGAAAGGACGGATCATGACAAAAGCCACGATGAAGGACTGGGACAAACTGGCGCGGAGCGAGCTGAAGGGCCGCGATCCCGACAGCCTGACCTGGAACACGCTGGAGGGGATCGCGGTCAAGCCGCTCTATACCTCGGCGGATACCGAGGGGCTGGACCATCTGGACGGGCTGCCCGGCATCGCCCCCTTCACGCGGGGGCCGCGCGCCACGATGTATGCGGGGCGCCCCTGGACGATCCGGCAATATGCAGGGTTCTCGACCGCCGAGGCGTCGAACGCCTTCTATCGCCGCGCCCTGGCGGCGGGCCAGCAGGGCGTGTCGGTGGCCTTCGACCTGGCCACCCATCGCGGCTATGACAGCGACCATCCCCGGGTCGAGGGCGATGTCGGGAAGGCGGGCGTCGCCATCGATTCGGTCGAGGACATGAAGATCCTCTTCGACGGCATCCCGCTGGACCGCGTCAGCGTGTCGATGACGATGAACGGCGCGGTCATCCCGATTCTCGCCAGCTTCATCGTCACCGGAGAGGAGCAGGGCCATTCCCGCGCCGTGCTGTCGGGGACCATCCAGAACGACATCCTCAAGGAGTTCATGGTCCGCAACACCTACATCTACCCGCCCGAGCCCTCGATGCGGATCATCGCGGACATCATCCAGTACACGTCCGATGAGATGCCCAAGTTCAACAGCATCTCGATCTCGGGCTATCACATGCAGGAGGCCGGGGCGAACCTGGTGCAGGAGCTGGCCTATACCTTGGCCGACGGGCGCGAATATGTGCGCGCAGCCATCGCGGCGGGCATGGATGTGGATGCCTTCGCGGGGCGGCTGTCCTTCTTCTTCGCCATCGGCATGAACTTCTTCATGGAGATCGCCAAGCTGCGCGCCGCGCGGCTGCTGTGGCACCGGATCATGTCCGAGTTCGAACCCAAGAAGCAGGGCAGCCTGATGCTGCGCACGCATTGCCAGACCTCGGGCGTCAGCTTGCAGGAACAGGACCCCTACAACAACGTCATCCGCACGGCGTACGAGGCGATGTCGGCGGCGCTTGGCGGCACGCAATCGCTGCACACCAACGCGCTGGACGAGGCGATCGCCCTGCCGACCGAGTTCAGCTCGCGCATTGCGCGCAACACCCAGCTGATCCTGCAGGAGGAGACCGGCATCACCAACGTCGTCGATCCGCTGGCGGGCAGCTATTACATCGAAAGCCTGACGGCCGAGCTGGCCGAGAAGGCCTGGGAGCTGATTTCCGAGGTCGAGGAGATGGGCGGCATGACCAAGGCCGTGGCCAGCGGCATGCCCAAGCTGCGCATCGAGGAGACGGCGGCGCGGCGGCAGGCGCTGATCGACCGGGGCCAGGACGTGATCGTCGGCGTGAACAAGTACCGCAAGGAGACCGAGGATCCGATCGACATCCTCGACATCGACAACGTGGCCGTCCGCGACAGCCAGATCGAACGCCTGGCCCGCATCCGCAGCACCCGCGACGAAGCCCAGGTCACCGCCACGCTGGCCGAGATCACGCGGCGCGCCCGCGAGGGGGGCAACCTGCTGGAGGCCGCCGTCGAGGCCGCCCGCGCCCGCGCCTCGGTGGGCGAGATCAGCATGGCGATGGAGGAGGTCTTCGGCCGCCACCGCGCCGAGGTCCGCACGCTGGCCGGCGTCTACGGCGCCGCCTACGAGGGCG
This sequence comes from Paracoccus liaowanqingii, assembly GCF_004683865.2. Lineage (NCBI taxonomy): Bacteria > Pseudomonadati > Pseudomonadota > Alphaproteobacteria > Rhodobacterales > Paracoccaceae > Paracoccus > Paracoccus liaowanqingii. The sequence goes on along the minus strand of NZ_CP038439.1, from coordinate 1,103,110 downwards.
ACGAGGGCTTCGCCCAGATCCAGCGCGATGTCGAGGCCTTCGCTGAGGAGGAGGGCCGCCGCCCCCGCATGCTGGTCGTCAAGATGGGCCAGGACGGCCATGACCGCGGCGCCAAGGTGATCGCCACCGCCTTCGCCGACATCGGCTTCGACGTCGATGTGGGCCCGCTGTTCCAGACCCCCGAGGAGGCCGCGCAGGACGCCATCGACAACGACGTGCATGTGGTGGGCATCAGCTCTCAGGCGGCGGGGCACAAGACGCTGGCGCCCAAGCTGATCGCGGCCCTGCAGGCGGCGGGCGCGGGCGAGATCCTGGTCATCTGCGGCGGCGTGATCCCGCAGCAGGATTACGACTTCCTGCGCCGCGCGGGCGTCAAGGCGATCTTCGGCCCGGGCACCAACATCCCCTCCGCCGCCGCCGACATCCTGGCGCTGATCCGCGAGACGCGGGGGTGAACCGGGCCGGGGGGGCAGCCCCCCGGCCCCGTCGGCATCGAGGGACCAATGCAGACCCTGTGGCTTCATATCGGCATGCAGAAGACCGGCACCTCGGCCGTCCAGACATGGATGGCGCGGAACGAGGCCCGGCTGTTCGACGCGGGGCTGCTTTATGTCCGCCCCCGGAAGGGCCTTCCGGCCAGCGGCGCCCTGGCGGCGGCCCTGAACCGCGATCCGCCCGAGGCGCAAAGGCTGATCGCGGAGCTGCTGGACCGCGTGCGGAAGGCCGGGCCCTCGCTGACCGACATCCTGGTCTCGTCCGAGGATTTCTCGGTCAGCCCGCCGCAGGTCGCGGCCCCGCTTCTGGACGCGTTCGCGGGCTGCCGGATCCGCATCCTTGTCTGGCTGCGCCGCCAGGACCTGTTCGCCGAGGCGCTGACCAAGCAGTGGATCAAGTGGAACGGCAACCAAGCGCAGGACCCGGCCCTGTTGATGCGCAAGGTCGTCGCGCCGCTTCTGGATTATGACCGGATGCTGCAGGCCTGGTCGGACGCCTTTCCCCAGGCCGTGATCCTGCCGCAGATCTATGCCGAAGACCTGCCCGGCCAGCCGCCGCCCGACAACATCGCGGCGCTGCTGAGAGCGATGGGCAGGGATCCCCTGATCCCGTCCGATTCGCCCGGGCATCGCGCCAATGTCTCGCCCCAGGCCGCGCTGCTGCAGCATTACCGGACGCTGGACGATCCCGTCCGCGTGCGGCAGGCCAATCGCCGGCTGATGGCGCAGGGCCCCGATCGCTTCGCCGGGCGCGGCGACCTGTTCAGCCCCGCCGACCGGCAGCGGATCCTGGACGATCATGCGGCCTCGAACGCGCGGCTGCGGGCGCGGTGGTTTCCCGACCGGGCGCAGCTATTCGACCCGCGCGATCCCGCGCCGCATCCCGGCCATGCCTCGGGCGAGGCGGCGGTGGCCGCCTTTCGCGCGATTTATGACGCCGAGTGATCGTGCATTGCCCCGGGCGGCCCGATTTGGGACAACCGAGGCACCATCACGGGCAGGACGAAGATGAGCGACGGACGCGACGGCAATCTCAAGCAGATCATCTGCATCAAGTGGGGCGCCAAGTTCGGGCCCGACTATGTCAACCGGCTGCACGCGATGATCGCGCGCAACATTACCCCGCCCTTCCGGCTGTTCTGCTTCACCGATGACGGGACCGGGCTGCATCCCGACGTGGCGGTGCGGCCCCTGCCCGACTTCGCCTATGAGGCGCCGGTCAACACGCGGGGCAAATGGCCCAAGTCGCGGCTGTGGGGCGATCTGGGCGACGTGACGGGGGTGGTTCTGTTCCTGGATCTAGACGTGATCGTCACCGGCGATCTGGACCCGTTCTTCACCTTCGGCGATCCCGACGACACGGTGCTGGGCCGCAACCCGAACACGCCGCTGGAGAAGATGGGCCAGACCTCGGTCTACCGGATGCGGGTGGGCAAGCTGGCGCCCCTGCAGCAGATCTTCGCCGCCGATCCGCAGGGCGTAGCCGACCAGTACCGCTACGAGCAGCGCTTCGTGACGCGCAACGCGCCGGGCGGGGTCAAGTTCTGGCCGCGCGGCTGGCTGGCGCATTTCCGGTTCCACTGCGTGCCGGTCTTTCCGCTGAACTACCTGCGCGAACCCCGCATTCCGCGCGGCACCCGCATCGTCATGTTCCCGGGCAGCCTGAACCCGCCCGACGCCATCGCGGGCCGGTGGGACGAGGCCGACCCGGTCCGCCCGCCCCTGGCGCATCTGCGCGCGCTGTTCACCGGCGACCGTCGCGAGGCGCCGCTGAAGCATCTGCGGCACTATGTGCGCCCGACCTCGTGGGTGGCGCGGCTCTGGCACGACTAGGGCCATGGCCCTGCCCCGCGCGCCCGACCGCCTGCCCGACGAGATGGCTGCGGCGCTTGGCCATGCGGTCGCGGCCTTCGGCTTTCTGGAAGAGGCGCTGAAGCGGGCGATCTTTTCCCTGACCCGCCACAGCCTGGGCGAAACGACAGATGACCGCGCCCTGGCCGCCTGGCTTAGGCGCATGGAGGAGATCGCCGACGATTCGCTCGGCACGCTGATCGACAGCTTCCTGGCCACGGCGCGGCGCGCCCATGTCGAGGCGCTGGACCCGCTGTCGCGCGAGCTGCCGCAGCTGCGCCTGCTGCGCAACCTGATCTGCCATGCCTCGTGGCGGCCGGGCGCGCAGCCGGGCCTGTGGCATCCGACCTTCATCAACACCCGGGGCGAGCGCCATCCCGACGACATGGGCCCCGCCGACCTGGCGGCCATCCGCGACCGCACCCTGCAGGCGGCCCGGCAGGTCGTGCGCATCATGCGCGCCACCGGCATCGAGGGCCAATGGGCGGGCATGGACGACGACGGCCCCTGAGGCCCGCGCATCGCGCGTTGCAACAGCCGCGCGGGCAGGCTAACACCCGCGAAATCAAGGATGAGAGGCTGCCATGTCGTCCCCCCTCCGCCTCGGCATTGCCGGGCTAGGCACCGTCGGGATCGGTGTCGTCAAGATCATCCAGCGTCATGCCGACCTTCTGGCGATGCGCTCGGGCCGCGCGGTGACGATCACCGCCGTCAGCGCCCGCGACCGGATGAAGAACCGCGACGCCGACCTGTCCTCGTACCGGTGGGAGGACGATCCGATGGCCGTCGCCACCGCCCCCGACGTGGATGTCTTCATCGAGCTGATCGGCGGCGACGCGGGCATCGCGCGCGACAGCATCGAGACCGCGCTGCGGTCCGGCAAGGACGTGGTGACCGCCAACAAGGCGCTGCTGGCGCTGCACGGGCAGCCGCTGGCGGAACTGGCCGAAGGCCTGGGCCGGGTGATCCGCTTCGAGGCGGCGGTGGCGGGCGGCATCCCGGTCATCAAGTCGATGACGGAGTCGCTGGCGGGCAACCGCATCACCCGCGTCATGGGCGTGATGAACGGCACCTGCAACTACATCCTGACGCGCATGGAAAGCGCGGGCCTGCCCTACGAGGCGGTCTTCGAGGAGGCGCGCCAGCTGGGATACCTGGAGGCCGATCCGACGCTGGACGTGGGCGGGATCGACGCGGGCCACAAGCTGGCGATCCTGTCCTCGATCGCCTTCGGCACGCAGGTCAGCTTCGACGCGGTCGAGATCGAGGGGATCGAGCGGGTCAGCATCGACGACATCCACCGCGCCCGCGACATGGGCTATCGCATCAAGCTTCTGGGCGTGGCGCAGATGACCCCGCGCGGGCTGGAACAGCGCATGGCGCCCTGCCTCGTGCCCGCCGACAGCCCCCTGGGGCAGCTGGTCGGCGGCACCAACATGGTGGTGATCGAGGGCGACAGCGTCGGCCAGATCGTCCTGCGCGGCGCCGGCGCGGGCGAGGGGCCGACCGCCAGCGCGGTGATGTCCGACATCGTCGAGATCGCCCGCGGCGTGCGCCTGCCGGTCTTCGGCCAGCCCGCGAACGGGCTGGTCGCGGCCCAGCCCGCCCGCACCGCCGTGCCCGCCGCCTATTACATGCGGCTGGAACTGCAGGACAAGCCGGGCGCGCTGGCCAAGGTCGCCACCGTGCTGGGCGATGCGGGCATCTCGATCGACCGGATGCGCCAGTACGGGCAGCACAGCCCGGCCAGCGTCCCGGTCCTGGTCGTCACCCACAAGACCATGCCCGAGGCGATCGACTATGCCATCGAGGGCCTGCCCCGCACCGGCGTCCTGGTCAGCGACCCGGTCGAGCTGCGCATCGAAGAGGTGTGACGGGAAACGGGGGCGGCAGGGCCCCCGTCCCGCGCGGGCCCGGTGCCGCGCCCCCGGACCGGGGGCGCGACCGTCGGCCCCCTCAGGGTGCCTTGTAGATCTCGACCAGCTTGCCCAGCATCTCCAGCGCATCCTCGCGCGAGCGCTGGAAGCTGTTGCGGCCGATGATCGAGCCGTTGCCGCCGCCCTCGCGGATCGCGCGCGCATCGTCGAAGACCGCATCCGCGCCCTTGGACGCCCCGCCCGAGAAGACGACGATCCGGCGCCCGCCGAAGCTGGCCTGCATGCAATGCGCCACGCGCTTGGCCTGGGTCGAGATGTCGATGCCCTTCTCCTCGTAGACCTTCTTGGCCTCGGGCAGCATCAGGTGGTCGGTGGACAGCTTGATCTTGATGATATGCGCGCCGATCAGCGCCGCGATCTGGGCGGCATAGGCGGCCACGTCGATCGCCGTCTCGCCGTCCTTGGTGATCGCCTCGCCGCGCGGATAGGACCAGATGACGGTCGCCACGCCCTTGGCGGCGGCCTCCTTGCGCATCTCGACGATCTCTTCGAACATGTCCAGGGCCATGTCGCTGCCCGGATAGATGGTGAAGCCCACCGCCGCGCAGCCAAGCCGCAGCGCGTCGTCCACGGATGCCGTGATCGCCTGGTTCTTGCCCGCCGTGTCCGACATCAGGCTGTTGGCGCTGTTCACCTTGAGGATCGTCGGGATCTGGCCCGCGAAGGTGTCCGCGCCCGCCTCGATCATGCCCAGGGGGGCGGCGAAGGCGTTCAGCCCGGCATCGATCGCCAGCTGGTAATGGTAATGCGGGTCGTATCCGGCCGGGTTGGCGGCGAAGGTGCGCGCCGGGCCGTGCTCGAAGCCCTGGTCGACGGGCAGGATGATCATCTTGCCGGTGCCGGCCAGCTTGCCGGTCATCAGCATCCGCGCCAGCTGCGCCTTCACGCCGGGCGTCTCGCCCTCGTACTTGGCCAGGATGCGGCGCACCGTGTCGGTCATCTGCATGGGGTCTTCTCCTTGGGTTTCGCGCGTGCATAGCACGCCCGCCCAAGGTCACAATTCTGATTACGCTAACGAAATCCTCACAAAGGTCAGGACGGGTGCCCCACACCGACCGTTCCGTCCCGCGCCACCCGAAAGGCGACGCGGGACGGGACCGCTCAGCGCTTGGCGGCCTGCAGCGCGGCGACGCCGGGCAGGGTCTTGCCCTCCATCCATTCCAGGAAGGCGCCGCCCGCGGTCGAGATGAAGGTGAACCCCTCGGCCGCGCCCGCCTTGTTCAGCGCCGAGACCGTGTCGCCCCCGCCCGCGACCGAGACCAGCGCGCCCTGCGCTGTCAGCTCGGCCGCGGCGCGCGCGGCGGCATTGGTGGCGGCGTCGAAGGGCTCGATCTCGAAGGCGCCAAGCGGGCCGTTCCAGATCAGCGTCTTGCAGGCGGTCATCGCCTGGCGCAGCGCCTCGACCGTGGCGGGGCCCGCATCCAGGATCATCGCATCCGCCGGGCAGTCGCCCACCGGCAGAGTCTCGGATGCGGCGCCCGCCTTGAACTCGCGCGCCACCACGATGTCGACCGGCAGGTGGATCCGGCAGCCGGTCGCCTGCGCCTTGTCCATGATCGCGCGGGCCGTGTCGGCCATGTCGCGCTCGGCCAGCGACTTGCCGACCTCGACGCCCTGCGCCACCAGGAAGGTGTTGGCCATGCCGCCGCCGATCACCAGGTGGTCCACCTTCTCGATCAGGTTCATCAGCAGGTCCAGCTTGCTGGACACCTTGGCACCGCCGACGACCGCCATCACCGGGCGCTGCGGATCGCCAAGCGCGGCGTCCAGCGCCTTCAGCTCGGCCTCCATCAGACGCCCGGCGCCCGCGTTCAGAAGCCGCGCCAGCCCCTCGGTCGAGGCATGCGCCCGGTGCGCCGCGGAAAATGCGTCGTTCACATAGGCCCCGCCAAGCGCCGCCAAGGATGCGGTGAAGGTCGCGTCGTTGCTTTCCTCGCCCGCGTGAAAGCGGGTGTTCTCCATCAGCGCGACCTGGCCGGGCTGCAGCGCCGCCACGACGCGCTTGGCCGGTCCGCCGATGCAATCGTCGGAAAAGACCACCGGCTGGCCCAGGGCCGCCTCCAGCGCGGGCAGGATCTGGCGCAGGCTCATGCTGTCCACGCGCTGGCCCTTGGGGCGGTCGAAATGGGCCAGCAGCACGGGGATGCCGCCCTTGGCCTGGATGTCCTTCACCGTCGGCACGATCTTGTCGATCCGGGTCGTGTCGGTGACCTGCCCGTTCTCGACCGGAACGTTCACGTCCACGCGGGTCAGCACCACCTTTCCGTCAAGATCCATGTCGTCGATGGTGTGGAACCTGGCCATGTCGCATCCTTCCGCTTGGGGTTGGCAAGCTTGTCCCGCATGGCAGCCGCGGCGTCAACCGCACCGATGGGCGGAGCCTTGCCGGCCCCCCGCCCGATCCCCCGTGAACCGCGCGTCACGGTTTCGCGCGTTGCCCTTGGGCGCCCGAGCCCCTAGATCAGGGGTCGAACAAGCCACAGGAGGGCCGCATGGCCGAGATCAAGGACCCGGAAAACACCATCGTCATCACGCTGAAGGACGGCCCCGTCGTCATCGAGCTGCTGACCGATGTCGCTCCCAAGCATGCCGCGCGCATGAAGGACCTGGCCCGCGCCGGGGCCTATGACAACGTGGCCTTCCACCGCGTGATCGAGGGCTTCATGGCCCAGACCGGCGACGTGGCGAATGCCAACATGGAAAAGGACTACAACCCGGGCCGCGCCGGCACGGGCGGGTCGGACATGCCGGACCTGCCGGCCGAGTTCTCCAAGCTGCCGCATGACCGCGGCACCCTGGGCGCGGCGCGCTCGCAGAACCCCAACAGCGCCAACAGCCAGTTCTTCATCAACTTCGGGGACAACCATTTCCTGAACGGTCAGTACACGGTCTATGGCCGCGTGATCGAGGGGATGGAGCATGTGGACAAGATCGCCCGCGGCGAGCCGCCGGTGAATCCCGACCGCATGATCAGCGTCAAGGTGGCCGCCGATGCGTAATCTGGCCCTCATCCCCGCCGTCCTGATGCTGGGCACCGGCGCGGCCTTCGCGCAGGGCACCAACCCGCAGGTCGAGGACACCGACGGCCCGAACATGGTCATCGAGGTCGCCGATGCCGAGGGCACGTCCAAGGGCACCATCGTGCTGGACCTGCGCGAGGACCTGGCCCCCAACCACGTGGCCCGGCTGGTCGAACTGGCCGAATCCGGCGCCTATGACGGGGTCGTCTTCCACCGCGTGATCGACGGCTTCATGGCCCAGACCGGCGACGTGGAGCACGGCCGCCAGGACGGCGACACCGCGATGGCCGGCATGGGCGGGTCCGACCTGCCCGATCTGGAGGCCGAGTTCAGCGACGCCTCGTTCGATCGCGGCACCGTCGGCATGGCCCGCGCGATGGACCCCAACAGCGCCAACAGCCAGTTCTTCATCGACCTGGCCCCCGCACAGTTCCTGGACGGCGAATACACCGTCGTGGGCCAGCTGATCGAGGGCTGGGAGGTGCTGGACAGCATCAAGAAGGGCGACGCCGCGACGAACGGTTCGGTCACCGATCCCGACGTCATGCAGAGCGTGACGATCGTGACGGGCGACGAGCCCGCCGAGGCCGAGGCCGACGCCACCGAGGGCTGACGCCCCCGCACGATCGACGAACAGGGGGCCCTTGCGGCCCCCTTTTTCGTTCACGGCACTGCAGCACGGCGCCCGCTGCGACGCCGTGCTGCAGTGCCGCATATTGCGCTTGCGACAGGACTGGCATGGCCCCTAGGATGCAGCCGTCATGAGCATCGCGCCGCCCCCCACCGCCATCCGCATCACACCCTCGGCCCCGGTCGTGCGCGATCTGCACGGCTGGCGGGCAAAGTGCCTGCAACGGCTGATCCGGATGGAGCTGCCGGTGCCCAGCAGCTTTGCCATCGGCTGCGACAACGTGCGGATGATCGCGCAGGGACGGCGCCCCCCGCCTGCGGAACTGTCGCCGATCTTCGACGGCAGCGGGCTGGTCAGCGTGCGCCCCTCGGCGGTGATGCCCGAATGGGGCGGGCCGGGGACGGTGCTGAACGTCGGCATCAACGATGCGCTGCACGACAAGCTGGCGGGCCGGATCGGCCGGGCAAATGCCGATGCGGTCTATCTGTCCTTCGTCCAGAGCTATGCGATCCACATCGCGCGGCTGGACCCCGACATGTTCACCCAGGACGGCCCCGACGCGCTGGCGGGCGCGCTGCGCTGCTATCGCGACGAGATGGACCAGCCTTTCCCCCAGGATCCCGCCGAGCAGCTCTCCGAGGTGCTGCGCAGCATGGCGCGGGCCTGGGACGGCCCGACCGCCCGGCTGCTGCGCCAGGCCAAGGGCGCCCCGCCCGACGCGCCCCTGGGGCTGGTCGTGCAGGAGATGGCCCTGGCCCTGGGGCCGGGCATCTGCGGCTCGGGCACGATCCAGTTCATCGATCCGGTCACCGGCGCGCCGCGCGTCACGGGGCGGTTCCGCGGCCAGCGCCACGGCCCCACCATCGGCACCGGGGCCGAGACGCTGTACCTGACCCGCGACAGCCGCGGCCCTTCGCTCGAGGAGACCGCGCCCGAAATCTTTGCCGATCTGGTCCGCTTCGGGATCGCCGCCCGCGAGCGCCTGCGCGAGGAGATGCAGATCGAGTTCGTCGTGACCGGCGGACAGATCAGCGTCATCGACGCCGACCGCGTCGCGCGCGGCAGCCGCGCCAGCGTGCGCATCGCGGTCAGCTTGGCGCGCGACGGCATCATCCCCCCGAACGAGGCGCTGATGCGGGTCGAGCCCCGCGCCCTGGCCGACCTGCTGCACCATCAGGTCGATCCGCGCGCGCCCCGCGACGTGATCGCGCGCGGCATCGATGCCAGCCCCGGCGCCGCGACCGGCCGCATCGTCTTTTCCGCCGCCGCCGCGCAATCCGCCCATGCCCGCGGCGAGCCCTGCATCCTGGTCCGGCGCGAGACCATCCCCGAGGACATCCGCGGCATGCATGCCTCGGTCGGCGTGCTGACGGAACGGGGCGGCACCACCAGCCATGCCGCCGTCATCGCGCGGGGCCTGGGCCTGCCCTGCATCGTGGGGGCCAGCGCGATCAGCATCGACGCCCGTGCCCGCACCCTGCGCGCGGGCACGCGGATGCTGCGCGAGGGCGACGAGATCACCATCGACGGCTCCTCAGGCGAGGTGCTGGCGGGGGCCGCCGTGCTGCTGCCCCCGGCGCTGGACGACGCCTTCACCCAGCTGATGGACTGGGCGGCGGATGCGGGGGGCCTGGGCGTGCGCGCCAATGCCGACACGCCCGAGGACGCGATCACCGCGCGCCGCTTCCAGGCGCAGGGGATCGGGCTCTGCCGGACCGAGCACATGTTCTTCGACGGCGAACGCCTGCCCGCCATGCGCGAGATGATCTTCGCCGACAGCCCCGAGGACCGGCGCCTGTCGCTGGACCGCATCCTGCCCATGCAGCGCCAGGATTTCACCCGCCTGTTCGAGATCATGGCCGGCCTGCCCGTCACCATCCGCCTCTTCGATCCGCCGCTGCACGAATTCCTGCCGCACGACCGCGAGGGGCTGCGCGAGCTGGCCGAATCGCTGGACCTGCCCCTGTCCGACGTCACCCGCCGCGTCGAGGCGCTGACCGAGTTCAATCCGATGCTGGGCATGCGCGGCGTCCGCTTGGGGATCACCGTCCCCGAGATCTATGACATGCAGGCCCGCGCCATCTTCGAGGCCACGGTCGAGGCCAGCCGCAAGGGCGATCCCGTCGTCCCCGAGATCATGATCCCGCTGGTCAGCGCCATGCGCGAGGTCGAGCTGGTCAAGACCCGCATCGATGCCGTCGCGGCGGCTGTCCGCAACCAGACGCGCACCGATTTCACCTATCGCTTGGGCGTCATGGTCGAGACGCCGCGCGCCGCGCTGCGGGCGGGCGACATCGCCGGGCAATGCACCTTCCTGTCCTTCGGCACGAACGACCTGACGCAGATGACCTACGGCCTGTCGCGCGACGACGCGGGCCGCTTCATGGGCACCTATGTCGGACAGGGCGTCTATGCCGAGGATCCGTTCCACGTCCTGGATCAGGACGGGGTGGGCGAGTTGTTGCTGATCGGCGTCCAGCGCGCCCGCGCCCACAAGCCCGGCATCACGCTGAGCGTCTGCGGCGAGCATGGCGGCAACCCGGAATCCATCGCCTTCTGCCACAAGGCGGGGCTGGATTACGTGTCCTGCTCGCCCTTCCGGGTGCCGGTGGCGCGGCTGGCGGCGGCCCAATCGGCGATTCGCATGGATCAGGGTCGCGTCGATCCCTGAGTCCTCAACCGCAAGTTGCTGTTTTTATTGGGACAGTTCGGACCTATTCCGGCGTTTGCGCCGGAACCCGCCAATAGCGCGGCGATGATGCAGCGGATACCTGCCCAAATAGCCCCGAATTCGTCCTGAACGCCCCGTTACCGGGAACGGGGATAGCCGGGGCCATGTCGAAAATCCTAATCACATCGTCAGACCGCCCGGCATGACGGTCTGCTTCCTGTCGCCGGGCCTTAATGCCCCGTCAACGGGTGCCCTGTTATAGGACGATCCATGCCCAAGCTGCTTCACCGGCTGGCGCACGTGACCTTATGTGCCGCCATCGCCGTCCCCTTGACCTCGACCATCGCCACCGCAGGGGGAACGGATCGCTGTTTTCGTCCGACGCGGTCCTCTTGGGCACCTTGCAGGCGGCCGCGACCCACGCCCGCCCGACGCCGCTTCTATACACCGGTGCCGAGCCGGCGAAAGTGGAAATTTCGCCCGACGCGCCGATCGAGCAACTTCATCTGGCCAGCACCCGCGCCAGCTATTCGGGCGCCGATCTGGAATGCATGGCCGAGGCCCTGTATCACGAGGCGCGCGGCGAGGGACGCCAGGGCCAGGCCGCCGTGGCCGAGGTCATCCTGAACCGTGTCGACAGCGGCGCTTTCCCGGGCACCGTCTGCGGCGTGATCAACCAGCCCAGCCAGTTCAGCTACACGATCGGTGGCGCCAAGCCGATCCGCAACAAGGGCGCCTACCTGCGCGCCCGCGACATCGCTCAGGCCGCGCTGTCGGGCGCGCCCCGTGCCCTGACCGGCGGCGCCACCTATTTCCACACGCCCGCCGTGCGCCCCGCCTGGTCGCACCGCTTCCAGCGCACCGTCCAGATCGGCCGCCACATCTTCTATCGCGGCAACCAGCGCGTCGCCTCGAACTGAGGCAGCGTGCGGGACTTGCCCGCGCCGCGGATTTGCTGTGAATGGCAGGCATGGAACATCCCGACCGCATCTTTCTGCGCGATCACGTCCTTTCGGCCGAGATCGGCGCCTTCCAGTCCGAACGCGGTCATGACCAGCGCCTGCGCTTCAACCTGAGCGTCGAGCTACGCGACACGGTGGCGGGCAGCGACGATCATGTGGACCTGATTCTGTCCTATGACGTGCTGACCCAGGCCGTGGCGACCGCCCTGGCCGACCAGCGCTACAACCTGGTCGAGACCCTGGCCGAGCGCATCGCCGCCGAGGTCCTGGCCCATCCCCGTGCCGCCTGCATCCACGTCACCGTCGAGAAGCTGGACCTCGTCCCCGGCGCGCTTGGCGTGTCGATCACCCGCCACCAGGGCCGCGTGCCCGCCTCGGGCGCGGCGGCCCGCGTGGCGATCCTGGTCCACGGCCCCGGCGCACCCGCCCCGCAGGGAGCGGTCGTGGTGCTGCCGGGCGATGCCCCCGCGCGCTCGGACGGTCCCCATGCCCGGCGCATCGCGCTGCTGGCGCTGGATCAGGCGGCCTGGGCGCTGGCCGGAGAGCTAAACCTGGAGGTCGCCGAGACGCGGACCGAACTGGACGCCGCCAGTCAGGCCGGTCGGCCGGTGGTCTGGGCGCCCGCGCGCCTGGCCGCCGACGCCCCTGCAGCGGGCGAGACCCCCGACAGCCTGGCGCTGTGGCTGGCCCGTCGGATCGGCGCGCATCGCGTGGACTTCATGCGGCCCGAGGCGGTCCCCCTGCCCCCGCTGCCCGAGGGTCTGACGCTGACCCTGGCCCGCCTGCCCGCACGCTGATGGCCATGTCCGACCGCATCTATTATCGCCCGATCCCGCAGACCGGCGCCGCCCGCTGGCGGCTGGCCGGGGGCTGGACGGGCTTCACCCTGTTCGAGCGTCTGCAGCGCGGCCAGCCCCCGCAGGTGGTGGACCGCGCCCCCGACGAGGTCGTCGCCGCCCTGACCGCGCCCCGCCCGCCGCTGCTGGGCCTGCCGCTGGATCGCCCGCGCCTGATGGGGATCGTGAACGCCACGCCCGACAGCTTTTCCGATGGCGGGCATTACGTCCCCTCCGAGCAGGCCCGCGCATTGCTTCAGGCAGGCGCCGACCTCTTGGACGTGGGTGGCGAATCGACCCGTCCCGGCGCCGCGCAGGTCCCTGAGGCCGAGGAGATCGCGCGCATCCTGCCGACCCTTTCCGCCATGGCGGGCCAGGCCCCCCTGTCGGTGGACACCCGCAAGGCCGCCGTCGCCCAAGCCGCGCTGGCGGCGGGCGCGGGCATGGTCAACGACGTGTCGGGCTTCGATTTCGACCCCGACCTGCCCGGGCTGGTGGCGCAGGCGGGCGTGCCGGTCTGCCTGATGCACGCGCAGGGCCTGCCCCAGACGATGCAGGACGATCCCCGCTATGGCGACGTGCTGCTGGACGTCTACGACGCGCTGGAGGCCCGCATCGCGCGCGCGCGGGCGGCGGGCATTCCCGCGCAGCGGATCGTGATCGATCCGGGCATCGGATTCGGCAAGACGATGACGCATAATCTGGCGATCCTGCGGCGCATCTCGGTCTATCATGGGCTGGGCTGCCCGATCCTGCTGGGCCTGTCGCGCAAGCGCTTCATCGGCACGATCGGGGGCGCCGAGGCGCCCGGCGACCGGATGCCCGGGACGCTGGCGCTGACCGTCTCGGCGGTGGCGCAGGGGGTCCAGATCCACCGCGTCCATGACGTGGCCGAGCATGCACAAGGGCTGCGCCTGATCGCCGCCCTGAACGACGAACAAGGAAAGACGGGGACATGAGCAGGAAGCTTTTCGGGACCGACGGGGTGCGCGGACGCGCCAACACCCATCCCATGACCGCCGAGATGGCGCTGCGCCTCGGTGCCGCCGCGGGGCGGTACTTTCGCCGCGACGGGCGCAACCGCCACCGGGTGGTGATCGGCAAGGACACGCGCCTGTCGGGCTACATGCTGGAGAACGCGCTGACCGCCGGGCTGACCAGCACGGGCATGAACGTGCTGCTGCTGGGCCCGGTGCCCACGCCCGCGGTGGGGTTCCTGACCCGGTCCATGCGGGCCGATCTGGGGATCATGATCTCGGCCAGCCACAACCCGGCCGAGGATAACGGCATCAAGTTCTTCGGCCCCGACGGCTTCAAGCTGTCCGACGAGGCCGAGGCCGAGATCGAGGCCATCGTCGCGGGAGAGGTCGCCCCCGCCCAGCCCGCCAATATCGGCCGCGCCAAGCGCATCGACGACGGGCGCGGGCGCTACATGGAATACGCCAAGACGACGCTGCCCTCGGGGCTGCGGCTGGACGGGCTGAAGGTGGTGCTGGACTGCGCGCATGGCGCGGCCTATCGCGCCGCCCCCGACGTGCTGTGGGAACTGGGCGCCGAGGTGATCCCGCTTGGCGTGAAGCCCGACGGCTTCAACATCAACGACGGCGTGGGCAGCACCCATCCGCAGGCCTGCGCCGAGGCGGTGCGGGCCCATGGCGCGCATCTGGGCATCAGCCTGGACGGGGACGCCGACCGGGTGGTGATCGTGGACCAGACCGGCCGCGTGGCGGATGGCGACCAGATCATGGCGCTACTGGCGGGCCGGTGGGCCGCGCAGGGCCGACTGAAGGGCGGGGCGCTGGTCGCCACCGTCATGTCCAACCTGGGGCTGGAGCATTTCATGGCCGCCAAGGGGCTGCGGCTGGAACGCACCCGCGTGGGCGACCGCTATGTGGTCGAGCGCATGCGCGAGGGCGGCTTCAACCTGGGCGGCGAGCAGTCGGGCCATATCGTGATGACCGACTATGCCACCACCGGCGACGGGCTGGTGGCGGCCATGCAGGTGCTGGGCGCGATGGCCGAGACCGGCCTGCCCGCCAGCGACCTGGTCGCCCAGTTCGAGCCGGTGCCGCAGATGCTGAAGAACGTCCGCTATGCCGCCGGCGCCGATCCCCTGGCCGCCGAGCCGGTCCGCCGCGTGATCGCCGAGGCCGAGGCGCGCCTGGCCGGGACGGGCCGGGTCCTGATCCGCAAGTCGGGCACCGAGCCGCTGATCCGGGTGATGGCTGAGGCAGAGGACGAGCATGTCCTGCGCGAGGTGGTCGACGGCATCGTGGCAGCGGTCGAACAGGCGGCCTGATCGCGTCCCGCGACGGCCCGACAGGCGCGTCCCGCGACAGCGGGGGGCCAGCCCCCCGCGCCCCCCGGGATATTTCTGCCAAGATGAAGGAGGTGCCGGGGCCGTGTGTGCCTTGGGCCGGGCGGTTCCGGCCTCAGGGGGTGGCCGAGACGGGATCGTGGTCGTAGAGCCAGTCGAAGCGGCCGGGCATCAGGCCGGGGGCGAGGCGGTCGGCCAGGCGCAGCACGGTATGGGCGGCGAGGCGCATCGGGCCCTTGAAGTGATAGTTGCGGGCATTGGCGGTGGCGGCATCGGTGATGCGGGTGACGCGCGGCTGGCGCAGGGCCTGATAGCGGGCAAGGGCTGCGGGCTGGTCGGAACCCGCGTCGAGGCAGGCGGCCAGCACCCAGGCATCCTCGATCGCCATGCCCGCGCCCTGGGCCAGGAACGGCAGGGTCGGATGGGCGGCGTCGCCCAGGATCGCGCGGCGGTCGTCATGCCAGCGGGCGGCGACCGGGTGGCGGAAGAGGCCCCAGAGATGGACCCGGTCCACCGCCGCCAGCCAGCCGGGCACCGGGCCTGCGAAGCCTGCGAAGGCCGCGCGCAGGTCCGTGGGGTCGCCGGGATGGGACCAGCCCTCGTCCTGCCAGTCGGCGCGCTCGACGACCGCCACCAGATTGCGCAACCCGCCCGCCAGAGGATAGCTGACCAGATGGCGGCCCGGGCCCATGAAGACCTGCGCCTCGGGCGGGGCATCCGCAGCCTCGGGGAGGAGCGCGCGCCACGCGGTCTGGCCGGTGAAGAAGGGGGTCTCGGGGCCGTTCAGCGCGCGGCGCAGCGTGCTTCTGACGCCATCCGCGCCGATGACCAGCGGTAGGTCGGGGGGCGTCGCAATGTCCTGCCCGAGGCGGAGATCGACCCCGGCATCGAGGGCGGCCCGGGCCAGCAGGTCGATC
Source organism: Paracoccus liaowanqingii (assembly GCF_004683865.2). NCBI lineage: Bacteria > Pseudomonadati > Pseudomonadota > Alphaproteobacteria > Rhodobacterales > Paracoccaceae > Paracoccus > Paracoccus liaowanqingii. The sequence goes on along the minus strand of NZ_CP038439.1, from coordinate 1,087,474 downwards.
AGACGGGCGCGGTGGATCAGCAGGAAGCGGGCCTCGGGCCGGTGCGCGGCCAGGTCCATGCGCAGCACGCGGCGACCTTGCGCGTCGTTGAGCTGGACCGCGCGGTTCCTCAGGCTGGCCGCATCGACGGCGGGACCCAGGCCGAGCGCGTCGAACACCCGCACCGCATTGGCCGACAGCTGGATGCCCGCCCCCACCTCGGCGATCGTCGGAGCGCGTTCGAGGAGGGTGACGCGCGCCCCGCGCCGCGCCAGGGCCAGCGCGGCGGTCAGGCCGCCGATGCCCGCGCCGATCACGGTCGCGGGGCGACCTTCGAGGGCGCCCGTCACGGCAGGGATGCGCCCGGGCGCATGTCGCGAAGGGCGTCCGGGGTCAGTCGTCGCGATGGACGCGCTCCTTGCGCTCGTGACGCTCCTGCGCCTCCAGCGTCATGGTGGCGATGGGCCGGGCGTCAAGGCGGCGCAGGCTGATGGGCTCGCCCGTCATCTCGCAATAGCCGAAATCGCCCGTCTCGATCCGGCGCAGCGCGGAGTCGATCTTGCTGACCAGCTTGCGCTGGCGGTCGCGAGTGCGCAGTTCCAGCGCGCGGTCGGTTTCCTCGCTGGCGCGGTCGGCCAGGTCGGGCACCGCACGGGCGCTGTCCTGCAGGCCTTCCAGCGTCTCGGCCGACTGGTCCAGCAATTCCTGCTTCCAGGCTTCCAGCTTGCGCCGGAAATATTCGAGCTGACGCTCGTTCATGAAGGGCTCGTCCTCGGCGGGGCGATAATCCTGGGGAAGGAAGGTCTGGGCTTTCATACGTCCTCCGGCAGCGCCGGGCGGAGCTAATTTACCGGCACCTTGCGCGCCCCCTTAAAGTATGGCGTAGCGCTTGTCACTAGGGTTGCGCGCGGTAATCATGCGCGGCGTGCAAATCTGCCCGCCCGCGCGGGCCATCGCGGCCAAGCACCTTGGCCAGAAGGAGAGTTTCCATGCAATTCACCGGGACAGACCGCTATGTGGCGCCCCCCGACCTGGCCCTGGCGGTGAATGCGGCCATCACGTTGCAGCGACCGCTGCTGGTCAAGGGCGAGCCCGGCACCGGCAAGACCGAGCTGGCCCGGCAGGTCGCCGCCAGCCTGGGCATGCCGATCCTGGAATGGCATGTGAAGTCGACCACCAAGGCGCAGCAGGGCCTGTACGAATACGACGCGGTCAGCCGGTTGCGCGACAGCCAGCTGGGCGATGCGCGGGTGTCCGATGTCGCCAACTACATCCGCAAGGGCAAGCTGTGGCAGGCCTTCGCCGCGCCCGAACGGGTGGTGCTGCTGATCGACGAGGTGGACAAGGCCGATATCGAGTTCCCCAACGACCTGCTGCAGGAACTGGACCGGATGGAGTTCCATGTCTACGAGACCGGTGAGACCGTCCACGCCACCCACCGTCCGGTCGTGATCATCACCTCGAACAACGAGAAGGAGCTGCCCGACGCCTTCCTGCGGCGCTGCTTCTTCCACTACATCCGCTTTCCCGATGCCGAGACGCTGAAGGCCATCGTCGAGGTCCATCACCCCGGCCTGAAGCCGCGCCTGCTGGACGCCGCGCTGTCGCAGTTCGTGGCGCTGCGCGAGGTGCCGGGTCTGAAGAAGAAGCCCTCGACCAGCGAGTTCCTGGACTGGCTGAAGCTGATCCTGGCCGAGGATCTGGCACCCGAGGACCTGACCCGCGATCCCGCCACCATGCTGCCGCGGCTGCACGGAGCGCTGCTGAAGAACGAGCAGGACGTGGCGCTGTTCGAGAAGCTGGCCTTCATGGCCCGGCGTCAGGGGCGGTAGACCGGGTCGGAAGGGGGGCGCCGCCCCCCGTCCTGCGGACTCCCCCCGGGATATTTTCGTGAAGAAGAGGTCGAGGGTGGTCGGGACCGGAGCCGGGGCTCCGGTCCGGGGGTCAGTTGGCCGGGGCCTCGGGGAGCGGCTCGACGATGCCCGGGACGATGGGTTCATCGGCGGCGGGGGCGCCGTCGCCCGGCATCGGGGGGTGGACCGGGGCGGGCGCGGGTCCGCCCTGGGGTCCGCCGTGGGGTCCATCGGAAGGTCCGCCATGGTGGCGGCCATAGGAGGGCATCGGGGCGCAGGCGCCCTCGCCCGCCAGCGCGTATTCGACCTCGACCTGGGCGGTGGTCTCGACCTCGCCGGGCTGGACGGGGGTGCTGTCGGCCATCGCCGCCTCCATCCGCATCATCGGGCGCGGACCGCCGCCGCCGGTGGCCATGTCGCGCAGGGTCATCAGCGGGCCCAGCTCGACGCCTGCGGCCTCGGCCAGCACCTGCGCCTTGCGCTGCGCGTCGGCGACCGCGTCGCGGCGGGCGTCATCCTCGGCCGAGGCGCCGTCCTCGCGGGTGAAGGTGATGCCGTTGATCTCGTTGGCGCCGGCCCCCACGATCGCGTCCAGCACCTCGCCCAGGGCCGGCAGATCCGAGACGCGGACGGTGACCATGTTGCTGGCCTGATAGCCCGTCACGGTGGGGGCCTGGTCCTCGCCGTACTGCATCAGCGGGTTCAGGGTCAGGCCCGATGTCTGGATCTGCGCCGCGTCGATCCCCTGGCCGGTCAGCGCCTCGATCACCGCGCGCTGGCGCTCGCTGTTCTGCGACATCGCCTCGGCTGCGCTGTCGGCCTGGGTGGTCACGCCCAGCTGGATGCTGGCCATATCGGGGGCGGTGCGGGACTGGCCCTCGCCCGTGACGGTCATGCGCGAGGGGCCGGCAGGGCCGCAGGCCATCGGCGCGGCCAGGCCGGGACCGGCGGTCAGCGCGGCCAGCGCGGCCAGCGCGGCGGTCAGGGCCAGGCGGCGGGCATGGGGGGCACGAAGGGTCGGTCGCATCGGGGATCCTTTCTGATCACGCATCAGGCGTGCCTTTTGATGCCTTGGGCCGCGTGCGGTGGACAGCCCTTTTGCACGCATTCCGATCACAGATGTGGCAGATCTTCTTTCCACGTTCCACAATTTGCGGTAGAGATGGGGCCGAGGCCAACGACATGGTGCGCACGCATCGCACCATGCAAACCGAGCAGTGAACATATCCATGAATCAGCATGCCGCGCCCCCGGAATTCGCCATGAGCTTCACCCAGGAGGCCGTGCAACTGGAATGTCGCGACGGCCCCGAATGGCAGCCGCTCGGCCAGGCCCGCTTTGCCGGCGGCGACCTGGCCTCGGTGCTCAATGCCCTGCGCAAGGAGGCCGGCGGCCAGGCCGGCGAGTTGGACACCGTCCTGGTGATCCCCGACGACCAGATCCTGTACACGGTGCTGACGGTGCCCTTCGGGTCCGACACGGCCGCCACCATCGCCCGCGCGCTGGAGGCCTCGTCGCCCTACCGGGCCGAGGATCTGGCCTTCGACTGGTGCCCCGCCGCCAATGGCGACATCGAGACGCTGCGCGTGGCCGCCGTGGCCCGCCGCACGCTGGACGAGGCCGAGGATTTCGCCCGCGCCCAGGGGTTCCGCCCCTCGGGCTTCCAGGCCCGGCCGGGGGATGAGCGTTTCGAGGGGCAGCCCGATTTCGGGCCGACCCGCCTGGCGCAGGAACAGTTCAACCGCCGCCCCTTCAGCGAACCCGACCTGATGCAGGCCCGCGTCACCGCCCCGGTGATCGAGGTCGAGGCGGGGGCCGCGCCGGCTGCGGCCGCGCCGCCCGCCGTCTCGCGCATCACGCCGCATGTGGCGGCAGGGATGCCGTCGGACATGGCTGTGGCTTCGGCCGCCGCGCCGGAGGGTGCCGCCGATGTCGTGGCGGATGACGACATCCCCGCCGCCGAGGGCGGGACCGGGGCCGTCATCCGGCATGGCGGGCCCCTCACCGCCAACCGGCTGTCGCCCCGGGCCGAGGCCGTCCATCAGCGTGCCGCGACCGCCAAGGCGCAGCGCGAGGCCGATGCCACCGCCCCCGCCCCGACGCCCGGATGGGCCGACCGCCTGCGGGCGCTGGATCCCGGGCGGCTGCCGGTGATGTTGGGCGGGCTGGTGGTGGTGCTGGTCCTGGCGCTGCTGGTCCTGGGCCGTCCGACGTCTGAGGAGACCGTGGTGGCGGATGCGCCGGTGGCCGAGGCGCCGGTGACCGAGGTTCCGGTGGAAGCTCCTGTGGCCGAGGCGCCTGTCGCGCAACCGGCGGTCCCGGTGGATCCTGCGCCGGAGGTGGCGCCGGCCCTGCCCGAAACGGCGGGCGAAGTGCCCCCGTCCGAGGCATCCGATGCCCTGCCCGAGGGTGCCGCACCTGCGCCGGAGCCTGTGGCCCCTGCCGAGGCACCCGCGACCGAGCCGGACGCGCTGGACCGCGCGCTGGCCGAGGCATTGGGCACGGCCCCGACCGAGGCGACGTCCGGTCTGACCCCCGAGGCGGCCAGCGTGGCCGCGACGGCGGCCGCCTCGGCCGCGGGTCTTCCCGAGGCCGGTGCCGCGACAGGGACAGCCTCGGCCACCGCGCCTGCGTCCTCGACGACCGCTCCCGCATCGGACTTCGTTCCGGCGGAGGACGGCCCTGCCGCGGATGCACCCGCCACGGCTGCGGACACGGCCGCTGCCACCCCGCCCCCCGCCGCGCCCGCGACGCCGCCGGTCCCTGCGCCCGCGACGCCGCCTGTCGCCGCCGACCCCTCCGGCACGCTGGCCAGTTCCGTGCGTCCGCCCCGGTCGGCCCCGGCGGCGGCGGCGCAGCCTGCGGCTCCGGACAGCCGTCCCACGGTGCCCGACAGCCCGCTGCCCTTCGAGGCGCAGCAGCAGGCCGCGCCCGCACCCGTCGCCCCCACCCGTCCCCGGTCCCGTCCCACGGCAGCGCAGCAGCCTGCGGCGGCCCAGACCGGTACGGCCCAGCCTGCCGACACGACGCCTGAAGCACCGCCCGCCACCACGCCCACGGCGGCCGCGCCTGCAGCGCGTCCCGACAGCGTCCGGCCTCCGGCCGCCAGCGCGGCCCCGGCGTCCACCGCTGCCCCGACCCCTGCCCCGGCACCAGCCGCGACCCCGGTCGAATCGACCTCGCGTCCGCCCGCAAGGCCCGACAACCTGTCCCAGCTGGACGAAGGCAGCGTGGCCGAGGACGATCAGCTGCGCCGCCTGACCCAAGCCGAGCAGGATCAGGTGACCCGGCAGATGCGCGATCTGAGCATGGCCTTCGCGGGGCCCGCGCCGCTTTCCGGGTACGACCGGACGGCAGGGCGGCAGGTCTTGCAGGCGGACATGGCCTCCGTCTCCGATGTCGATGCCAAGACCCGGCAGCGTCGTGACCTGCGCACCGCACAGGCGGGCAATGCGCCCCTGACCGGGGCCGAGCGGGGGGCGGTCTTCCAGCTGGCCGATGCCCGTCCGATGCGCAAGCCGACCTCCGTGGCAGCGCCCACGCAGCGCGCGGCGCAGGACATGGTGGCCCGGCCCCGCCCCGCGGCCCGCGCCAGCATCGCGGCCGATGTCGTCTCGCCGCCCGCCGCCGCCAGCCCCGCCCCGGCCGTGACGGCGGGGCCCACGGTCGGCATCCTGCGCTCGGCCCGTCCGGCCGGCAGGCCCGGTGGCCAGGCCGCGCCGAACCGCGTGTCGGGGGCGGCGGTCGAACAGGCCATCGCATCGGCCATCGGCAGCAGCACGGCCACGCCCGGGGCGGTCGCCCTGACGGCGCTGACCTCGTCGCAGGTTCCGCCCCGCCGCGCGGCAGGCGCTGCGGGCGCGGCGGTCAATTCCATGATGGCCTCTGCCGCACCGGTCGCCGCCGCGCTGACGCCCTCGGCCTCGGATCTGCGCGCCGCGGCCGAGGCGCAGGCCGCCGCCGCCGCCGCGGTCGCCGCCCAGAATTCGCAGGCCGCCATCGCCGAACAGCGCCGCCAGGACGACGCGCTGCAGGCCCAGGCGGAGGCCCGCGCCCGATCGCAGGCCGCCGCCGATGCGCGCGCCGATGCGCAGGCCCGGGCGGCCGCCGAGGCCCGCGCGCGGGCCCAGGCCGAGGCCGAACAGCAGCGCGCCGCGTCGCGCAACCAGCGCTACCAGCCGCCCGAGGTCGATGCCGAGCCCGACGTGGTCGCCGCGGTGCCCCGCAACGCCATCGGCAATGCCGCCGCCAGCGCCACCGTCAAGGACGGCATCCAGCTAAGCAGCACCCAGATCATCGGCACCATCGGCGCGGGCCGGGCCAGCCGGGCGCTGGTGCGCCTGTCGAACGGGCGCGTGCTGACGCTGCGGATCGGCGACCGCATCAATGGCGGCACGATCAGCGAGATCAGCGACAGCCGCATCACCTATCAGAAGCAGGGCCGCGCCCACGCCCTGGGCGTGCTGAACGGGCAGTAGGCCTCAGTCCAGCCTGTTAATGTCGAAGCCCTCGGCCTCCAGCAGGGCCAGCACCCCCGCCGCGCCGGGCAGGTGCAATGCGCCGAACGCCGCGACGATCCCCTGCCCCTCGGACGCGGCCTCGACGGCGCCGCGCGTCAGCGGCGCGATCCAGGCGCGGTTGCGGTCATCCATCAGCCGGGTCTGGGCAAAGCTCATCTGGCGATCCACCTCGGCCCGCGACAGCCCCGAATTGGCGATGGCGTCGAAGCGGCCGAACTCCCAGATCTTCCACACGTCGCCATCGAAATAGGCGTCCGTCAGCGTCACCGCATAATCGTCGGCATAGCCTGCTGCCGGCAGGCCCGCGCGGATCATGTCCAGTTCCTGCTGCGGGGTCAGCCCCTCGAAGAGGCCGAAGATCGTGTCCCACGGCTCCAGCGGGCGGATAGGAGTGCCGGCCGCCTCGGCCTCGGCGACCAGAAGATGGTCCAGCCCGCCCGCATCGCCCGTCTCGGCCATGGTGCGCACCATGCAAGGCGACACGCCCAGCATCATCGCCACGTACCAAGGCCGCATCTTGGCGGCGATCACCGCCGGCGTGCCGCGATCCGACATGGCCTGCGCCAGCGCCTGCCATTCCGGCGCGGACAGCCGTTCGGGCAGGGTCGGGCCGTCGGGATTGACCATCAGCGTCGGATCGCGGGTCAGCGCCTCGGCCAGACGCGCCTCCTCCTCGGGGCCGGCCTCGACGAACAGCGCGTCCGCCTCGGCGATCAGGGGGCGCAACCGGTCGACCATCGCCTGATGGCGCGAATCGGCAAAATGGTAGGTTCCGGCCAGGATGATGCGCTGATCGTCGCGCCGCGCCTCGAACAGAAGGCCCCGCCGATAGGGCACGCCCTCGGTCGCGGCCTCGATGGCGGCGGCGCGGTCGGGGGGCATGGTGTCGAACAGGTTCTGCCCGTCACAGGCGGCCCAGACCGGCTGACCCGCCAGCACGAACAGGGCGGCGGAAATCGTCATTCGCATGGGGGATCAGGTCCTTATCGGTCGGCGTCCCCCACAGGCTGTCACGTCCGGCGGGCGGAATCCAGCCCGGCGGGGGCATCACGGCTGTTGACACGGGCGCCGGATTTGCCTAGATCACCGCCATTGGCACTCGCAGTCGGTGAGTGCCAACAACGAAACACTGCAACCTGAAATATCGGAGTGTTCTATCATGGCTTTCACACCCCTGCATGACCGCGTGCTGGTCCGCCGCGTCCAAGGCGAAGAGAAGACCAAGGGCGGTCTGATCATCCCGGACAACGCCAAGGAAAAGCCCGCCGAAGGCGAGATCATCTCGACCGGCGAAGGCGCGCGCAAGGACTCGGGCGAGCTGATCGCTCCCTCCGTCAAGGCAGGCGACCGCGTCCTGTTCGGCAAATGGTCGGGCACCGAAGTCACGATCGACGGCGAAGAGCTGCTGATCATGAAGGAAAGCGACATCCTGGGCGTGATCAACTGATCCCCGGACTGTTCCATCCTTCCCCCCAGAATCTAGGAGACTCATAATGGCTGCCAAAGAAGTCAAGTTCAGCACCGACGCGCGCGATCGCATGCTGAAAGGCGTCAACATCCTGGCCGATGCCGTCAAGGTCACGCTTGGTCCCAAGGGCCGCAACGTGGTCATCGACAAATCCTTCGGCGCCCCGCGCATCACCAAAGACGGTGTGACGGTCGCCAAGGAAATCGAGCTGTCCGACAAGTTCGAGAACATGGGCGCCCAGATGGTCCGCGAAGTCGCTTCGCGCACCAATGACGAAGCGGGCGACGGCACCACCACCGCCACCGTGCTGGCTCAGGCCATCGTCAAAGAGGGCATGAAGGCCGTTGCGGCCGGCATGAACCCGATGGATCTGAAGCGCGGCATCGATCTGGCCACCACGAAGGTCGTGGAAGCCATCAAGGCCGCCTCGCGTCCCGTCACCGACAGCGACGAAGTCGCCCAGGTCGGCACGATCTCGGCCAATGGCGAAGCGCTGATCGGCCGCTTCATCGCCGATGCGATGCAGAAGGTCGGCAACGAGGGTGTCATCACCGTCGAAGAGAACAAGGGGATGGAGACCGAGGTCGAAGTCGTCGAAGGCATGCAGTTCGACCGCGGCTACCTGTCGCCCTACTTCGTCACCAATCCCGACAAGATGATCGCGGATCTGGAAGACGCCTATATCCTGCTGCACGAGAAGAAGCTGTCCTCACTGCAGCCGATGGTTCCTCTGCTGGAAGCCGTGATCCAGTCGGGCAAGCCGCTGGTCATCATCTCGGAAGACGTCGAAGGCGAGGCCCTGGCCACGCTGGTCGTCAACAAGCTGCGCGGCGGCCTGAAGATCGCGGCCGTCAAGGCTCCGGGCTTCGGCGATCGTCGCAAGGCGATGCTGCAGGACATTGCGATCCTGACCGGCGGTCAGGTCATCAGCGAAGACCTGGGCATGAAGCTGGAGAATGTCGGCATCGACATGCTGGGCCGTGCCAAGAAGATCACGATCAACAAGGACAACACCACCATCGTCGACGGCGCCGGTGAGAAGTCCGAGATCGAGGCACGCGTGTCCCAGATCCGTCAGCAGATCGAGGAAACCACCTCGGACTACGACAAGGAAAAGCTGCAGGAGCGCGTGGCCAAGCTGGCCGGCGGCGTCGCAGTCATCCGCGTCGGCGGTATGTCCGAGATCGAAGTCAAGGAGCGCAAGGACCGCGTCGATGACGCGCTGAACGCGACCCGTGCAGCTGTCCAGGAAGGCGTTGTCGTCGGCGGCGGCGTGGCTCTGGTTCAGGGCGGCAAGGTCCTGGAAGGCCTGACCGGCGAGAACAGCGACCAGAACGCAGGCATCGCCATCGTGCGCCGTGCCCTGGAAGCGCCGATGCGCCAGATCGCCGAGAACGCGGGCGTCGACGGCGCCGTCGTGGCCGGCAAGGTCCGCGAGTCGACCGACAAGACCTTCGGCTTCAACGCCCAGACCGAAGAATATGGCGACATGTTCAAGTTCGGCGTGATCGACCCCGCGAAGGTCGTCCGCACCGCGCTGGAGGATGCAGCCTCGGTTGCCGGCCTGCTGATCACGACCGAAGCCATGATCGCCGACAAGCCCGAGCCGAAAGGCCAAGGCGGCGGTGGCGGCATGCCCGACATGGGCGGCATGGGCGGCATGATGTAATCATCCCCCTGCCCCTTGCAGGACCGACGGAAAAGGGCGCCCCACCGGGCGCCCTTTTTCCATGGCGCGGGCCCGTGGCGCGGCCCCTGGCCGGGGCTGGCCTGCGTCGGGACATGAAAAAGGGCGCCCCGTCACGGGCGCCCCTTCCCATTTCGGTGGCGGACCGGCCTAGCGCAGCACGCCCTCGACCCCCATCGACTTGCACAGCGACTGGAACCGCGACAGCGCGACCTCGCCCATCAGGTTGCGGCCCGTCGCGGTCAGGCGCAGTTCGACCGCCTCGCCCGGGATCAGCTTGAGGCTGGCGGCGTCCGAGGGATCGTCGGTGGCGAACATCGCGCCGAAGCGCATCGCCTTGCCCAGGATCTCGGCCTCCAGGATCTGCGCCTCGTCCAGCAGCGCGAACAGAGGCGCCATCTGCGACTGCGCGCGGCTGTTGCGATACCGATGCAGCAGGGCCAGCCCCAGATAGATGCGCTCGGAGTGGCTCAGCGCGGCCATGTTGGCGCGGGTGACATTGTCGAAGCAGGCCTCGGCCCGGTAATCGGGATGCGCCCGCCACGCGGTGTCATGCAGCAGGCAGGCCGCCCGCATCAGCCGGTCGCGTTCGGGGGGCAGGTCGGGAAACAGCGGCAGCAGGAACTGGTACAGCTTCTTGCCGAAGCCCGGCAGGCGGGCCATCTGCTTTTCGGTGAAGCGCGCGGCCTCCAGCAGCGGGTCGCGCTTGCGCAGGGTCGTGGACATGTGCTCGTACAGCAGCCCCTCGCGGATGCCATAGCTGGACACGGCCAGCTCCGCCGGGCCGAAGACCTCGATCATCTGGGACAGAACCTGGGCCGCCAAGGGCACCAGCTCGATCCGCGAGGCCGAGATGCCGACCGTCGCCCGCAGCGCGTTCAGGTCGTGCTGGCCGATCCAGTCGACGGTCTTGCCGACCGCCTCGGGGGTCATGCGATATTCGTGCAGCACCGTCATGGGATAGGCGCTGCGCTCCATATCCAGCCGGGCGATGGCGCGCCACGATCCGCCGACCAGATAGATGCGGTCGTGATCCGTCCCGATCTGATCGGCCAACCCGCGCAGCACGCCTGCGATATGATCGGCCAGCTGTTCGGGCGGGATCTGCTGCAGCCGGAACGGCCCCAGCTGAGAGGTCACGCGCCGCCCGACCTTGCCGTCCGCGACCTCGGCCAGCTCCATCGAGTTGCCGCCGATATCGCAGACAAGTCCCCTGGCATCGGGCCAACCCAACAGCACGCCCTGCGCGGACAGCCGTGCCTCTTCCTCGCCGTCGATGACGTGCAGCTTGAGGCCGGTTTCCTTCTCGACCCGGCGCTGGAACTCGGGGCCGTCCTCGGCCTCGCGCACGGCGGCGGTGGCCACGCAGGTCAGCGGTTCGATCTTCATCGCCCGGGCCAGGGCCGCAAAGCGGACCAGCGCGGAAAAGCCCCGCTCGATCCCCTTGGGGTTCAGCTTGCCGGTCCGGGCCATGTCCTGCCCCAGCCCCGCCATCACCTTCTCGTTGTAGAAATACGCGGGCGATCGGGCCGCCCCGTCGAAGACGACCAGCCGGATCGAGTTCGATCCGACATCGACGACACCAAGCCGGCTCAGCGCCCGCTTGGGCAGCTTGCGGAACTTGGGCCCGAAGGGATCGATCATCCGGCCGCTGGTGGTTCGCACCCCGTTCATCTTGATATCCCTTGCCTGAGGTCATGGGTTGATGGCCCCCAATGGGGCCAACCGTCAATCCGCTGAATGGGTCAGCGCCGGCACATCGCGCGCGCCTGCCGTTCCCCGCCCGGACAGGGAGGGGTTTTCCATGAAAAAGCGATGACAATTGAACAGATCATCCCGGCCTTCGGGAAGGTAACGCAGGAAACGCCCATCCGGCTGCAACAGCCAGCTTTGCGCCTCGTCGGCCATGTTGGCGGACATGACCTGATTGACGATCTGCGCCTTGACCGTGTCGTTGACGCATTCGACCAGCGTTTCCACCCGGCGGTTCAGGTTGCGGTCCATCCAGTCGGCCGAGCTGATGAACACCCGCGCTTTGGCCGAGGGCAGCCCGTGGCCCGAACCGAAGCACACGATCCGGCTGTGTTCCAGATAACGCCCGACGATCGACTTCACGCGAATATTCTCGGACAAGCCCTTGATGCCCGGACGGATTCCGCAGATGCCGCGGATGATCAGGCTGATCTTGACGCCCGCCGCGCTGGCGGCATACAGCGCCTCGATCACGTCCTTCTCGATCAGCGAGTTCATCTTGGCCCAGATCGCGCCGGGGCGGCCCTGGCGGGCATATTCCGCCTCGCGCCCGATCAGGTCCAGAAGCCGCGTCTTCAGGTCGATGGGCGAGATCGACAGGTTCTCCAGCCCCGCGGGCTGCACATAGCCCGACAGATAGTTGAAGACCTTGGTCGCGTCGCGCCCCAGGGCCGGGTTGCAGGTGAACAGCGACAGGTCGGTATAGATGCGCGCGGTGATCGGGTGATAGTTGCCGGTGCCGTAATGGGTATAGGTTACCAGCCCCTCGCCCTCGCGGCGCACGATGGTGCTGATCTTGGCATGGGTCTTGTAGTTGACGAAGCCGTAGACGACATGCGCCCCCGCACGTTCCAGACGGCGCGACTGGCGGATGTTGGCGGCCTCGTCGAAGCGGGCTTTCAGTTCGACCAGCGCGGTGACGGATTTCCCCGCCTCGGCCGCCTCGCAGAGCGCGTCGACGATGGGGCTGTCGCGGCTGGTGCGGTACAGCGTCTGCTTGATCGCCAGCACGTCGGGATCGCGCGCCGCCTGCGCCAGATAGCGCACCACCATGTCGAAGGTCTCGTAGGGGTGGTGCAGCAGCATGTCCTTTTGCCGGATGGCCGAGAACATGTCCCCGTCATGGTCCTGCACCCGTTCCGGCACGCGCGGCACGAAGGCGGGCCACAGCAGGTCGCGGCGGCTGTCCAGGACCAGCTCGGCCAGGTCGGCCATGCCCAGAAGGCCCTCGACCTCGATCACCTCGTCGGCGCTGACCTCCAGCTCGTCCATGATCAGGCGGCGCAGGCGGTCGGGCGCGCCGCCGGTGATCTTCAGCCGGATGACGCTGCCCCGGCGGCGGCGTTTCAGGGCGGTCTCGAACTCGCGGACCAGATCCTCGGCCTCTTCCTCGACCTCCAGATCGCTGTCGCGCAGCACGCGGAAGCTGCAATGGCCCACGTCGCGATAGCCCGGGAACAGGCTGGACAGGTGCATCAGCAGCAGATCCTCCAGCCGCAGGAAGCGCTGGCCGCCCGGCAGGGGCACGAAGCGCGGCAGCTGCGCGGGGATCGGCAGCAGCGCCTGCATCTGGCGCCCGTCGGTTTCCCGCGCCAGCTCCAGCGCCAGCGAAAAGCCCAGGTTCGGGATGAAGGGAAAGGGATGCGCCGGGTCGATGGCCAGCGGCGAGAGGACCGGAAAGACCAGGTTCTGGAAATGGTCGCGCAGGAACTCCTCTTCGGCGCGGGTCAGGCGCTGGCGGGACAGGATGACGATGCCGGCCTGTTCCATCTCGCGGCGCAGGGCGGTCCAGACGCCCTGCTGCGCGCCCATCAGGCGCCGCGCATCGGCGTTGATCAGGGCCAGCTGCTCGGCGGGCGTCAGCCCGTCATCGGACGGCGTGGTGCTGCCCTCGCGCAGCAATTCGCGCAGACCCGCCACGCGGACGCTGTAGAACTCGTCCAGGTTGGTGGCGCTGATCGACACGAAGCGCAGGCGTTCCAGCAGCGGCACGCGCGGATTGCGCGCCTCGTCCAGGACGCGCCAGTTGAAGGACAGCCAGGACAGTTCCCGGTTGAAGAACCGGGCGGGGCCTTCGGGCGTCCCTCCGGGCAGGGGCTTGGCATCGGGAAAGGGCGTGCGGAGGAAGTCGGCTTGGGTCATGGTGTTCCGGCATCGGGCAATGGCGCGATCATGCGTCAGCCTCGGTCAGCTTGTCCAGCAGGTCGGCGGCGATGCGGCGCGTCACCGGGCCCTGCCGCGCCATCGCGGCCAGGTCCATCGCCGCCACCAGGCGCCGCGCCAGGCCCAGGTCGCGGTCCATGTGCAGCACCAGCCAGTCGATCAGCCCGGCGGGCACGGCCAGCTGGCGGTCGGCGAACAGCTTGACCAGCACGGCGGCCAGCAGCGCCTCGTCCGGAGAGCCCAAGCGCACCTGCGGCATCGCGTCCATCCGGGACCGCAGGTCGGGCAGCACCAGCCCCCAATCGCGCGGCGGCGTGCGCGCGGTCAGCAGCAGCAGGCATTCGCGCGGCCCGCAGAGGTTCCACAGGTGGAACAGCGCCTGTTCCGCGCCCGCCGCAAAGCCCGCATGGTCGGCATCCTCGACCACCACCGCGCCGCCCTCGGCCGCCAGCAGATCGGCCCCGTCGGGGCGCAGGGCGGCGGCGGTGATGCGGCGCGCGCCGTTCTCGGCCGCCCAGAAGGCCGCCAGATGGGACTTGCCCGACCCCTCGGGGCCGATCAGCAGCATCCGCCCCTGCGGCCAGTCCTGCGGGCGTTCCAGCGCCGCCAATGCCGCGTGATTGGCGGGCGCGGGCAGGAAATCCGCCCGCGCATGGGCGGGCGGCGTGGTCAGGTCCAGCGTCAGTTGCCGAGAGAGGGGAAAGGCGGTCGTCACGCGGCCCTACCCTTCGGCGTCCCGGCGGGTCAGGTCTTCCTGCATGGCGTCGATCTGCTGCTGGCTGCGCACCCGGTCCGAGGCCATGCGCGCGGCCCGCAGGCGGTCGGCCACGGTGCCGGTGGGCACCATCTCGACCAGCAGGGGCTGGGCGGGCTCGTCCGGCACCGCCTGCCCGGTGAAGAGCGAGCTGTCCCGGTAGCGCGCGATCAGGAAGCGCGCCAGCACGCCAAGCGCCGCCGCCATCGGCACCGCCATGACCAGGCCCACGAAGCCGAAGAGCGTGCCGAAGACCGACAGCGCCAGCAGCAGCCAGACCGGATGCAGGCCGACATGGCCGCCCACGATCTTGGGCTGCAGATAGTTGCCCTCGACGATCTGGCCGATGGCGAAGATCGCCACGACCGCCCCGATCCACAGCGGATCGCCCCAGAAGCTGAACAGCGCCACGCCGATGGCCGTGGCCCCGCCGATCAGCACGCCCACATAGGGGATGAAGGACAGGACCGCCGCCATGATCCCGATGAAGAAGCCGAAGGGCAGGCCCACGAACATCAGCCCCAGGGCGTACCAGGTCCCCAGGATCGCGATGACCACCGCCTGCCCGCGCAGGAAGCCCGACAGCGCGTCGTCGATCTCGGAGGCCAGCTGGCGGATGGTGCCCGCGTGTTCGCGCGGCAGGTAGCGGTCCACCGCCTCGACCATGTTGTCCCAGTCCAAGAGCAGGTAGAAGGCCACCACCGGCACGATGACCAGAAGCGCGATCCCGCCCAGCACGCCCGTCACCGACCCCAGCACGGTCGAGGCCAGCCGCCCCGCCTGCTCGCCCACCGCGGCCTGCAGGTCGACAAGCGTCTGCTGCAGCCCGGCGCCCTGCGGGATCAGGTCGGGAAAGCGGGTGTCGAAGAACAACCGGCCCTGTTCCAGCATCTGCGGCGCGGTCTCGACCAGGGCGGTGGCCTGGCGCAGCAGGATCGGCACGACCAGCAGCATGACGGCCACGAAGGCCAGCACGACGGCGAAGGTGATCACCACCACCGACAGGGTGCGCGACAGGCCCGCCCGCTCCAGCCGGTCGGCGACGGGGTCCAGCAGATAGGCGATCCCGGCGCCCAGGATGAAGGGCAGCACCGCCTGGCCCAGCAGCCACAGGGTCAGCGCCAGGGTGAAGGCCGCGATCCCCCACCACATGACCTGCTTGCGTACGGGAATGCGCATCGTTCGACCTTTGCCCTGAAAACTGCGGCGAATGTGCCGTCCCCGCACGCCGGTTGCAAGCGCCATGCTTGGCAAGGCCGGGCCGATCCGGTAACGCTGCCCAAACCGTTTCGAAGGACTTCGACCATGCGCCTGTCGCGATATTTCCTGCCCGTGCTGAAGGAAGACCCCAAGGAGGCGCAGATCGTCAGCCACCGCCTGATGCTGCGCGCGGGCATGATCAAGCAGCAGGCGGCGGGGATCTATTCCTGGCTGCCCCTGGGCTTCAAGGTGCTGAAACGCATCGAGCAGATCGTGCACGAGGAGCAGCAGCGCGCGGGCCATATCCCCATGCTGATGCCCACGCTGCAGCCCGCCGACCTGTGGCGCGAATCCGGCCGCTATGACGATTACGGCGAGGAGATGCTGCGCGTCACCGACCGCCACAAACGCGACCTGCTCTATGGTCCCACCAACGAGGAGATGATCACCGACATCTTCCGCGCGCATGTGAACAGCTACAAGGACCTGCCGCTGACGCTGTACCACATCCAGTGGAAGTTCCGCGACGAGATCCGCCCCCGCTTCGGCGTGATGCGCGGCCGCGAGTTCCTGATGAAGGACGGCTACAACTTCGACCTGACCAAGGAAGACGCGCTGCATGCCTACAACCGGCATCTGGTCAGCTATCTGCGCAGCTACGAGCGCATGGGGTTGCAGGCCATCCCGATGCGCGCCGATGGCGGCCCGATCGGCGGCGACTACACGCACGAGTTCCTGGTGCTGGCCGAGACCGGCGAATCCGAGGTCTTCTATGACAGCCAGATCACCGACCTGACCTTCGGCGACCGCCAGATCGACTATGACGACGTGGCCGAATGCCAGGCGGTGCTGGAGGAGTTCACCTCGCGCTATGCCCGCACAGACGAGACCCACGACCAGGAGGTCTTCGACCAGATCCCCGAAGAGCGGCGCCGCACCGCGCGCGGCATCGAGGTGGGGCAGATCTTCTACTTCGGCACCAAGTATTCCGAGGCGATGGGCGCGACCGTGCGCACCTCGGACAGCACCCAGGTGCCGGTCCACATGGGCAGCCACGGCATCGGCGTCAGCCGCCTGCTGGGCGCGATCATCGAGGCCAACCACGACGATAAGGGCATCATCTGGCCCGAGGGCGTGACGCCCTTCCATGTGGGCATCGTGAACCTCAAGCAAGGCGACAATTCGACCGACAGCGCCTGCCAGGCGATCTATGCCGAGTTGCAGCATCGCGGGCTGGATCCGCTCTATGACGACCGGGACGAGCGGGCGGGCGCGAAGTTCGCCTCGATGGACCTGATCGGCCTGCCGTGGCGCATCACCGTGGGGCCCCGCGGCCTGACCAACAACAAGGTCGAGTTGACCTGCCGCCGCACCGGCCAGTCCGAGGAACTGTCCCCCGCCGACGCGATCCACCGGGTGGCGCAGATCTATCAGCCGATGCTGGGCCTGACGGTCCAGGACCGGTGATCGGGCTGCTGCGACTGGCGCTGGCGGCGGTTGCAGCCGCGCTGCTGTCGCAGTTCCCGGCGTTTTCGGACCATTATGTGCAGCGGCTTGGCGGACAGGTCGATGCGCTGACGCTGGTGGCGCAGGATTTCGACGCCAGCGCCGCCCGCGCCGACATGACGCGCGACGAGGCGCTGGCCGACCTGTCGGGCAGCGCCTTCCGCGACGGCCACCGCGCCGACATGCTGCGCGCCTTCGGGCGGCTGGACCGGGCGCAGGCCGATCTGGCGATGCTGCGCCTGGCCGGGCCTCTGGAACGGATGGTCCTGCCCCACCGGCTGCGCGACGCCGACACGCTGCGCGCCACCTGGACCGATTTCCGGCCCGCCCTGCCCCTGACCTCGTCGGGGCTGATCGCGGCGGGGATCGGCTTTGCCCTGGGCTGGATGCTGGCGGCGCTGCTGGGGCGTCTTGCGGGCCGCACCCGGCGGCGCGACGAGCGGCTCGGCTGGCGCTGAGCCACGCCCTTGACGTGGCGCCCGGGGACGCGCGGCGGACCAGTTCACCCTTCCTTTTTCGGAAACCTACTTCTACCCTGACGCGCAGGACAATGTTCCAACTGGGAGACAACCAAATGAAAAATCTTCTTCTTGCGACCGCCGCCGGCGCATTGATGGCCGGTGCCGCCGGTGCCGAGGAGATCAAGCTGGGCATCTCGCTCGGCTTCACCGGTCCGCTGGAATCGATGGCCCCCGCCATGCAGCAGGGCGCCGAGCTGGCGATGAAGGAAGTCACCGATTCGGGCCTGCTGCTGGACGGGTCGACCGTCACCGCCGTCACCGGCGATTCGACCTGCATCGACGCCGCCGCCGCGACCGCCACGGTCGAGCGCCTGATCGCCTCGGAAGGCGTCAAGGGCATCATCGGCGGCATGTGCTCGGGCGAGACGATCGCCTCGCTGGAGAACGTCGCCAAGGCCAACGGCGTGGTGATGATCTCGCCCTCGGCCACCTCGCCGGCGCTGTCGACCATCGAGGATGACGGGCTGTTCTTCCGCACCTCGCCCTCGGACGCGCGCCAGGGGCAGGTGATGGCGGACATCCTGTCCGACCGCGGCATCACCAGCGTGGCCGTCACCTATACCAACAACGACTATGGCAAGGGCTTGGCCGACAGCTTCCAGGCGGCCTTCCAGGAAGCCGGCGGCAGCGTGACCGTGAACAGCGCGCATGACGACGGCAAGGCCGACTATTCGGCCGAGGTCGCCGCACTGGCGGCCGCCGGTGGCGAGGCGCTGGTGGTGGCGGGCTATGTCGATCAGGGCGGCTCGGGCGTGGTCCGCGCCTCGCTGGACACCGGCGCCTTCGAGACCTTCGTCTTCCCCGACGGCATGGTCGGCAACGCGCTGGAGGCCAATTTCGGGTCCGAGATCGAGGGCAGCTTCGGCCAGAACCCGGCTGCCGAAGGCCCGGGCCGCGACGCTTATCTGGCCATGGCCGAAGAGGCGGGCTTCGACGGTACCGGCGCCTTCTCCGCCGAGGCCTATGACGCGGCGGCGCTGATCCTGCTGGCGATGGCCAAGTCGGGCTCGTCGGATCCGGCGACCTACAAGGACAGCATCATGGAGGTGTCCAACGCGCCCGGCGAGGAGATCCTGCCCGGCCAGCTGGCCCGCGCGCTGGAGATCATCGCCGAGGGTGGCGATGTCGACTATGTCGGCGCCACGGCGGTCGAGATGGTGGGCGGCGGCGAATCCGCCGGCAGCTATCGCGAGGTCCAGATCACCGACGGCAAGCTGGAGGTGGTCGGCTATCGCTGATCCCGTCTGACGGCGGACAGCCCGGGGCGCGATCGCGCACCGGGCTGTTTTTGCAAATTCATAACAGCCTCTCGCAGGCACATCTTCACCCCGAATGTGAAGACAGGGACGTAGAAGCATGATCAGGGTCGAGGACCTTCACAGGCATTTCGGCGGCTTCCGCGCCGTCGACGGCGCCAGCCTGACCATCGAGACCGGCTCGATCACCGGGCTGATCGGCCCCAATGGCGCGGGCAAGTCGACGCTGTTCAACGTGATCGCGGGCGTGCTGCCCCCCACCTCGGGCCGCGTGATCATGGACGGGCAGGACATCACCGGCCTGCCGCCGCACACGCTGTTTCACAAGGGCCTGCTGCGCACCTTCCAGATGGCGCACGAGTTCGGCTCGATGACGGTGCGCGAGAACCTGATGATGGTGCCGGGCGCACAGGCCGGCGAGACGATCTGGAAGACCTGGTTCCAGCGCGGCCGGATCGAGCGCGAAGAGGCCGAGCTGAGGCGCATGGCCGACGAGGTGCTGGACTTCCTGACCATCCGCCACCTGACGCACGAGAAGGCCGGCAACCTGTCGGGCGGGCAGAAGAAGCTGCTGGAACTGGGCCGCACGATGATGGTCGACGCCAAGATCGTGTTTCTGGACGAGGTCGGCGCGGGCGTGAACCGCACCCTGCTGATGACCATCGCCGACGCAATCCTGCGCCTGAACCG